>JANOQS010000544.1:0-5083 GCA_031414975.1 Methylibium sp. | reverse complement strand
CCGGGGTAGCGGTTGGCGTACCAGGTGCCGCCGACGCTGGGCGCCGCTTCGAGCACCTGAACCGACAGGCCGAGCCCGCGCAGCTTGTGCAGCGTGTACAGGCCGGCAAAGCCGGCGCCGACGACGAGCACGTCCAGCACGTCCAGCGAGTTCGCGTTCGACCGGCGCTGCGCCTGGATCGACACGCTCAACCGCCTGACACGGAGCCGACGTCCTCGGTCCCGAAATCGCCCGGCATCACCACCTCGAGCAATTCAATGTCGGCGCTGTGGCCGACCTCGCGGTGCCGGATCCCGGGTGGCTGGTGCACGCACGAGCCGGCCTCAAGGCGCACGACGCCCTGCCCTTCGTACTCGAACTCGATCCAGCCCTTGAGCACGTACACGAGTTGAAAGTCTGTCGTGTGCAGGTGCGGTTGGCTGGAGAAGTCGGTGCCCGCCGCCGCGCGAATGACATGCGCCACGACCCGGCCGTCGGTGGCGCGCTTGATGCCGAGGTCGCGGTACTCGAAGAAGGAGCGCAGGCCGCGCTCGAAGCTGGCGCCGCTGGCGTGGCTGACGCTGAATCCACGGGTCGTCATGAGGTAGTCTCCTTGGCGTGATCAATTCGGAATCGGCAAACCTGGACACGGTTCGCGGCACTCGGAAGTTCTGTAGAGGCCATGCCGGCGCAGTTCGCTGCCCTCCGGCAAGGCCGGGTGATCAAAGTCTTCGCCCGAGTCAAGCATGCCGATGCGCTCCATCACCGCGCGCGAGGGCCGGTTGACGAGGCTGGTGAACGACACGATCTCCGAAAGCTCGAGCCGCTCGAAACCCACGCGCAGCGCGGCGCGGGCCCCTTCGGTTGCGTAGCCCTGGCCCCAGAACGCGCGCGCCTGGCGCCAGCCGATCTCGACGCACGGCATGAACGGCAACTCCGCCCGCTGCGGCACCGACAGTCCGACGTAGCCGATGAACTCGCCGGTCTCGGCGAGCTCGACCGCCCAGTTGCTCCAGCCGCGTTGGGCGAACTGTGCTTGCCACGCGTCGATGCTGCGGTCGCTGGCCGCTCGCGTGAGGGTGCCGGCAAAGTACTGCATCACCTGCGGGTCTGCGTTGAGTGCTGCAAAGGGCCGGCGATCGGCATCGCACCACTGGCGCAGCCGCAGCCGGGCGGTCGAGCATTCGATCGGCTCAGGCATGGCCCGCGTCGACCGGCTTCAGACGCAAGGCCTCCAGCCCGCGCAGGTTGATCAGCTTGCGCCACTGCGGCGTGGGGTCGGCCAGCGCCAGCGCGGGGTAGCGCTGCAGCAGGCGTGTGAACGCGATCTCGCCTTCCAGCCGCGCCAGCGGCGCACCCAGGCAGTAGTGGATGCCGGCGCCAAAGCCCATGTGCGGGTTGGGTGTGCGGCCGATGTCGAAGCGGTCCGGCTCGGCAAACACCGCCGGGTCGCGGTTGGCGGCGCCGATCATGAAGTAGATGACCTGGTCGGCCGGGATCAGCGCGTCACCCACCGCGTACGGCTCCACCGTGTGCCGCGCCACCGTGGTGACCGAGCCTTCGAAGCGCAGCATCTCGTCCACCGCACTGTGCATCAGCGCCGGCTGCGCGCGCAGGCGCGCGAATTCGGCCGGGTGGCGCAGCAGGCTCAGCATGCCGTTGCCGATCAGGTTGGTCGTGGTCTCGTGGCCGGCGATGAACAGCAGGATCAGGTTGCCCAGCAGTTCGTCGTCGCTCAGCGCCGCGTCGTCATCGTGCGCGGCGATCAGCAGGCCCAGCAAGTCGTCGCGCTTGGGCGCGGCGCGGCGTTGCGCGATGTGACGCAGCAGGTAGGCCGCCATGCCCTCGGCCGCCTGCGCGGCAGCAAGGCGCTGCTCCTTGCGGATGACCGGCTCGACGATCCAGGCCAGCGCGTCGGACCAGGCCTTGGTCTGCGCGAAGTCTTCCGCCGGCAGGCCCAGCACATCGCAGATCACGCGCACCGGCAGGGCTTGCGCCAGGCCGGTCATCAGGTCGAATTCGGCGCTCTCTTGCGTCGGCCCCTGCGTGGGCGCCGGCAAGGCGTTGAGCAATTCGTCGGTGACGGCCGTGATGCGCTCGCGCAGCGCTTCGATCACCGGCGGCTTGAAGGCGCCGTTGACCATCCGGCGCAGCCGGGTGTGCTTGGGCGGGTCGTTGAACAACATCCACTGCTCGGTGGTGCGCTCCAAGGTCGAGTCGGCGATGAACGGACGCAGCTTGGCGTAGAACGGCGTGCGCCACGGCTCGCGGCTCAGCTGCGTGCTGCGCAGGCCGGCGCTGGTGTCGGCATGGCCGCAGACGAGCCAGATGCCCAGCACATCGCGCGCCACGCGGCCTTGCTCCCGGATCGCGCGCAGCAAAGGGTGCGGGTCGTCGCGGAAGGCGGGGTCGCGCATGTCGACCGGAGCGGATTGCAGATTGGAGGTCGCATCGGACATGAAAGCTCCCTGGTGGAGGATCTTGGAAAGGGTTGCCGAGGCTACGGACTCTGCCGGACTTCGTCCTTGCCCATTTCGCAGGTGCCGCAAACGTGGGAGCGCAAAGACTGGAAGGCCCGGCCGCGAAGAATCTCGAGATTCAGGCGCACGCCGGCCATCGCTACCCTCAAGTCTTCCGGCTCACCGAGGTGGTTCGGATCGATCACCGGTCGGTCGAGTGGATCGGCCGACGACAGAGTCACCTGTCCCGCGCTGCGCGGCCGAGTCACGCAACAGAAGAATGTCATGCCGTGCTCGGCGCGCGGCCCGGCCTCTGGATACGGGCAAGGCATGCTGGGCACGAAGAACAACTGCACCTCAGGCCAATCGTCGTCTGCCCGGGGTTGCCCATTTCGAGCCAGCCGTCGAAGTCGCGCCGGTTGCCCCGCATGCGCCCGCGAGGGCTGAAGATGCGGCGACCGTCAAGGTGAGTTTGCGGGACTGTCCGATAGGCCCAATCGAAAGGAGAGTCCTGCAGCATCGAGAAGGCGGCCGGCGTTCGTATCATCGGCGAGCCGCCCTCTGCGCCCGCTTCGAGCAGCAGTACGCGGCACGCTGGGTCTTCCGTCAGGCGATTGGCAAGAACTTCAGGTGCAATCGCCATGATCCGATTGGCGGCTTCACCGATGTCTGACACGCTCTTCGCTACGGCTCGCAGTGTCTTGCCGTCGACAAGGAAGGCTTCTTCGCTGAGGCCCGCCATATCCGACCTGATATTGACGATCGCATCACGAATGTCTTGTAGCCAGTCAGCCAGTCGTCGGCCTTTGTCGCTCATACAGGCACGGCCTCGCTGAGGACGACGCTGCGGAACCGCTCGTGAAGCGCCAAAGGCGTCAGCACGTCGGTCTTGACCCCTGTGAGATCCTGGACCTCGACCTGGATGCTGGCGAGACTGAAAAGGGTCGTCTTCCCCTTGATCGGGTCGACAAGCAGATCCAGATCACTCTTTTCGGTGTCATCGCCATGAACGACGGAGCCAAAGACGCGCGGGTTTGCAGCATCGTTCTCAAGAACAATGCGCCGAATTGCCTCCCGGTGCAATCGCAATGCCGTCGATGGTTTCATGTCTTGTCCTTCGGAGGTGAAGCGAGGCAGCGCAGGAGTGCTCGCGAACGGCAGCATTTCAGCGCGCCTTCAACTGCATCGTCAAGCCCCCGAAGCCATTGTCCGCCAGCCCCTTCGAGCACGGCGCAGGCGTTCGGTCGCGGGTTCGGGCGGTGCCTGCCGCCTCGAACACCTGATCGCCCGTGCCGACGAGGCGATGTACGTGGCCCAGCGCGGCGGCAAGAACGCGGTCGTCATCGCGGCGCAGCGGGCAAGGATGGGCACTCTCGCCTGGGGGTTAACCACTATGTCCGTTGATACATCAACTAGTTGATATACCAACTTGATGGGTCTACCATCAAGGCTGACCCATCCGCGCCGACCGACACCTCTGCGGTCACGGCGCTCCACCGGAGACAAGCCATGAGCCATTCGCACCGCCCGCCGGGCGCCGCCTTCGCGGTTGCCGCCGCCCTTGCCCTGACCTCGTTCGGCGCTGCTGCGCAGGCCGTCAAGGTCGGCATCGTCGGCCCGTTCTCGGGGCCGTTCGCGCACTACGGCACCTTGTTCAAGAACGGTGCCGAGGCCTACATCGCCTCGCAGGGCGGCAAGCTGGCCGGCAAGGACGTGGAGTTGATCTACCGCGATACCGGCGGCCCGAACCCGGGCCAGACCAAGACCTTGGTGCAGGAGCTGATCGTCAAGGACAAGGTCGACTACCTGGGCGGCTTCGTCTTTACACCGAACGCGTTTGCGGTGGCGCCGCTGATCCAGCAGTCGCAGACGCCCACGGTGATCTTCAACGCCGCCACCTCGGCCATCACCGACAAGAGCGAGTTCTTCATCCGCACCAGCTACACCTTGTGGCAGGTGACGGTGCCGATGGCGCAGTGGGCCGCCAAGCAGAACATCAAGAAGGTGGTGACCGCGGTGACCGACTACGGCCCCGGCATCGACGCCGAGACGGCGTGGAAGAGCGAATTCACCAAGCAGGGCGGCACCGTGGTCGAGAGCATCCGCATGCCGATCGCGACGACCGACTTTTCACCGTTCGTGCAGCGCATCAAGGCCAGCGGCGCGCAGGCGGTCTACACCTTTCTGCCGGGTGGCCCGCCGAACCTGGGCTTCGTGAAGGCCTACAACGAGAACGGGCTGGCCAAGGCCGGCATCCAGTTCCTGGGCACCGCCGAGACCGACGAGTTCGATCTGCAGAAGTTCGGTGACAACGCGTTGGGGTTGACCACCGCGTTCCACTACTCGGCGGCGCACGACTCGCCGGCCAACAAGAAGTTCATCGAGGCGCTGAAGAAGCGCGACCCGAACGCGATCGCCAACTACGCGTCGGTGGGCGCCTGGGACGGCATGTACGTGATCCACAAGATGATCGAGGCGACCGGTGGTCAGAAGGACGGCTTGAAGGCGATCGCTGCGGCGCGTTCGCTGCAATGGGAAAGCCCGCGCGGCCCGGTGCGCATCGACCCGAAGACGCGCCACATCGTGCAGAACGTCTACCTGCGCAAGGTCGAGAAGGTGGGCGGAACGCTTGTCAACAAGGAAGT
>JANOQS010000543.1:0-2220 GCA_031414975.1 Methylibium sp. | reverse complement strand
CGGCCTGATTCGAACACCCGCTGCAGCAGGCAGAACACGAACAGCAGCGCGCCGATCACGATGCGCGTCCACCACGAGCTGAGCGTGCCGTCGAAGCTGATCAGTGTCTGGATGATGCCCAGCATCAACACGCCGAAGAGCGTGCCGACGACGTAACCCACGCCGCCGGTCAGCAAGGTGCCGCCGATCACGACGGCGGCAATCGCGTCGAGTTCCAACCCGACCGCATGCAGCCCGTAACCCGACAGCATGTAGAAGGTGAACACCACGCCGGCCAGCGCCGAGCAGAAGCCGCTCAGCGTGTAGACGCCCACCAGCGTCGAGCGCACCGGCAGCCCCATCAGCACGGCCGACTGTTCGTTGCCGCCGATCGCGTAGACGGTGCGGCCGAACTGCGTGGCGTGCGCGATGAAGATCGCCACCGCGACGACGATCAGCGCCAGCACCGCGCCGAACGACAGCGACGCGTCGCCCCACACCGGCAGGCGCCATTCGGCGAGCGCGGTGTAGGTGGGCTCGGTGATGCTGATCGAGTCGATGCTGATCACGTAACACAGCCCGCGCGCGAGGAACATGCCGGCCAGGGTGACGATGAACGGCTGGAGCCGGAAGCGCTGGATCAGCACGCCCATTAAGGCGCCGAACAGCGTGCCGATCAGCAGCACCAGCGGGATGACGAAGGCCGGGCTCCAGTGGTGCTTCTGCACCAGCGCGGCCGAGATCATCGTGGTCAGCGCGATCACCGAACCCACCGACAGGTCGATGCCACCCGACAGGATCACGAAGGTCATGCCCACCGCGACGATGCACAGGAAGGCGTTGTCGATGAGCAGGTTCAGGAACACCTGCAGCGAAAAGAAGCCGGTGTAGAAGATCGAGCCGAGCCCGGCCATCAGCGCGAACAGCGAGATCGTGGCGGCCAGCGGCAGGTACTTCGGGTCGAGCCGACGGAGCTGCCGCGTGCCGGCGATCGCCGCCGCGGGTGAGGATGTGGGCGTGGACGACGCGGCGCTCATCGGGCCGCCCCGTCGAGCGGCGCCCGCCACACCCAGCCGCGCACGGTGCGGCGGAACTCGGCCGACTGCATCAGCATCACCGCGAATACCACCACCGCCTTGACAACCAGGTTCACCTCGGGCGGCACGCCCAGCGAGTAGATCGCGTAGGTGAGCGTCTGGATGATCAGCGCGCCGATCACGCTGCCGGCCAGGCTGAAGGTGCCGCCGGTCAGCGCGGTGCCGCCGAGCGTGACGGCCAGGATCGCGTCCAGCTCCATCAACTGGCCGGCGTTGTTGCCGTCGGCGCTCTTCACGTTGGAGCTGACCAGCAGGCCCGCCACGCCAGCGCAGAAGCCGCAGAAGGCATAGACCCACAAGGTGATGCGCCGCGCCGGCACGCCGGCCACAAACGCCGCCGACGGGTTGACGCCGACCGCCTGGATGAACAGGCCCAGCGCGGTGCGCGTGGTCAGCAGGTGCAGCACCACGAACACCGCCGCGGCGATGAACAGCGCGAACGGCAGCCCGAGCAGGTAACCGTTGCCGATGAAGAAGTACGGCGCGTAGTAGATGGTGATGATCTGCCCGCCGGTGATCAGTTGCGCAATGCCGCGCCCGGCCACCATCAGGATCAGGGTCGCGATGATCGGCTGCATGCCCACCTTGGCGACGAGAAAGCCGTTCCACAAGCCGCACAGCAGCGCCACACCCAGCGCCGCGCCGATCGCCAGCGGCATCGGGAAGCGGCTGACCTGCGTGGCCACACCGTTGTTCATCACCAGCGAGCCGCCGACCATCACCGCGGCCAGCGCGGCCGAGATGGCGACCACCGCGCCGACCGAGATGTCGATGCCGCGCGTGGCGATCACCAAGGTCATGCCGAGCGACACCAGGATCAGCGGCGCGGCACGGTTGAGGATGTCGATCAGGCTGCCGTAGAGGTGCCCGTCGCGCCACTCCAGGCGCAGGAACGTCGGGTTGAACGCGGCGTTCAGTGCGAGCAGCAGGAACAGCGTGACCAGCGGCCATGCGAGGCGGTGTTTCATCAGTCTGGAGAGGATGTTCATCAGGCAACCTCCGTGCTGCGCACTGCGGTATTCGCCTTGGGGACGGCCCGGCGGCCCATGGGCGCTGTCATGCGTCCGCTGCGATCAACTGGTAGACCGCCTGCTCGCTGCTGCCGGCCGGCAGTTCACCGACCTTGCGGCGGTCGCGCAGCACG
>JANOQS010000542.1:0-8594 GCA_031414975.1 Methylibium sp. | reverse complement strand
GCCGACCTGGACAGCGCGCTGGAGCGGCTGATGGAAACGATGGTGCGGCGGCCTGCCCCGCGCGCGGCAGATTGTTCAGGCCTTCGGCCGCGGCGTCTTCTTCACCGCCACAGCGGCCTTCTTCTTCGCTGCGGGCTTCTTGACCGCAGGCTTCTTCACCGCCGGCGCCTTCTTGCCCGCGCCGGGCTTCTGGCGCATCAGCGACTCGACCACCTGCTGCATGCGGCGCCCGCTCACCTGCTCGATGCGCTGGCCGATGGCTTCGAGGTCGTCCTTCAGCGCGCGGATCTTGAGCTTGCCCTTGAGCTTGCGCAGCACCCCGCTGGCGCGTTTGGCATCAGCCGGCGTGAACACCGCGTCTTCGTCGCCCACCGTACGGGCCAGCAACTGAACCAGTTCGCCGACCGAGCCCATCAGCTGCGCATCGCGCAAGGCCGTGCTCAGCAGGCCGAACTGCGCGCGTTCGAACAGCGTTATCCACTCGCGCCCGGCCGGGGTGGTGGCGAGCAACTGGTCACGCACGCTGCGCAAGGCACCGAAGCCGGTGCCAGCGCCGAACAAACGCGCGCCGATCAGCTCGATCGCGCAGACCGACTGCTGCAGCAGGGCCAGCATGGCCGCCTTGGCGTCGCGCTTGATCAGGGTCGGGTCCGCAGGGTGGAACGACTCGGGCGCGTTGTTCGGGATCGACGGGCCGGTCTCGAACGTGAAGCCATAGGTCTTGTTCAGGCCCGGGTTGGCGATGTGGCGCGAATAGGCGTAGTCGCTTTGTGTGCCGGTGGTGGCATACAGCCCGAACGAAGTCTGCGGCGTGTAGTGGCGCCCGCGCACCGCTGCGATGTCGGCCACGATTCGGCCGGCCACGGTGGTGAAACGCGTCACGTCGCGCGCCGGCATGTACTCGGCGTAACTGGCCGGGATGCTGGCGGTGCAGGTGCCGGTGGTCAGGCCGGTGAAGCGCTGGGCCGGGTTGGTGGACTGCGTGCGCGCGTGGCCCCACGGGAACAGCACCAGCTCGGAGAACGAATGCACGTCGACGAACGAGACCACGCGTGCGGTGTCGAGCACATGCTTGACGTTGCGCGTTTCGGGCTCGCTGAAGGCCGACGGGCCGCAGTAGGTGTCGGCGCACGGCGAGCACGAGGTCTGGCCCTGCGCCACGCCCCACACGATGTCGGAATTGCGGTTCAGGTCGACGCCGTCGCAGGGCGTGCCAGGGTTGTCGCGCCGGTTCTTGCGCCACATGTCGTCGACCGTCATCACGTGGTGGCGCCCGTCGGGGTTCACGCAGGGCAGCAGCCAGATGTCCATCGCCTCCAGGATCAGCTTCACGTCGTCGGCCGGGAAGGTCTTGCCGCCGTAACGAATGTCGGTGCCGTTGGAGTAGCTCAGCAGCAGGTCGATCGCGAGTTCGATGATGGCGTCGGGGTTCATCAGCTCGCGCGCATGGGTGCCGCCGACGATCAGCACGGCGCGCCGGGCCGCGCCGCCGCCAGCGCGCATGCGCAGCGCGAACACCGGCCGCCCCTGGACAGAGTTGTCAGGCAGCTGCACGCGGGTGAAGATCTGCGGGAACCACAGCGACAGGATGCTGGTGGCCGAATCGATCTGAGCAATGGTGCGGTACATCATTCGCCTCCCTTGCCTGGGGTTGCGCGCGGCAGGCCCTTGACCTGCTCTTCGAGCCAGTTCTTGGCCTGCGTGTCGGACATGACGCGCTCCTTGGCCAACGGCGCCACCGGCACCGCCGCCATCAGGTGCACCTCGAAACCCTGCTCCAGCAGGCGGCGTGCGTCGTCGGGCGACAGCAGCAGCCTGATCTGGCCCTTGGCGTCGGGCAGGCGGTCCAGGTCGAGCGTCGCGGCGGCCGCAACGGCCTTGGCGCGCGATGCGGACCCCAGGGTGGCCTCGAACCGGACCGGGGCGTTGTGCCCTTGCGCGGCGGGCGGCGGCTTCTTCGCGGTGGCCATGGCAACTCCTGAAGCAAGCGACGAGATTGCGCCGCCGCCATGCCGAAGTCAAGACAAGCGGGCCCCTAGA
The DNA here is from genome assembly GCA_031414975.1 of Methylibium sp. Classification (GTDB taxonomy): domain Bacteria; phylum Pseudomonadota; class Gammaproteobacteria; order Burkholderiales; family Burkholderiaceae_C; genus LGRD01. The sequence goes on along the minus strand of JANOQS010000542.1, from coordinate 6,554 downwards.
TCATCAGTCGGGTGGAGTCGCGCGTGGAGTCGGGCAAATCAGAAGTTGTGCCGCAGCCCGACCTCCCAGCCGGTCGAGGTACCGCCGCCCGCCAGCCCCGCCGGCCCGCCCGGCACGACGAAGGTGGCCGCGCCCTGGTTGCTGATGCGCGCCAGCGTGCCGTACACCGCCGTGCGCTTGGACAGGCTGTGCACGTAGCCCAGGCCGATCTGGCGTGCGTCGTTGGCGTCGAGGTTGGCCGCGCCCACCGTGCCGGCCAGGTCGGCACGGTTCCACGATGCCTTGATCTCGCCGCTGCCGACCGGCACGCTCACACCGAGCAAGGTGTTCGTCTGCTTCGCGCTGGCGTACTGGAAGCGGCGCAGCGCGGCCGACACTTTCACCACGCCCGCGTTGTAGCTGCCGGCCAGCGCATGGTCCTTGAACTTGCCGTTGCTCGTGAGGTTGTTCTCCGACGTGCCCGTGGCCACCGACACCCCGAACGGCCCGGCCGCCCAGCCCAGCCGCAGCGCCACCACCTTGGTGAAGCCGTTGGCCACCGTGCCGCCTTCGCCGGCCGCCAGCATCAGGCCGCCCTCCAGCCCGCCCAACCCCGCAGGCAGCAGCAGTTGCCCGGCGTTGTTGGCCCGCACCGTGGTGTTCGGGTTGGTGCCGAAGGCTGCTCGGATCGGGCCGACCGGCGTGGCCGACACCAGGTTGTTCGAACCGGCCACGCCCACGTAGCTGAACGGGTCGTAGCGGCTCCAGTTCACGTAGCTCGGCACGAAGTCGCGCCCGGCGCGCAGTTCGCCCAGGCTCGCGCTGGCCAGGCTCACGGTGGCGCGCCGGTCCCAGAACTGGGTCGCTGAAGCCGGGTTGCCGGTGTCGATGGCGATGCCGTGTTCAAGGTGAAAACTCGCGCTCAGGCCGGCGCCCAGGTCTTCGCTGCCGCGCACGCCGAAGCGGCTGGTGGCGTTGGAGCCGCTGGCCAGCGACTGGATAGCGCCGCGCCCTTCGTTGCTGACGCTGCGCGCGGCCGCGTCCATCACGCCGAACAGCGTGACCGTCGAGCTCTGTGACCAGGCCGGGCCCGCCAGCGCGCAGGCCAGGGCGATCGGAAACAATGCGTGTTTCATGGGGAAAGGTTTCCTGGGTGAATGTTGTGAGTGGCGGTGCGGCATGGGCGCTTCATTCGCCAGTCAGCCCGGCCTTCTGGACCACGGCTTTCCACTTGACCAGTTCGCTCTTCACCAGCGCGCCCAGTTGTTCGGGCGTGCTGGCCTCGACATCGGCACCGTTCTCTTCGATGCGCTTGATGACGTCCTTGTCGTTCAGCACCTGGTTGAGCGCCTTGTTCAGCTTCTCGACGACGGCCTTGGGCGTCTTGGCCGGCGCGAAGAACGCGTACCACTGCTGCACGTCCACGCCCTCGACGCCGAGTTCCTTCAAGGTGGGCACGTCGGGCAGCAGCGCGGAACGCTTGGGGCCGGCAATGGCCATCGCCCTGAGCTTGCCGTTCTTCACGTGCGGTACGCCGGTGAAGAGGCTCGGGAACATGAACTGCGTCTGCCCGCCGATCGTGTCGCTCACCGCCGGGGCGGCGCCCTTGTAGGGCACGCCGAGCATCACCACGCCGGTGCTGAGCTTGAACAACTCGGCCGCGAAGTGCGGCGCCGTGCCGTTGCCGGCCGAGGCGTAGGTGTAGGCGTCGGGCTTGGCCTTGAGCTGGGCGATCAGGTCCTTCACGTCCTTCACCTTGACGTTCGGGTTGGCCACCATCAGCGTGGGCGAGTAGCCCACCAGGCCGATCGGCTCGAAGTCGGCGACCGGGTCGTACTTCAGCTTCTGCAGCGCCGGGTTCATCGCGTGGGTGGCGATGTAGCCCAGCATCAAGGTGTGGCCGTCGGGGGTGGCGCGGGCGACGAACTCAGCTGCGATCGAACCGTTGGCGCCGGCGCGGTTGTCCACGATCACGGTCTGGCCGAGCAGCGGCCCGAGCTTCTGGCCGATCACGCGAGCCATCGCGTCGTTGCCACCGCCAGCGGCGGTGGGAACGACGATGGTGATCGTCTTGCTGGGGAAGGCGGGCTGGGCGAGTGCCGGTGCGGCACCGGCCACGGCCGCGGCCACGAGGGGGGCGATGAGGGTCTTCATTTCGATGTCTCCTTCTGGGGTGGGTGTGGGGGTGGGATTGGGTGTGAGATTGGGAGGGCGGGAAAAGACGTACGCGGGCAAGTGCAGTTCACCTTGCAGGATCTTTCGGGCGGTGCGCACCAGCGCGGCGCTCTGGATGCGGGCGTCGGCGCCCTCGCCTTCGAGCCGCACGGCCACGTCGATGCGGCCCTGCGGGTGCAGCACCAGCACGTTGCGCGCGCCGGGCAAAGCGGCGGCGCCGCTGGCCACCGTGCCGGGCAGCGCGAACGCGGTGGCCACGCCGATGGCGCCGGTGGCCGCGTGCGAGGCGTGGCAGCGGCGCGGCGTGAAGTAGCGCGAGGTGATGCTGTCGCCGCTGTCGCCGTCGCTCACCAGCACGGGCTTGGGGATCACGCTGTCGCTCACATCGCCCAGGCCCATCAGCCGGCCGGCGGCGCGGCGCAGGCTTTCAAGGCGCGCCAGCAGGCCGGGCTGGGCATCCAGCACGTCGGGCGGTTCGTTGCCGCGCACGCCCAGGTCGGCCGCGCGCACGATCATCAGCGGCATCGCCGCGTCGATGCAGGTCACGGCCACGCCGTCGATCAGGTCGATGCGCCGGCCGGTCGGGAATACCGCGCCGGTCACCGCGCCCCAGGCGTCTAGAAAGTTCAGGTGGATCGGCGCGGCGGTGCCGGCCACGCCGTCGATGCGGGTGTCGCCGTCGTAGCGCACGCGCCGGCCGGGGGTCTGCACCGTCACGTCGATGCGCGAGCGGGTGTTGACGTTGAAGACGCGCAGCGTGGTCGTGCCTTCGCTCGCTTCGACCAGCCCCTGCTCGATGGCGAACGGGCCGACCCCCGAGAGCATGTTGCCGCAGTTGGGCCGCGTGTCCACCGACTGCTGGCCGACGCCGACCTGCGCGAACAGGTAGTCCACGTCGCAACCCGGCTCGGCCGAGCGCGACACGATGGCCACCTTGCTGTTGAGCGTGCTGCCGCCGCCCACGCCGTCGAGCTGCAGCAGGTCGGAGGCGCCGATCGCGCCGACCAGCGCCTGGTCGCGCACCGCGTCGTCCTGCGGCAGCCAGTCGCGCAGGAAGAACGGACCGCGCGAGGTGCCGGCGCGCATCAGGACACAAGGGAGGGTGAGTTGCATGGGAACGAATGATGGTCACCCGCGCCCTGTCTGTGAATTGCATAGTTGGGATCGATTGATCCACAATCTGCATCAACGGATCGACTTTCTCGATCTGCTTCATCGGGGCATGCACGATGGCCATCAACTTCGACCTGAACGACCTGCTGGCCTTTCGCGCCGCGGCCGAGTTGAGCAACTTCCGCAAGGCGGCCGAGACGGTGCACATCTCGCAGCCCGCCTTCAGCCGCCGCATCGACAAGCTGGAGCAGGCCCTGGGCGTGCGCCTGCTCGACCGCACCACCCGGCGCGTGAGCCTGACGGCCGTGGGGCGCGACTTTGCGCGCAAGGTGGAGCAGTTGCTCGACGACCTGGACCACACCTTGCTCGGCATTCGCGGCGTGGCCGCCACGCGCATGGGCGAGGTGACGATCGCGTGCGTGCCGTCGACCGTTTACTACTTCCTGTCGCAGGTGATCCGGCGTTACCACGAGCGTTACCCGAAGATCCGCGTCAAGGTGCTGGACGCAGGCGCCAACGAGGTGCTGGCTGCCGTATCGAGCGGCGAAGCCGACTTCGGGCTCAACTTCATCGGCGGCCAGGAGAGCGACATCGAGTTCCAGCCGCTGCTCGAAGAACGCTTCGTCGCGGCCTGTCGGCGCGACCACCCGCTGGCGAAGAAGCGCAAGGTGAGCTGGAGCGAGCTGGGTGGCTACGACTTCATCTCGGTGGCCAAGAGTTCGGGCAACCGCCTGCTGCTGGACCAGGCGCTGGCCGGCGTGGCCGGGCGCCCGCAGGCCATCTACGAAGCCCAGCACGTGACCACCATGCTGGGCCTGGTGGAGGCCGGCCTGGGCGTGGCGGCCGTGCCGGCACTGGCGATGCCGGGCAAGGACCACCCGCTGCTGGTGAGCGTGCCGCTGGTCGACCCGGTGGTCACGCGCCGGGTCGGGCTGATCCGGCGCAAGGGGCGCAGCTTGTCGCCGGCGGCGCAGCAGTTGTATGAGTTCTTCGGCGAGATGAAGAAGAGCGGCGCTGCGGCAAAGACGGGGATAGGCAAGGAGAAGGCAAGCGCGTAGGACAGCGACTACCGTGCCAGGGGCGGTTCGCCGCTGTGCCGTCTGCGCCGCGGCGCCGACGATGGAGGCCCACCACGGCAGGAGCCGACATGAGCCAGAGCGCACGCATCAAAGGCACGGTCGAGTACCGCGAGGGTGACGGCATGGCCATCACCATCCGCAAGGGGCCGTGCGAAGTGGAAGAGACCGCGATGGACGTGACGATCAGCTGGACCGAAGGCGAAACCCACGGCTCGGCGGCGATCCCGATCGCCAACTTCAGGCGTTACGTGGCGAACAAGGCCATCGAGGTGTTCGACACGACTGCGGCGTGAGCTTCAGCCCGCGAGGTGCCGCATCAGGATTCGCGCGCTGGCGCGGTTGGTGGCACAGGGCACATCGTGCACGTCGCAGGCGCGCACCAGCGCGTTGATGTCGGGCTCGTGCGGCTGCGGTGTCATCGGGTCGCGCAGGAAGATCACTGCGTCGACCCCGCCGGTGGACAGGCGTGCGCCGATCTGCAGGTCGCCGCCGAGCGGGCCGCTGAGCAGGCGTTCGACCTCGAGCCCGAGCTCGTCCTGCAAGCGCCCGCCGGTGGTGCCGGTGGCCATCAGCCGATGCAAGCGCAAGGTTGGCGCGAACTCGCGTGCGATCTCGACGATGACGGGTTTCATGCGGTCGTGGGCGATCAGGGCAATGTTCATCGTGCGGTCCTCAGAGCTTCAGGGGCACTGCAGCAGGTTGCCCTGCACCGTGCACAGCCCGCGCGGGCCGAGCAGATTCTGGCCCATGCGGTTCAGGCGCGACCCGTCGCTGGCCCAGCAGCCGGTCGGGTCGCAGGAGGTGATGACCGTGGGTGGCGCGTTGCGCGGCGGGGGTGCGGCTGGCGGTGCGGCGGAGACAGGCGGCGCGACCACCGGTGCGATCGGTGGCGGCTCAATCGGCGGCGGCGCAATCACCGGCGCGACCGTCACCGGCGGATGCACTTGGCGCTGCGGCACCGGCAAGTCGGCCTTGCCACCCAGGCACACCTGCGCGGCTTGGCGGCGCAGGGCCAGCAGGCGTGCATCGGGGGCACGCCGGCGGCCGTCGGTGCGCGGGGCGGCGTCGGGCGCTGAGGCGGCCACGTCCTCGCGCGCCTGCAACGCCCGCAACGCGCGCTCGCAGTCGGGCGACCGCGTGGTGCCGGTGGCTTGGGCCGCAGCGGTGGCGCAGGCCAGCGCCAGGGTTGGGAAGATCAGGCGAAGCGGCATGGGGTTTGGAACATGGACCCGGCAGCGAGTTCACGCCATCGTGCCGCATCTGCGCTGCACCGCGCGGTCGCCAATCTCGCCTTTCTCGCCTTTCGAAGTACAATTCATCTGACACATTCAGTTCGGTAAGGAATCGCACACCATGCTCGCCACCCTCACCAGCAAAGGGCAACTGACGCTGCCGAAAGAAATTCGCGAGCGGCTGGGCCTGACCGCCGGCAGCCGGCTCGACTTCAGCATTGACGACACCGGCATGATCGTGGCCCGGCCGTTGGCCACCACGGCACTCGGCCTGGCCGGGCTGCTGAAGCGGCCTGGACGCAAGCCGGTGTCCTTGCGGGCCATCGACGAGGCGATCGAAGCCACCGCGGCCGAACTCAACCCGCGCGCAATGCCCCGCAGCGCTCGATGATCGGCATCGACACCAACGTCCTGCTGCGCCTGCTGACCGAAGACGACGCAGCGCAGGCCGCCGCCGTGCAACGCCTGCTGGCACCGTTGGACGCGGAGCCGGAGTCGGTGCTGATCAACGACATCGTGCTGGTCGAGACGCTGTGGACCTTGCGACGCCTGTACGGCTTCGACCGCGCCGGCCAGGCCGAGGTGCTGGGCCACCTGTTGTCGGCGCTGACCTTCCGGTTCGAGGACCGCGAGGTCTTGAGCCAGGCATTGAAGACATTCACCGGAACGTCGGCCGACTTCTCGGACTGCCTGATCGCCGCCAAGAACACCCGCTGGGGCTGCGAATCGACGGCGACGTTCGACCGTTCGATGGCGCCGCTGGCCGGGGTGAGCTTGCTGAAGGCTTGAACCTGCTGCCACCATCCCATGACCGACCACAACTTCGACCCCGACACCACCGTCGTCACGCTCCCCAACGGCGTGCGCGTAGTCACCCTCCGCCTGCCGCACCTGGACAGCGCCAGCGTGAGCGTGTTCGTGCGCACCGGCAGCGCGCACGAGAGCAAGCGCCTGAACGGCGCGAGCCACTTCTGCG
>JANOQS010000541.1:0-4502 GCA_031414975.1 Methylibium sp. | reverse complement strand
CTCAACGCGAACGGTGCCGGCTACGCCGGTTTCACCTTCAGCGTGCGCGACCAGTCGGGCGCGTACGACGTGGCGCCGAAGGCCATGACGATCAACGTCACGGCCGTCAACGACGCGCCGGTCGGCACCGCCAACACCGTCACCACGAACGAAGACACGCCGTTGACGTTCGCCGCTGCTGACTTCGGGTTCACCGATATCGACGCGGGCGACAGCCTGAGCGCGGTTCGGATCGACACGCTGCCGGGCGCCGGCGCGCTGACCTTGTCGGGTGTGGCGGTCGCGGTCGGGCAGGTGGTCACGACTGCGAACATTGGCAACCTGGTTTTCACACCCGCGGCCAACGCCAACGGTGCAGGCTACGCGGGCTTCACCTTCAGCGTGCGCGACCAGGCGGGCGCATACGACGCGGCGCCGAAGGCCATGACGATCAACGTCACGGCGGTCAACGATGCGCCGGTCGGCACTGCGAATACGGTCACGACCAACGAAGACACGCCGTTGACCTTCGCCGCTGCTGACTTCGGGTTCACGGATGTGGACGCGGGCGACACCCTGAGCGCGGTTCGGATCGACACGCTGCCGGGTGCCGGCACATTCACCCTGTCCGGCTTGGCGGTAACAGCCGGGCAGGTGATCACGACTGCCAACCTCGACAACCTGGTCTTCACGCCGGCTGCCGATGCGGCTGGCGCCGGCTACGCCAGCTTCATTTTCAGCGTGCGTGATCAAGCCGGCGCGTTCGACCCGGCACCCAAGACATCGGACATCGACGTGACTGCCGTCAACGATGCGCCGGTGATCGCCAGCGACGGCGGCGGTGCCGCTGCAGTACGTGCGGTGGACGAAAACACCACGCCGGTGACGACCGTCGCCGCGACCGATCGCGATGCATCGGTCGTGTCGTACACGATCGTCGGTGGGGCCGACGCCGCACGCTTCGTCATCGACCCCGCGACCGGCCTGCTGCGCTTCGTCGCCGCGCCCGACTTCGAAGCACCGACCGACGCCGACCGCGACAACGTCTATCAGGTGATCGTGCGTGCCAGCGACGGCAACCTGGCCGACACGCAGGCGATCAGTGTCTCGGTGCTGCCAGTCAACGACAGTGCACCGGTCATCGGCAGCAACGGCGGCGGCGCCAGCGCGCAGCTCACCGTGCCTGGCGGCGCGCTGCAGGTGACGCAGCTCGTCGCGGGCGACGCCGATGCGCCGGCCCAGACCCTCGTCTTCAGCATCGTCGGCGGTGCCGATGCCGCGCGCTTCACGCTCGACGCTGCGGGGGCGCTCACTTTTGTCTCGACGGGCGGCGCCGGGCTGGCGCCGAGCGCCGCGGGCGACCGGCGTTACGAGGTGGTGGTGCAGGTCAGCGACGGGCAGTTCACGCGCACCCAGCTGTTGATGGTGACGGTCAGCAGCACACCGGCGGCGCCTCAACCCGAGCCCACCGCGGAGGCGCCCTCAGCACCGCCTTCCGCACGAGCCCCGGCCCCACCGGCACCGCCGCAAGCCAACCTGGCCCTGCCCGCCGAACCGGCCGCGCCCACCGCGGCGGCGGCGCCCGCGCACTTCCTGCTCACCCCGGGGGCGGCCAGCGAAACAAGCCCAGCCGGCGATGGCATCTCGATCGGCGTGCCGGCGGGTCCCGTGCGCCTGGGCAGCTTCACTGGCGGAAGAGGCGTCGTGGCCGTGCCGACCCATGCGGTCGCTGCGGTGCCCGGCCAGCCGACTGAATGGGCCGACGCCGACCAGGCGACCCTGACCAAGCTGCGCAACCTCGCCGCGGCCGCCACCCAGGATCGTAGCGGCCGTTCGTTCGAGAGCGGCGCGCCGGACCTCCCGCTCCAGACTGCCGAGCAAGCTGCCAAGGGAGGTGTGTACAGCGCCGCAGCGGTCACCGTCGTGCTGTCGCTCGGTGCCGTCGGCTGGGCCGCGCGCGGCGCGATGCTGGCCAGCAGTGTGCTCATTTCAGGCCCGGCCTGGCGCAGCTTCGACCTGCTGCCGGTCCTGAAGCGCCGCACTGAAGACGCCGACTGGGGCGACGGCGAGGAGCCGGCGCCGCTGGGCGCCGCCGACACCCTGCGCTCGGGCCGACGTGACCAATCTCCCCGGGAGCTTCTGTGAAACTCACCTTGCCGACGTTGCCAAAGTTTCCGAACCTGAGGAAGCTGCCTAACTTGCCAAATGCGCTGCGCGCCAGCCCGGCCAGCCGCGTGGCCCTCGGCCTGGTGGGGCTGATGCTGGCCATGCTGCTGCTGATCGATGTGTTCGTCGGCGGCTTCCTGCCGCAGCGCGGCGACGCCGAGCGCCGCCACCGGCTGATCACGGCCGAGCTGATCGGCACCCGGGTCGGCCAGGCCCTGCAGCGCAACGACCCGGCCGCGCTGCGCACGCTGTTGGGCGCGTCAACGCGGCGCGAGCCGCAACTGCGCTCGGCCGCGGTGCTGACCGATGGTGAGCTGCGTGCCGGCATCGGCCCCCATGCCCAGCAGTGGCGTCTCGGGCCCGACGATGCCTCGACCTTGGACAACCTGCGCCTGCCGCTGTTCGTGGATGGGCGCCGCTCGGGCGAGCTGCAGCTCGCCTTCGAGCCGCACACGCCGCGTTCGCTGGCCGGCTGGCTGGCCGAGCCGGTGGTGCTGGGCATGGGGCTGGTGGCCGTGCTCGGTTTCGTCGCTTTCCAGCTCTACCTGCGCCGCGCCATGCGCTACCTGGACCCGAGCGCGGCCGTGCCCGAGCGGGTGCGCACCGCGTTCGACACGCTCACCGAGGGCGTGCTGGTGCTCGACGTGAAGGGCCGCATCATGCTCGCCAACAAGGCCTTTCTGGCGCTCGGCGGCCCGCAGGCCACGGCGCCGACTGGCGAGCTCGCCACCGAACTGGCGTGGCTGATGCGCGCCTTGCCAAGCGGCGCTGGCGTGCCCTGGCAGTTGGCGACGCAGCGCAACGAGGCGCTGCTGGGTATCCAGATGCGCGTCGACGCCGACCCGACCCAACGCCGCGAGGTGGTCGCCAACTGCTCGCCGATCAACGACGGCTTCAAGCGCGCGCGCGGTTGCCTGGTGAGCTTCTCTGACGTGACCGACCTGCACGAGCGCACAGAACGGCTGCGCGAGGCGATGGCCGAGCTGCACAGCTCGCGCGAGGAGATCCGCGCCAAGAACGAGGAGCTGACCCTGCTGGCCACGCGCGACGCGCTGACCGGCTGCCTGAACCGGCGTGCGCTGCTGCAAGACAGCGACCGCGCCATCGCGGCGGCTGCCCAGTCGGGCGCGCCGCTGAGCTGCATCATGTGCGACATCGACCACTTCAAGTCGATCAACGACCGCTTCGGCCACGGCGGCGGCGACGAGGTGCTGAAGGCGGTGGCCAAGGCACTCGGCCGCGGCCTGCGCACCGGCGACCTGCTCGGCCGCTATGGTGGCGAAGAGTTCTGCGTCATCCTGCCCGACGCCACCCTCGAACAGGCGCGGGTCATCGCCGAGCGGCTGCGCGCCGACGTCGAAGCCAATGCCGGCAGTTCGGTGCGCCACCTGGCCGACGTGAAGGTGACGATGAGCTTCGGCGTCGAACAATGCGGCGCACACGCGGCGCAGTTTGCCGCGATCGTCGACCGCGCCGACCAGGCGCTGTACCACTCGAAGAAGAACGGCCGCAACCGGGTGACCCTGGCCACCGAGTTGCCGGCGGCCACGCCTGAGGAGACCACCGCGGCGCATTGACGCGGCGCCGGCATGTCGTGCCGGCCCGCGTCAGCCCTCGCCCAGGTGTTCGGGCCCGAAACTCTGCGGCAGCAATTGCTCCAGCGTGAACCGAGCCTGCACCTGCACTTCGTTGGCCACGATCACCGGTGTGTCCGGTGCTGCGAACTCGCGCAGCTTCTGCCGGCAGCCACCGCACGGCGTGACCCAGGCCGGCCCTTCGCCGACCACCACTACCGCGCGCACCCGCGTGCTGCCGGCCAGCACCATCGCGCTGAGCGCGCCGGCCTCGGCGCACACGCCCTGCGGGTAGGCAGCGTTCTCCACGTTGCAGCCGGCATGCACGCGGCCTTGGTCGTCGAGCACCGCGGCGCCGACCCGAAACTTGGAGTACGGCGCGTAGGCGCGTTCGCGGGCCGCGCGCGCGGCGACGAGCAGGGCCTGCAGTTCGGCGGCGGTCGGGTCGGGTTCGGTCATGGCTTCAACGCTATTTCAGCGCTCTTTGAGATAGGGCTTGCCCAGCGCCTGCGGCGCCGTGGTCTTGCCGATGAAGCCGGCCAGCAGGATCACCGTCAGCAAATAGGGCAGGGCCTGGATCGCCTGCACCGGCACCTCGCCGATGCCGGGCAGGCGCACGCCCTGCAGGCGGATCGCCACGGCGTCGAGAAAGCCGAACAGCAGGCAGGCCCAGAACGCACCGACCGGGTGCCACTTGCCGAAGATCATCGCGGCCAGCGCCATGAAGCCGCGCCCTGCCGTCATGTTGGGCACGAACGACGCGTTCTGCGCCAGCACCAGGTA
>JANOQS010000540.1:0-5112 GCA_031414975.1 Methylibium sp. | reverse complement strand
GGACCGGGTGGTGGTGATGCACGGCCGGCCGGGGCGCATCGCCGCCGTCATCGAGGTGCCGTTCGCCAGGCCGCGTGCCTTGTCGTTGTTCGGCACCACTGCCTTTCGCAACCTCGAAGACCACGTGGCCGAAGTGCTCTATCGCCACGACGCACCGCAGGCCGCCGCCCGTGCACCCGGCTGAGCGCGAGCGGCGCTTCCTGTGGCTCGGCCTGCTGGCCTTGCTGCTGCTGTGGGAGGTGGCGGGCCGCATGAAGTGGGTCGGCCAGGGCGCATTGCCGGCGCCCAGCGAGGTGCTGCAGCACGCGTGGACCGACCGGGCAGACTACCCGCCGCACCTGTGGGGCACGGTGCGCACCGCGTTCGCCGGTTTCGTGATCGGCAACCTCGTCGCCGTCGCACTGGGGCTTCTGTTCGTGTGGTGGCGGCCGGCGGGGCGCTTGATGTCGGGCGTGAACGTCACCCTGTTCGCGATGCCGGCCATCGCGCTCGTGCCCATTCTCGTGATCGCGCTCGAAGGCGACACGCCGCGCGTGGTGCTGGCCGCGCTGTCGGTCTACTACCCGACGATGGTGGCCACGGTGCTCGGGCTGTCGCAGGTGGATGCACGGCTGTGCGACCTGGTGCGCGTCTACGGCGGCGGCGATTGGGCCATCGTGCGCCGCGTACGCCTGCGCAGCGGCCTGCCCACCTTGCTGGCCGGGCTGCGCGTGGCCGCGCCGGCGGCGGTGCTGGGCTCGCTGCTGGCCGAGTTCGGCAGCGGCGGCAACGCCGGGCTGGGCACCTACCTGATCGGCTCGCTCGGCCGGGCCGAACCGGCGCGGCTGTGGGGCATCGGCCTGGCGGCCACCGCGATCAGCGGGCTGGCGTACTTCTGCGTCGACGTCGTGGCGCGCCGGTTTGCCGGCCACACCATCGGTGCCAGTACCTCGCTGGGCCACAGCGCGGCGGCGGCGGAACCGTGGGCGCAGCGCATCGCGATCATGGCCGGAGCGGCGCTGCTGCCCTTCCTGTTCTGGTGGGCCTGCGTGCAGTGGTTCCTGGCGATGGGCGTGTCGGAAGTGGTGCTGCGCGGCCCGCTCGACGTGTTTGCCCACCTGTTCACCGCCGACAACGCGGCCGAGAGCCTGGCCCGCCTGGGCCACGCGCTGGCGCAGACGCTGCCCTTCACCTTGCTCGGCATGCTCGCCGGGCTGACCGTAGCCGCCGTGCTGGCGGTGGCCGGCACGGTGTGGCGCGCGCTCGGGCAGGCGCTGCTGCCGCTGTCGCTGGTCACGCAGTCGATGCCGCTGGTGGCGTTGACGCCGCTGGTGGTGCTGGTGTTCGGGCGCGACGCGGCGACCATCCTCGTGATCACCGTCTCGGTCACGTTCTTCCCGGCGTTCGTGACCATCGCACAAGGCCTGGCGCTGGTGCCCGCCACGGTGCAGGACGTGGTGCGCGCCTACGGCGGCGGCCGCGCGCGCCAGATGCAGCTCATCGCGCTGCCCTGGGCGCTGCCCTACCTGTGCGCTGCGGCGCGGCTGGCGGCGCCGCGCGCCTTCCTGGGCGTGATGATCGCCGAGTGGCTGGCCACCGGCACCGGCGTCGGCAACCTGCTCAACGAATCGCGCGGCGTGCTCGACTTCGGAATGATCTGGAGCGTGGCCGTGGTCGCGATCGTGATCGCCGTGGCCCTGCACTCGCTCGTCGCCGCCGTCGAACGCGCCGTGCTGCGCCGCTTCGCGATGGCCGCCCCCGCCTGACGACCCTGCTGACCCTTTCAAGAGGAACACGACCATGGACCACAAGAGCGACGTGCGCGAACGCGTGTTCGCCGAACTGCGCAAGGTGGCGCTGCCCGACAGCCGCTTTCACTACGACTTCGGCGAGTTCATTGCCGACTTCCAGGGCAGCGACGCCGCCAACGAACGGCTGATGGCGCACCGCTTCTACCGCGACGCCGGCTGCCTGTTCATCACGCCCGACAACTGCCTGGAGCACCTGCGCCACCGCGCGCTGCACGACGGCAAGCTCGTGCTGATGACCACCTACTCGATCAAGCGGGGTTTCTGGCTGCTCGACCCGGCGAAGATCCCGAAGGACCGTTTCCTGTACGCCGCCACGCTCGACGGCATGGAGCGCCACGGCACGCCGATGACCCTGGCCGACATCCGCCGCGACCTGCCGTCGCTGGACTTCATGGTCACGGGTACCGGCGCGATCAACGAAGCCGGCGTGCGCTTCGGCAAGGGGCACGGCTTCTTCGATGCCGAGTGGGGCATGCTCTACCGCATCGGCAAGATCACCGCGCAGACGCCGTCGGCCGCCGTGGTGCACGACTGCCAGGTGCTGACCGAGACGCTCTACCCCGAGGTCTTCGACACCGTGGCCGACGCGATCTTCACGCCCACCCGCACGATCGAAGTCGACCTCCCGCACAAGCCGCGCTGCGGGATCGTGTGGAAGCTGCTCGACCCCCAGATGCTGGCAACGATCCCGCCGCTGCAGGAACTGCAGGCGCTGGAGGCGAGCTTGCCGCCGTTGGCGGAGTGACCCGACGCAACGCAACAAGGGTTTCTGATCGTTGAATCGCCAGCGAGGCCAAGCCTAGAATCCGCCCGCCCGCGCATTGGAGCCTGGGCAGGAACCCACGCCGATGCCGAATTCCCTGTCTGCCGCTCGGGCCAGCGCTCTGGGCTTGAGCCTTTGGCTGGGCCTCGCGTTGTGGCCCATCGCCAGTGGGGCCCAGGCCACGCCGCCGATCCCCCGCTTCATCGAAGAGACCGACCTCGCCGGCCTGCAAAGCCGCTTCGAAGGCGAAGGCGAGTTCGTGGTCGGCGGCGGGGTGGCGACCTTCGATTGCGACTCGGACGGGCTGGCCGAGGTCTATGTGACGGCCGGCGTCAACAAGGCCAAGTTCTATCGCAACCGCAGCGCGCGCGGGGGTGCACTGAAGCTGGTGGAAGAACGCTCCGGGCTGGAGCTGACCGGCGCGATCGGCGCGTATCCGCTCGACGTGGACAACGACGGCAACGCCGACCTGGTGGTGTTGCGCGTCGGCGAGGTGCAGGTGTTCCGCGGCCTGGGCAACTGCAAGTTCGAGCGCGCCAGCGACACCTGGAAGCTGCGCACCGGCAACGGCTGGCACAGCGCGTTCGCGGCCACCTGGGAGCGTGGCGCGAACTGGCCCACCCTGGCGATCGGCACCTACACGGACCGGTCCAAGCCGGAGTTTCCGTGGGGCAGTTGCACGCCCGGCCTGTTGATCCGCCCGGCCCCCACGGGCCCCGGTTTTGCCGATGCGCTGCCGCTGGCACCCGGCCATTGCGCGCTGTCGATGTTGTTCTCGGACTGGGGCCGCAGCGGCGAGCCGGCCTTGCGCGTGAGCAACGACCGCGAGTACTACAAGGGCGGCCAGGAGCAGTTGTGGAAACTCGCGCCGGGCCAGCCGCCGGTGCTGTACACCCAGGCCGAGGGCTGGAAGCCGTTGCAGATCTGGGGCATGGGCATTGCCAGCCACGATCTCGACGGCGACGGCTTCCCCGAGGTGTTCCTGACCAGCATGTCCGACAACAAGCTGCAGACGCTCGACAAGGCGACCGGTGGCACGCCTCGGCCCACCTATGGCGACGTGGCCTACAAGCGCGGCGTCACCGCGCACCGGCCGTATGTGGGCGGCGACATCCACCCCTCCACCGCGTGGCACGCGCAGTTCGCCGACGTGAACCACGACGGCCTGGCCGACCTGTTCATCGTCAAGGGCAATGTCTCGACCATGCCCGACTTCGCCACGCTCGACCCGAACAACCTGCTGCTGCAGCAGCCCGACGGCCGCTTCGTCGAAGTGGGCCAGCAGGCCGGCATGGCCAGCTTCAAGCGCGGACGCGGTGGTTTGCTGGTGGACCTGAACGGCGACGGGCTGCTCGACATGCTGGTGGTCAACCGCTGGGACAAGGCGCAGTTGTGGCGCAACGTCGGCGCCGGCACGGCCGACAAGCCGCTGCCGATGGGGCACTGGCTGCAGCTGCGCCTCAAGCAGCCCGGCGCCAACCGCGACGCGATCGGCGCGTGGGTGGAGGTGGACCTGGGCGGGCGCATCGTGCGCGAGGAGTTGACGGTCGGCGGCGGGCACGCCAGCGGCCAGCTCGGCTGGATGCACTTCGGCCTGGGCGCGGCCACCAACGTGAAGCTGCGCGTGCAGTGGCCGTATGGCGACTGGGGGCCGTGGCAGACGGTCGCGGCCGATGCGTTCTACGTGGTCGACAAGGCGGCAGGCGCGAGCGCCTGGAAGGCACCATGAAGCACGGGACGACCTTGATGACCTTGGCGACCCGGGCGACCTTGTCGAATTTGCATGCCGGCCTGTTCAGGCTGGTCATCGCATCGATGCTGGCTGCGCCGTTCACCGCGCCGGCACAACCCACCACGCCTGTCGCGGCACGCCCGGCCGCCGACTACAGCGCCAACGTCGCCACCGAGTGGTTCGGGCTCGCGTTGCAGCTCACGCAGCAGACGCCGGGCTTCAGCCCGCCGGTCGCGTCGCGTGCGCTTGCGTACCTGAGCCTGGCGCTGTACGAATCCATCGCCCCCGGCATGCCGCAGCACCAGAGCCTGGCCGGCCAGTTGAACGAGCTGAGTTCGCTGCCCTGGGCCCAGCCTGACGAGCCGCTGCACTGGCCCACCGTGGCCAACGCGTCGATGGCGCTGATGACGCGCATGATGTTCCCGACCGCCAGCGCCGAGAACAAGGCCCGCATCGACCTGCTGGAGCGCAACCTGCCCATCAAATACGGGCAGGACTTCGACCCCGTGGCTGTCACCGCCGAAGTCAACAACCGCTCCGAAACCTTCGGCAAGCTGATGGCCATGGCCCTCATGACCTGGGCCCGCACCGACGGTGGCCACGAGGCCTGGGGCCCCCTGCGGCGCTCGCGCCAGGCGTATGTGCCGCCCAGCGGCGCGGGCATGTGGTCGGCCACGCCGCCGGCCTTTGCGCCGGCGCTGCTGCCGTGGTGGGGTGAGATCCGCCCGTTCGCGCTGCAGCGCGCCACCGACTGCCCGGCCCCGCCGCCGCCGGCCTATTCAGAAGAACCGTCCTCGGCCTTCTACAAGGAAGCGATGGAGGTCTAC
>JANOQS010000539.1:0-15122 GCA_031414975.1 Methylibium sp. | reverse complement strand
AGCACCAGATTGCCGCCGTCCGAGTAGTACCCTGGCGCACTCAGCCGGGCGATCTCCGGGCCGCGAAGCTTCTTGGTTGTACGCATGGGGAGAGAAGGGTCCGTCGCAGTTTTCTACCCCCCATTTTACCCCCCTTTAGGTGAGAAGAGTAATGGTGCGACAAGTCAGGTCAAGCGGTCCCGGGAAGCCGGTTTTACCTCGTGAGAGTCTGAACGGTGGCGCGGCCCGTCGCGGCTTGACCTTGGCGGATGACGGACGTCCACTCCGCCAACAATCAAGGAAAAATGGGGCTTCGCGCCCCGTTTTTTTCCCTGATTCGATCCGTGGTTCAGCGCTCTCAGCGCCAACACAAAGACCCTGCACTTTCCATGGCAGCGGTCAGCGCAAGCCACGCCGCTTTGTTAGTCTTTGACCCTTGCCTGAAATGGAAGGAGCCGAAGATGAAGTACCTGCTGATCCCTCTCGCGCTGTTCGCCGGTCAAGCCATGGCCTGCCCGGGCGACAAGAGCAAGGACGCGATGGCCGCGCCGGAGAACCAGTCTCAAGTCGCCGCCAAGAGCCCGTCGACGCTGTCGTCGTCTTTGGCCACGGCACCGGTTGCCAAGCCGTCCGGCGTCAAGGCGGCCGTCGTGAAAGACGATACCAAGGTGGCCGTCAAGACCGAAGCGCGCAAGCCTCTCTGATCGGCTGATCGGCTGATCCGCTGGCCGGCACGCTTCTCGCCGGCTCAGCGTGGTCGACCGCGCGCGCCGCCGCGCATCTGCCACAGCGGCTTCTTGCCCTTGAGGTGGCGCTCGATGCCGTCGTTCAGGCGTCCGCGCAGGTCGACCACGGCGTCCACGTGGCCGAAGATGCCGGGGAATCGCAGGTCGAGCCACAACCACAAGGTGCATGCGCGCAACGCCTGCTCCATGCGGTCCAGGCGGCTGTGTTCGTCCACCTCCTGCAGGAACCACGGCGTGCCGGCCTTGCCGGTCAGCGCATGCGCGCTGGTCCAGCCCAGAAATTCCTGCACCTGCGCGTCGGTGCGCGTGTCCACCGGCGCCTGTGCGTAGATGAAGCGCTCCTTCAGCGACAGCTTGGCGGCGCTCTTGTCGAGCTGTTCGGCCAGCTCCAGCATCTGCTCCAGCTCGGCCACCTCGAAGTGCGCGTTGTCGAGCTTCAACTGCTCCATGAACACGCCCAGCACCGCGCGCAGCTTGTTCAAGCCCAGGCGCGACGCGATCGTGTCCACATGCCACCAGTTCGGCGCCACCGGCGCCTTGAAGTCGCGCGGCGCGCGCGGCGTCTTCGGCAGCAATTCCTTCAAGGTGCGCGCGGCGGTGGGCTCGGCTTCTTTCAGCACGCCGACAAAACCTTCTTCGTGCATGCCGTAGCGCCCGGCGCGGCCGGCGATCTGGTGCACTTCAGAGACACCCAGCGCACGGTCTTCCTGGCCGTCGAACTTGACCAGGGTGCTGAACAGCACGCGCCGGATCGGCAGGTTCAGGCCCATGCCGATCGCGTCGGTGGCGACGAGGATGTGCGACGCGCCATGCGCAAAGCGTTCGGCCTCGCGCCGCCGCACCTCGGGCGGCAACGCGCCGTAGATCACCGACACCGGGTGCCCGTTGGCGGCCACCTGGTCGCGCAGCATCAGCACGTCCTTGCGGCTGAAGGCGACCACTGCGTCGCCCTTGTGCAGCGCCGAGATCGGCACCGGCGCCGGCAGCAGTTGCACATGCTGCTTGCGCTCGAAGTGGCGCACCTCGCAACGTTCACCGCACAGGCCGAGCAGGTTCTCGAGCGCCGGCACGGCGTAGGCCGAGCAGATGATGATCACCTCGTTGGCCGGCACCGCCACGATCGCCTGCGTCCAGGCCCAGCCACGGCTGGCGTCGAAGATCATCTGTGCTTCGTCGATCACCGCCAGCTCGATCGGCTTGTTGGTGCCGACCATCTCGATGGTGCTCGAGACAACGCGCGCATTCGGCGCCGGCACGTTCTCCTCGCCGGTCAGCAGCGAGCAGGCCACGCCGCGCGCCACCAGCCGGTCACGGCCCTCCAGCGCCAGCAGTCGCAGCGGCGCCAGGTAGGCACCATCGTGCGCCTGCGCCAGGCGCTCGAACGCCGCGTGCGTCTTGCCGCTGTTCGGCGGGCCGACGAACAAGGTGACGCTGCGCTGCAGCCGGCGCGCTTTTTCGAACGTGTCGGGGTATCCCTGGAAGGCCAGGTCGGTGTTCAGGCCTTCGAGCGTGTCGAGTTCGGCGACGCGGTGTTCCCAGCGGTCCTGTGCGCGCGTGCAGGCGGCCTTCAGATCGGCCCAGGGCTGCGGCGTGGCACATTCGGCCTGCAGGCGCGGCAGCAGCGAATCAAGGTGCCTGGCCTTGTAGGCCGAGCTGCGGCTGACCAGATTTTCGAGGTGCTCGCCCAACTCGGCCGCGTGCGCGTACGCCGATGCGGCCTTCAGTTCGGCCAGCAGCGCGGCGTTGTCGCCGGTGCGGAAGAAGTCCCACACCAAGTTCGGGTCGATCGGCACGCGAAAGGCGACCGGCACCGACCAGCCCGGCGCCGCGAGCCGCACCGCCTGCGTCACCAGCCGCTCCCAGCCGCTGCCGCTGCGCGTCACGCCCAGCGCGTCGAGCGCGGCACCGCGTTGCAGCATCAACGCACGCACGTCGCGGCCGTTGCCCACCGCGTCCAGGTGGCGCAGCGCCACGCTCATCAGCGCGGGCTCGATCCAGCGGCTCGGCCGGGCGCCGGCGGCGGCCTTCTGCAGCAGCACCAGGCCCAGGCCGTCGAGGTGCTCCTCAAAGCCCGGCGTGTGCTCGGCGATGTAGTCGGCCGGCTTGACCACCTGCGGCAGGTTGAACGCTGCCTGGCGGATGTGCGCCAGCTGCTCGGCCGTGATCTCCGGCGGCAGGCGCTTGGCATGGCGCGGGTTGGGCAACTTCAGCGTGTCGGGCAGCGGGGTCGGCATGGGGCAGGAGGCGCGGGCAAGGGCGTGTGGCGAAAGCGCGATTCTGCCGGACAAGGCCGGCCGGCCTGCAGTTGCAGACCGCGCAGCGCACCAGCACACTTCGGGTTCCTGGCAACACCTGTCGCGGGGTTTGCAACAGCCGTCACCCTTGTTTGCGACAGATGGTGCACATCGGCCCCCTGAAAGGCCCATTCACGCAGCCATTTCCTGGGCACGGATGATGCAAATGCAGACGGCGCGATGACCCACGCGATTCAACTTCATGGAGACACACGATGACCGACCCGTCCAAGCAACCTGCTGACCAGGCACACGCCTGGTTGACCAAGTTCTCTGCTGCTCTCGAACGCAACGACGTGCCCGGCGCCGTTGCGCTGTTCGAGCCGGAGGCCCATTGGCGCGATCTGGTCGCGTTCACCTGGAACATCCGGACGCAGGAAGGGGCAGACGCCATCCGGGCCATGCTGGCAGCCCGCCTGGTCGAGGTGAAGCCCACGGCCTTCGCGATCGAAGGCGAGCCGACCGAGGCCGATGGCGTGCTCGATGCCTGGTTCACGTTCGAAACTGCGGTCGCTCGCGGGCGCGGCCACTTGAGACTGCGCGACGGCAAGGCCTGGACCTTCCTGACGACCATGACGGAGCTGAAGGGTTTCGAAGAGAAGAAGAACGAGCGCCGCATCAAGGGTGCCGAGCACGGCGTCGCGCGCGGCCGCCAGAGTTGGCTCGAACGCCGTGCCGAAGAAGAGGCACGGCTGGGCTTCGACGAGCAGCCTTACGTCGTCATCGTCGGCGGTGGCCAGGGTGGCATCGTGCTGGGCGCGCGTCTGCGCAAACTGGGTGTGCCGACCATCATCATCGAGCGCAATGAAAAGCCTGGGGACTCCTGGCGCAAGCGCTACAAGTCGCTCTGCCTGCACGACCCGGTGTGGTACGACCACCTGCCCTACATGCCCTTCCCCGAAGACTGGCCTGTCTTCGCGCCCAAGGACAAGCTTGGCGACTGGCTCGAGATGTACAGCAAGGTGATGGAGCTGAACTACTGGGGCTCGACCGTGGCCACGAAGGCGCGCTTCGACGAGGCGAAACAGGAGTGGGAAGTGCTTGTGCAGCGCGACGGCCAGGAGGTCGTGCTGCGCCCGAAGCAACTCGTCTTCGCACTCGGCGTGTCGGGCTATCCGAACACGCCGAAAATTCCCGGAGCGGAAACCTTCCTCGGCGAACAGCATCACTCCAGCAAACATGAGGGCCCGCAAGCTTACGCGGGCAAGCAGTGCGTGGTGCTCGGCTCCAACAACTCGGCCCACGACATCTGCGCCGCGCTGTGGGAACACGGCGCCGACGTGACGATGATCCAGCGCTCGTCGACCCACATCGCGCCGTCGGATTCGCTGATGGAACTGGCGCTCGGTGGCCTTTACTCCGAAGAGGCCGTTAAGAACGGCATCGATCACCACAAGGCCGATCTGATCTTTGCATCGGTGCCGTACAAGATCATGCACACCTTCCACATCCCGGTGTACGAGGCGATGAAGGTGCGTGATGCCGACCTTTACGGCCGGCTCGAGAAGGCGGGCTTCCTGCTGGACTTCGGCGTCGACGGCTCCGGCCTCTTCATGAAGTACCTGCGGCGCGGCTCCGGCTACTACATCGATGTGGGCGCCTCGGAGTTGGTGGCCAACGGCAGCATCAAGCTGAAGAGCGGCGTGAACATCGAGCGCGTCAACCCGCGTTCGGTGACGCTCAGCGACGGAACCGAGTTGCCGGCCGATCTGCTGGTCTACGCCACCGGCTACGGTTCGATGAACGGCTGGCTCGCCGACCTCATCTCACCCGAGGTGGCGGACCAGGTGGGCAAGTGCTGGGGCCTGGGTTCGAACACGCCCAAGGACCCGGGGCCTTGGGAAGGCGAGTTGCGCAACATGTGGAAACCGACGCAGGTGCAAAACCTCTGGATCCACGGCGGCAACCTGCACCAGTCGAGGCACTACTCGCAGTTCCTGTCCTTGCAGTTGAAGGCGCGCATGGAAGCCATTCCGACGCCCGTGTACGAACTCGCGCCGTCTCATCACCGGCGCTGACAGGGCGCCGGCCTGTCGCGCCGCGACAGGCCGGTCTGAACGGGACGGTCTGAACTGGCCGATGCAAGCAGGCCGCTCCAAACCAACCTAAAGCAGGTGAGGCTGGGTGATCCGGTGGCGCTTCATCTGGCGATAGATCGTTGCCCGGCACACATCGAGCTCGCGCGCCGTGGACGTGATGCTCCAGCGGTTGGCCCTCAGGGCCTGCAGCAAACGGGCTGCGTCGAGATCGACCACGCCCGCATGCTCTGCAGCCTGGAAGTCAGGAGCCTGAAGGCTCGGGCGCAACGTGGGCGCCAGCCGCCGTTGCACTTCGGGGGGCAGGTCTGCGACCGACACGGATCGGTCGCCGCCGAGTGCCACGGCAAAGCGCAGGGCGCTGCGCAGCTCCCGGATGTTCCCCGGCCAATCGTGTGCAAGCAGGCATTGCAGCGCCTCGTCGCCTAGCAGCACGGCAACCCCCAGACGCTCGGCCTCCTCAGAGAAAAGCATCTTGATGAGGAATTGTTTGTCCTGGCGATCCCGCAGGGCCGGCAGGCTCAGCGTCGCGCCACACAAGCGGTAGTAGAGATCCTCCCGGAACGTGCCCGCGGCGACACCCTCGCGCAAGTCACGGTGGGTCGCCGCAATGACGTTGAGGCTGACGCTCGTCGGCCGCTCTGCGCCCAGCGGAAGCACTTCCGATTCCGACAAGACCCGCAGGAAGCGCGTCTGCAGGTGAAGCGGCATGTCGCCGATTTCGTCCAGGAACAGCGTGCCCCCGTCAGATTGCGCGATCAGCCCCTTCATGCCCTTGCTCTTGCCGCCGGTGAAGCTGCCCGGCGTGTAGCCAAAGAGTTCGCTCTCGATCAGGGTTTCGGGAATGGAGGCGCAGTTGACGGCCACGAAGGCTTTGTCTGCCCGTTGGCTGTACAAGTGCAGCGCTCGCGCCAGCACCTCCTTGCCCGACCCGGTCTCGCCGCGAATCAGCAGGTTCACGTTGCGATCGACCAGCCGCTTGGCCTGATCGACGAGGCCGGCCATCACCTTGTCATCACCGAGCAGGCGGTCGAGCGCGTTCGCGCGGTCGCCATGGGCCGGGGAGGCCGGTTGGGCGAGGGTGGCGGGCTTGACATCGCGCCGCGCAGGCTCGCCGCCAACCGCCGTCGCGACGGCGGAGGCGCGAGGCGGAATGACCATGGCGTGGTACTGCTCGAGGCGATGCGACCAGGCCGTGGCCAGGGGCAAGGGCAAAGGGCTGCCGCGGCGCGCCATGCCGCGCACCGCGTCCATCCCGATCTCCAGCAGCTCGGTCAGCGTCTGGCCGACCAGGCCATGGCCACCGCTGCGGCCGAACCGCCGCCGCGCGCCGGTGTTGGCGCCGACGATGACGCCGTCGTCGTCGAAGGCAAACATCACGTCCCCCGAGACCTCGACCAGGCCAGGCACCGTGCCAAGGCGCAACACGGCCTGCCGAGCGAAGCTGCGCAGGAAGTTCGAATCCTCGATCAACTGCGCATACATCGACGCGAGATGCCGGATCAGGTGCTGGCTCTCGCGCGCTTCGGGTGAATGCAGGGCCGACACATCGAGCACCCCCAGGACCTGGCCGTCCGGTGCGTACAGCGGAGCCGACGTGCAGGTGAGCGCGATGTGGGTGGCGTCGAAATGTTCGGCCTGGTGGCAGGTGATCGTCGCCTGCTCGATCAGGCAGGTGCCGACGCCACAGGTGCCGGCATGCGCCTCGTTCCAGTCGGCGCCGAGGTACAGGCCCGCGGCCTTGAGCTGGGCTTCCGATGCCGGGTTGCCGATGTAGTCGACCGTGATGCCGTCCGCGTCCGTCAGCAACAGCATGTAGCCCAGATCGGCGACGCGGCCGTACAGATCCTCCATGCCGGCACGCGCCACCCGCATGAAGCCGTCCATGCGTTGCTGGTGCTGCCGCACCAGGTTCGAGGGCAGGATGCGCGCCGGCGTTGGCCGTGTCGGGTCCAGGCCATGCTGCTTCACGCAGCGTGCCCAGGACTTGTAGAAGACGGATTCCGGACCCTTCGTCGGCGCGCCCGACATCCCGATCGAGACCACGTTGTCGATGTGTCTTGAAATGACGCTGGACATCGTTGCAGCCTCCTCGGTTCGGGGGGTGCCGAGGCTTGGGCCGGAGCGTCTTGTGCGCCCGGCCTGCATCGGTGATACATCATCCCGTGCGGCATGCGCACGCTCAATAGCGTCTTTCCCTGGGCGACAGGTGTCGCAATTCACGCCCGATGCGACAGGTGTCGCATCGGCCTTTTTCGCCTTCCGCGCCCGTCTCGCGCCCGTCTCGCGCTACGGCTGCTCCGGGGCCGGCTGCTTCGCCAGGAACTGGAGGTAGGCCACCAGTTCCCAGACCTGCTCCGGCGTGAAAGCCTTCCCCCACGGCGGCATCACGGCCGTGCCGGTCCGCCCCTGAGTGATGACCTGGTAGGCCTCAGCGGGCAGGAAGTCGCTTCGGCCCTTGAACCTCGGGGTCTTGCCACCTTCGCCCTCGGCCCCGTGGCAGTAGGCGGCGCAATTCGAGCCGAATCGCCGCTTGCCAGCCTGGATGCGCGACGGGTCGTCGAGGCTGAAGGGCGCGAAGGGCAGCAGCGCAGCGGCCGGGTCGCCGCCGGCACGGACAGCCGCCGGCGCGACCAGTGCCGACAACAGTGCCGACAACAGTGCCAGCGCCGCGAGGATGAGTCGATTCTTCATGGCGCTGCGCACTCCGGCCGCTGTCAATCGAGGGCAAACACCATCAGCGCCGCCCCACCCGGCAGGTCGCGGATGCGCGGGAATGCGCCGGTCAGGAAGCCCGGTGCGTGCGAGCCCAGGCCGGTGGGAATGGCGATGTACTGTTTGCCGCCGACGGCATAGCTGATCGGGCCGCCCCGTGCGCCGGATCCGGCATTGAACTTCCACAGCTCCTTGCCGTTGTCGGCGTCGAAGGCGTACAGCCCGCCCTGCATGTCGCCGGTGAAGACCAGCCCGCCAGCCGTGGCCAGCACGGCGCTCAGCGGCGGCAGTTCGAACCGGACCTTCCACGCCTGCTTGCCGGTCAGCGGATCGAAGGCCGCCAGCCAGCCGTCTGCCTTCTTGCCGGGCGGGTCCGTCAGCTGGATGTCGGACAGGCCCAACGACAACTGGCCGATGCCGGCGACGGGCTCCTGCCTCGCGCTCGTCACGAAGTTGCAGACCTCCATGCCTTGCGAATACCACAGCCGGGTGTTCGGGTTGTACGCGCCCTGGTTCCAGCTGCGCGCGCCCAGCAGGTTCGGGCAGTGCAGCTTCTTCTTGTCGGTCTCGGGGTACATCGGCTCGATCGGCAGGCCGGTCTTGATGTCGACCCCCTTGGCCCAGTTCATGTTCTCGGTGTACTGCCAGGCGTTGACCATGGCGCCGCTGTCCTTGTTCATCACGTAGACGAAGCCATTCTTGTTCAGGTGCACGAGGGTCGTCTTGCCGTCCTTGTCGGGCACCAGCAGGGCCTCGTAAGCGGCATCGAAGTCCCAGGTGTCCTGCGGCACTTCCTGGCGATACCACTTGATCTTGCCGGTTCGCGGCTCCAGGGCCAGCAGCGAGGCCGTGTAGAGGTTGTCGCCCTTGCGATCGTCGTGATTGAAGTCCGGCGCGGCGTTGCTGGTGCCGATGTAGAGGGTGTCGCTCGTCGGGTCGTAGGTGCCGGGCAGCCACGCCGAGCCACCCCCGACCTTGCGGCTGTCGCCCGGCCAGCTCTTCGGGTCGTCGCGTGGCACCTCGAAGGTCCAGGTCCGCGCACCGGTGTCGGCGTTGACGGCGAAGATCTTGCCGATGATGGGTTGATCGCCTCCGGTGGTGCCACCGAACAGCGTGTCGCCGGCCAGTTGCGGGGGCGACGAGAAGAGCGCGCCATAGTCCTTCTTCATGTCGGTGAGCTGGGTCGACCAGACGGGCTTGCCGGTCTTCTGGTCGAGCGCGATGAAGCGTCCGTCGAGCGTGCCGAGGTAGACCTTGCCGCGCCCCACGGTGACCCCGCGGCTGGCGGACTGGTAGAACACTTCCTTGACGATCGGATCGAGCTTGGGCGTGTAGCGCCAGATCACCTTGCCGGACGCGGCGTCGAGCGCGAAGACGTTGTTGTCGGCCGCGATCGAATACATCACGCCGTCGATCACGATGGGCGTGGCCTGCAGGCCGTGGGTCACCGTTCCCGGCTGGTGCACCCACGCCACGTGCAGCTTCTTCACGTTGCTCTTGTTGATCTGCGCCAGCGGGCTGAAGCGCCACGCGTTGTAGCTGCGGTGGTACTGCGGCCAATTGTCCGGGTCGTCGAACCCCGGGCCGCTCGGCGCAGCCAGGCCATGGCCGGTGAACACAAGGCCGAACCCCGTCGCGACGACGATCGTCGCCCAGCGTCGCTTGCCGCTTGATAGTGCTGTTGTCATGTTTGTCTCCGTGAGGTCGTTGAAGCGCGTCCTGCCGCTGATCGCCAGCCGCTGCGCACGGCTCATCAGGCAGATTCCATGCCATTCGCAAACACCTCTGCGCCGCGGGGCGCCGCCGGAGACAGAGCCCTCGCCGATGTTTCAGTTGTCGCCATTCATCTGTCGCTGAAGCGACAAATGCTGCACCGCTGGCGCACGGGTGCGCGGCGTCGCGACCAGCCTCTCGGCATGATCGGCATGGTTGGCAGGGTTGGCATGGCAGGAGGGACGGCCTGAATCTGCGCCCGGTCGGCCATGTCGAGCCCCGCGTCGGGCGATGGCACAGCGATTGCAAAGTTCACTGGCCTTCACTCCTGAGGGCCGGGCTCGGACGCTGGGGCGAGAGCCACGACCACCCATCCATTGGAGACAAAAAGATGAATGCATTGAACGCGATCTCGCTCAGCGTTGGACTCTTGGTCGGCATCTGGTGCTTCGCCACGCTCGGCTTTCTGGAGCCGAAGGTCATGACCTGGATCACCTTTCTGACCTGGGCCTCCTTCTTCGCCGCCGGCGGCGGGAAAGCGGGAATGGTCAAGGCGATCGCGAGTGCTTTTGCCGGCGCGCTGGTCTCGGCGCTGGTGGTGTGGCTCAACGGTCAGCTGGGGGGCGGTGTGCAGGGCATCGGCCTGCTGATCTTCAGCGCGCTGCTCGCGGTGCTGGGCTGGGCGCTGTGCCAGTTGTCGAAGTTGGATCTGTTCAGCTTCATTCCCGGCGCGTTCATCGGCGCCGCTTCGTTCTTCGGTGCCGGTGCGCCGCTCGACTCCAAGCTTGCATGGGTGCTGCTGTCGATCGTCTGCGGCGCCTTGATGGGACTGATCTCGGAACGAGGCGGCAAACTTTTGACGGCGAGAGCCTGAACCCGATGGGCGCACTGCCGTCGATCGGGGCAATCAAGGCCGGGCCGGTACCGACGGCAGGAAGCGCCTGAACTCGGCTGATCGATCCAGGCTGCGCCGGGTGGCTTGGCGCAGCCTGGACGACGCCGAGCTGCGCAGGCAGTGTTCGAGATTCCAACCGCCTTCCGCATCGCTGAAACAGACCGCGCCCTGCACTGTTCTGCCTCTCTCGGAATTCTTCTGACAGTCCTTACCACTGTGGGCTGGTAAACTGGAGCGAATATTTCGGAGCCCGTCCATGCTTTCCACCGTTACCGACAAAGGCCAGGTCACGCTGCCGAAGGCGATTCGCGATCGTCTGGGCATACGCCCCGGCACCCGGATCGATTTCGAAGTCCAACCCGACGACACACTGAAGGTGCGCGTGCTCACGCGCGGCGCCGCCGGGCTGTTCGGGTTGATCGCGCGAACGGGCGAAGTCGCGCGCAGCCAGGAAGAGATCGAGGCCGGCATCGCCGCAGCCGTGACGGCGCGGGCAAGAAGCAAGCGCTGAGAAGCTGCAAACGGACGCGGCATGATCGCCATCGATACCAACGTACTGCTGCGCCTGTTCGTCAACGACGACGCCGCGCAGGCGGCCAAGGCGCGCGCCCTGTTCGACGCCCACGCTGACGAAGACGACTCGTTGTGGGTTGCCGACATGGTTCTGGCCGAACTGGTCTGGGCGCTCGACCGCAGCTACGGCCGGCCGCGCAGCGACATCGTGACCGTGTTGCGCGCGCTGGCCGGCAACGCCACGGTGCAGCTCGAATCTGCAGCGTGTCTGCGCGACGCGACCGCGCTGTACGAACGAGGCCCGGCGGACTTCGTGGATTGCCTGCTGGTCACCAAGGCACGCGCTCTGGGCTGCATTGCGCTGCGCAGCTTCGACAAGAAAATGAAGGGCCTGCCGGGCGTTGCGTTGTTGTAAACGGCTCCGGCCCCTGACGCGCAGGTCGACATGCGCGCGCTATTTCCCCACCCGCTCCATCCGGCGCCAGTCGCCGGTCGAGCCGTCGTTCGGGTTCGCGCTCGGGTCGTCGGTGCCCACGTAGCGCCCCTGGCGGTCGGTCAAGTAGTACTTGTTCGACATCGGCATTTCCACCGGCCGCGTGCCGTACGGGTTGGCAAAGGTCTGCACGCCGCCGCGCATGCCGAAGGCCGCGCCGTTCAGCGCCGCCACCTGGCCGGCCACCTGCGGCAGTCAGGGCGCGTAGCCGGCCCCGGCGCCAAGGCGGCGGTCATCGCCATCGTCGCCGAGTCGTAGGCGGGTGCCACCGACACCTTGGCCACGCCGCGGTAGGCCACGCCTTGCGCGGAGTAGGCCACGTCGAACTCCACCGCCTGGCGGAAGCCCGATGCCGGCTGGGCTTGGCGCGCCGGGCCGAGTTGCAGGTTCTGCATGCGCATGACGGACAGCTTGTCGTACGCGAAGCGCGCCGCCGGGTGGTTGAGCGGCATGCCGGCGTTGCCCACCAGCACCGTCATTGCGCGGCGGTCGGGCGCCACCAGAGTCATCGCGAACTGCCCGTCTTCGCCCACCTGCCAGCCGGGCGGCAGCGCGAACGAGAAGAAGCGGCCCTGGCCGATGCGCAGCTCGCCCGCGGCGGGCCGCTGCGGCGCGGCGCTTGCGCTGCGTTCCGGCGCGAGCGGGGTGACGGCGATGAACCGGGTACGTGCGCACATCTTGCTGTGCACGCTGGCGTACTACGTCGAGTGGCACTTGCGCGAGGCCTGGCGCGAGTTGATGTTCGCCGACACGGAGCAACAAGCGAAGGCCACGCGCGACCCCGTGGCGCCGGCCGAACGATCATCGTCGGCGCAGGACAAGGCGGCAACGCATGCTCTGGTCGATGGCACACCAGCTCACAGCTTCTCGACCTTGATGGCCGAGCTGGCGACCGTCGTGCGCAACACCTGCCGCACGCCCAGCGCCGATCCCGACGCGCCCACCTTCGAGGTCATCACCACGGCTGGACCCAAGCAACAGCGTGCGATGGCCCTCGTCCACGCGATCACGCCGTAGACAGAAAGCCGAACCCCAAATTCAGGCCAAGTGCTTGAATCACAAGGGAATCTCGTCCGACTTCGGGCGGAACTTCAGGTTAGCAGGCGAACCCGGTGCCACACAATCACCGGATGGCCGACGACGCAGCCCCCCACCAACGCCGCGTGCGCTACGCCGGCACGCACCCCAAGCGCTTCGAAGAGAAGTACAAGGAGCTCGACCCGGCCCGGCACGCCGACGAACTGCGTAAGGTGATGGAGCGAGGCCAGACGCCGGCCGGCATGCACCGGCCAATCTGCGTGGCTGAGATCGTGGCCGCGCTGGCCCCGAAGCCCGGCGACGTGGGCCTGGATGCCACGCTCGGCTTCGGAGGCCATGCACAGGAGCTGCTGGCCCGCCTGACACCGGGCGGCCGGCTGTTCGGCATCGACGTGGACCCGCTGGAGTTGCCGCGCACCGAAGCGCGTTTGCGCGGCCTGGGCTTCGACGCAGCGGCGCTCCTGACCCGCCGCATCAACTTCGCCGAGATGCCCAGCTTGTTGCCCGAGGCCGGCGGTAGTTTCGACTTCGTGCTGGCCGACTTGGGCGTCTCGTCGATGCAGATCGACAACCCGGCGCGCGGCTTCACCTTCAAGGCCGACGGGCCGCTCGACCTGCGCCTCGACCCGGGCGCCGGCCAGCCGGCCTCGGCGTTGCTGCAATCAGTCACGCGCGCGCAACTGCGCGAGATGCTGATCGACAACGCCGACGAACCGCACGCCGCCGCGCTGGCGGCGGCACTGCAGGGCCAGTACGTCGAGACGACGACGCAACTGGCCACCTTGGTGCGCGACACCTTGCGTCGCACGCTCAAGGCCAGCCTGCCGCAGGCCGAGCGCGAACTCGAAACCAAGAAGGCGCTGCAGCGCACCTTCCAGGCCCTGCGCATCGCGGTGAACGACGAGTTCGGCGTGCTGGAGCGGTTCCTGGCCGCTTTGCCCGACTGCCTGAAGCCGGGCGGGCGGGTCGCGATCCTGAGCTTTCATTCGGGCGAAGACCGGCGCGTGAAGAAGGCCTTCCAGGCCGGCGAGCGCAGCGGCCTCTACGTGAGCGTGGCGCCGGATCCGATCCGGCCGTCCTTCGATGAACGCCGCGCCAACCCGCGCTCGAGTTCGGCCAAGCTGAGGTGGGCGGTGCGGGCGGGCGGCTGAAGAGGGGTGACCGAGCCCGCCGGCCGCATCAGGCGGCGGGCCCAGCCGCTTCGAACAGCGGGTCGCGCGAAAACAGCCGGTCGCCTTCGGCCACCATGTACTGCGGGTGGTGCGGCGGGTGGCGCGGCGTGAAGCCCAGCCGGGTCAGCAGCTGGATCGAGCGCAGATTGCGGTGGTCCACCGTGGCGAAGGCGCGCTGCACGGCGTAGCCATCGGCCAGTTCGTGCAGCATGGCTTCGGCCGCGCGGGTGGCCCAGCCGCGGCCCCAGAACGGGCGGCCGAGTTCGTAGGCGATGTCGGCACAACGGTCTGCGCGGGTGTCACCATAAACGGTAGCTTGCACGTAGCCCACCAGGCCGTGCCCCGGCGCGCGGATCACCCAGTTGAGCCAGTGCTCGCGGCCATCGGCCGAGAGGCGTGTTTCCAGCTTTTCAAAGCGCACGGCCAGCCAGGCGGGGTCCGAGGGAGGCGCGCTGTCGAGGTAACGGCTCATCTCGGGGTCGGCCAGCAGCGGATACAGCCCGGCCGCGTGCGCCGCCACCTGCGGCTCCAGCACCAGGTCGCCGGCTCGAAGCGTGCGCATCGTCGGGTGCGTAGCGGAAGGCTTCAGCTGCCCAGCACGAGCTGCGTCTGCGTGACCACCGCGCAAAGTTTGCCGGCCTCGGTCTTGATCAGCGTCTGCCAGACCATCGTGGTCTTGCCGCGGTGAAACGGCGTGGACTCGCCGGTGACGGTGCTGCCCACCTTGGCCGCGCCGATGAACTTGGTGCTCGAATCGACCGTTGTCGTGCCCTTGCCTTCCCCAAGATTGACGAAGGTGCCGACCGCCCCCAGCGTGTCGGCAAACGCCATCACCGCGCCGCCGTGCAGGATGCCGCCGGTGGTGCACAGATCGGGGCGCACCTTCAGCGTGGCGACCACGCGTTCGGGGCCGACCTCGGTGAGCTGCAGGCCCATCAGGCCGGGGAACAGCGGGGAGAGCAGCGCCTGCAGCGCGGCAAGGTCCTGATTCATGGGGGCCTCGTTCGAGAGTGGGCTCGCGGGCCACTGTAGCCCATGGCCGCGGCTTGCCAGAATATGCTTGACACATGAACTATTCAGGTCTAATCTTTGTCCGTCATCGGGTTCAACGAGAGGGCAGGGCATGAAGATCGTGTGCATCGGCGGCGGGCCGGCAGGGCTCTATTTCGGCTTGCTGATGAAGAAGCTGCAGCCCTTGCACGACGTGACCGTCGTCGAGCGCAACAAGCCCTACGACACCTTCGGCTGGGGCGTGGTGTTCTCCGACGCGACGATGGACAACATGCGCCAGTGGGACCCGGTCACCGCCGCCACCATCGAACAGTCGTTC
This sequence comes from Methylibium sp., assembly GCA_031414975.1. Taxonomy (GTDB): domain Bacteria; phylum Pseudomonadota; class Gammaproteobacteria; order Burkholderiales; family Burkholderiaceae_C; genus LGRD01. The sequence continues at coordinate 198 of JANOQS010000539.1, read as the reverse complement.
AATCACTGGGACGACATCGAGCTCGAGTTCAAGGGCCGCACGATCCGCAGCGGCGGCCACGGCTTCATCGGCATCGGGCGCAAGAAGCTGCTCAACATCCTGCAGGCGCGCTGCGAAGCGCTGGGCGTGAAGCTGGTGTTCGAGACCGATGCCGAATCCGACACCCAGTATGCCGATGCCGACCTGGTGATCGCCTCC
>JANOQS010000538.1:0-16022 GCA_031414975.1 Methylibium sp. | reverse complement strand
ATCGAGTTCCGGCCTGTTCCTGGCCGCCCCGCGCCGCACCGGCAAGTCGACATTCCTGCGCGAGGACTTGCGCCCCGCGCTCGAGCAGGCCGGCGCCCTGGTTGTCTACGCTGACCTGTGGGAAGACCGCAAGGCCGACCCCGGGCAGGTGATCGTCAACGCCGTCCGCGCCGAACTGGCGCCCCACCAGGGCGTGGTGGCCAGACTGGCCCGCGCGGCGGGCATGGACAAGGTGTCGGTCGGCGGCGTGTCGTTCTCGCTGGACCGCGTCGGCCTGGGCGGGCAAGTTTCCCTGTCCACCGCGCTGGCGGCCTTGTCCGACGAGTCAGGCCGACTGATCGTGCTGATCATCGACCAGGCGCAGCAGGCGGTCACCAGCGAGTCTGGCAACGACGCGCTGTTCGCCCTGAAGGCGGCGCGGGACGAACTCAACAGCAGCCGCCACCACGGCTTGCGCGTGGTGGCCACCGGCTCCAACCAGGACAAGCTGGCCATGTTGCGCAACAGCCGCGAGCAGACGTTCTTTGGCGCACCGCTGGTGCCGTTCCAGCCGCTCGGCAAGGACTATGTCGACTGGTTCTGTACCCGTGTCGGCCTGCCGGCAAGGCTCGATCCGGACGTCGTTTTCGAACTGTTCAAACGCACGTCGTTTCGGCCCGAGATGATCGGCGCCGCGGCCGACATGATTCGCTTTGACTTCACCTTGGCGCCCGCGGACGTGCCGCAGCGCTTCCGCAGCGCCGTCGAAGACCAGATTTCAGCCAGCAACGACGAGGCCATTCGTGTGGTGCACAGCCTGACGCCGCTGCAATCGGCCGTGTTGCGCGTGCTCGCCTCCGCTGGCGCCGCCTTTGCCCCGTTCGAGATCGAAACGATGGAACGCTACCAGCGGGCGCTCGACGCGCTCGCACCGAACGCTCAGGTCAAGGCCGATGTGTCGAACGTGCAGCAGGCACTGAGCGCCTTGCAGGACAAGGCCCTCGTGTGGCGCGCCACGCGCGGGGTGTACGCGCTGGAAGACAGCTCGCTGGCCGAGATCATGGCGAACCAGGGCTTGCTCGACGCGGCGGGTTGAGCCCGCCCTTCGCTTCCCCCGCCGTCGCCCCTCCCACCTCTTCCACCCCGCGCACGCGCGCATACACCCGCGTGTCGCGCGACTCGCCGCCCACGTTCAGCGTGTCGGCCCGCAGCCGCCCTTCGAACGTGAAGCCGGCGCGCTCGGCCACCTTGCGGCTGGGCATGTTGACCTCGTCCATGCGGATCTCGACACGCCGCGCACCGAGCCGGTCGAACGCCATGCGGCTCAGCGCGCGCGCCGCTTCGGTGGCGATGCCGTGGCCCGGCAGCCCGCTGCGGCGCCAGTAGCCGATCTCGAAACGGCGCACCGCCCAGTCGATGCGGTGCAGGCCGCAGGCGCCGACCAGCACGCCTTCGCGGCCTTCTATTTCAGGTCCCGGTTCGCGCTCGAAGATGAAATACGGCAGGTCTTCGCGCAGCCGAAAGCGTGCCTGGTTGCGGCGGCAGTAAGCCTCCGACTCGTCCAGCAGCGGCGCGGCCTGCGCCCACGGCATCCAGGGACGAAGCTCGTCCATCGTGGCGCAGATGGCGGCGTTGATGGCCGCACCGTCGCCCGCCCGCGGACAGCGCAGGATGAAGCGTTCGGTCTCGATGCGCTCCGGCACCTCGATCAACAGCTTGTCCATTCAAGGCTCCCTTCGCTCAAGGCGTGTCAGGCAGCGGCGCCGCGCGCACCGCCGCTTCGGCGCCGACCCAGTCGTCGGCGCTTTCGGGTTTGGGCAGTTCGCGCACCCCGCGGATCACCTGCCAACGCCATGCCAGCAGCGCCAGCAGCAAGGCACTGCCGCCGGCAAACGCGAGCGACGCACGCAAGCCCACGTGCTCGCCCAGCCAGCCGCCCAGCAGCGCGCCGGGGCCGGCCGGGATCAGGATCAGCCAGCGCATCGTGCTCGTCATGCGCCCCAGCAGCGGCTCGGGCGTGACGGCCTGGCGCAGCGCGAGGAAGTTGATGAACACCAGCACCGCACCGGTCGCGAACAGCAGCAGCATCAGCGCGAACACCGCCACGCCCCAGGCATTGGCCGGCGCGAACGACAGCAGCAACCAGCCGGCACCGCAGATCGCAAAGCCCAGCACCAGGCAGGGCCCGGGCCCGATGCGCCGGCTGAGCGGCGAGCCGAACACGCTGGCGATGATGGTGCCCACGCCCATGCCCATGTAGCTCAGACCGACCGCCTGTTCGCTCAAGCCCAGGGTGCGGGTGGCGAACAGGATCTGCACCACGATCGCCGCGTGGTGGCACATCTGCCAGCCGCCGACCACGACGGCCAGCGCCACCAGCAGCCGGTTGCCGGCGACGAAGCGCACGCCGGTGCGCAGGTCGCGCCAGAACTTTGCATCGGGGCGCGGCTGGCGCTCTTCGTTGATGACGATGCCGCGCAAGATGGCGGCCGACGCGATCAGCAGCACCGCGTCCACCAGCAAGGCCAGCGGTGCGCCCACCATCTTGATCAACGCACCGGCCAGCCCCGGGCCGGCCACTTCGGCGCCCGAACTGGCCAGCGCGTTCTTCGCATGCGCCTCGACCAGCCGGTCGCGCGCCACCACCTGCGTCAGCACGATCTGCGCGGCGGTGCCGGCGGTGGTGTAGATCGTGCCGATCACGAAGCCGGCCACGTACATCCATGGCATCGACAGCCAGCCCATCCACCATGCGAACGGCACGCTGGCCACCACCAGCGCGAGTGCCGATTCGCCGGCCACGTAGACCGGCAGCTTGCGCACCCGGTCGAGCCACACGCCCGAGGGCAGCGAGAACAGCACGAAGGGCAGGATTTCCATCGCCGTGAGCAGGCCCATCTGCGTGGGGCTGGCGTGCAGCAGCACGGCCGCGGTGAGCGGCAGCGCGAGCATCGTCACCTGGCCGCCGAACGAGCTGATCAGGATCGACGTCCACAGGCGCCGGTAGGTGGCGTCGCGCAGCAGGTCGCCGGGTGGCAATGCGAAGCGCGCAAACCAGCGGCTGCAGACCTGGTTCTTGAATTCGAGAAGCCCCGTTTTCATGGTGGCTGACCTCATTTTTCTTCTCTCTGCGGGCACCTTGTGGGGGCCCTGGCGAGCCGTTCGACTCGGGTGCAGCGGGAGAATGAAGTGACATTCCTTCCGCTGATCTCTCAGCGGAACTTCGGGTGGAAGTTGAATGCCGAGAGGGCTAGAAACCGGTGAAGACCGGCGCGAACGGAGCGTTCGCTGCGCCGAAATTCAGTCGCCCCAGTCGCGCCAGTCGCGACGAAACGCCAATGACCAGCGCACGGCGGAGAGCGGCGTGTTTGGGGCTGGTGGGATGGGCGTTCATGGGGTCTTTCGGCGAATCAGGCGCGAATCCTAGCAGCCGGGTCGTCGCGCGCGCAAGCCGGGTTGCCCCGATCCTGTCGCGTCGCATCCACTCGATTGATGAGCCGCGTCGTCTACCGATTCAGCTTCGGTAGTCGGCGTTGATCTTGACGTAGTCGTAGCTCAGGTCGCAGGTCCACACGGTGGCATGGGCGGCGCCGCGGTGCAGGTCCACGCGCACGGTGATCTCGCTCTGTTTCATCACGCGCTGGCCATCGGCCTCGAGGTACGCCGGGTGGCGGCCGCCGTGAGTGACCACGTGCACGTCGTCGAGGAACAGGTCGATCAAGGTCTGGTCCAGGTCGGTGATGCCGGCGTAACCGACCGCGGCCAGGATGCGGCCGAGGTTGGGGTCGCTCGCAAAGAACGCCGTCTTGACCAGCGGCGAGTGGGCAATGGCATACGCCGCCAGGCGGCACTCTTCCTTCGTCTTGCCGCCGTCGATGCGCACGGTGATGAACTTGGTGGCGCCTTCACCGTCGCGCACGATCGCCTGGGCGAGTTGCTGCGAAACCTCGATCACGGCCTGGCGCAGCACTGCGCCGTCGGCCGATTCGAGCTGCGTGATCGGCGCGTGGCCGGCCTGGTGCGTGGCCATCAGCAGGAACGAGTCGTTGGTCGAGGTGTCGCCGTCGATCGTGATGCGGTTGAACGAGCGGTCGGCGGCTTCGCGCAGCAGTTCGGGCAGCAGGTGCGGTGCGATCACCGCGTCAGTGGCCACGAAACCGAGCATCGTCGCCATGTTCGGGCGGATCATGCCGGCGCCCTTGGCGATGCCGGTGACCGTGACGGTGCGGCCGCCGATTTGCACCTGTCGCGATGCCGCCTTGGGCAAGGTGTCGGTCGTCATGATCGCTTCAGCCGCGGCGCCCCAATGGTCTTCGCGCAGGTCGGCCAGCGCGGCCGGCAGGCCGGCCTCGATGCGCTCGTTGGGCAAGGTTTCCATGATCACGCCGGTGGAAAACGGCAGCACCTGCTCGGGCTTCAACTTCAGGTGGCCGGCCAGTGCCGCGCAAGTGGAGCGCGCGCGCCGCAGCCCGTCTTCGCCGGTGCCGGCGTTGGCGTTGCCGGTGTTGATGAGGATCGCCCGCGCAGCGCCGGCCTGGGCGGCCAGGTGCTGGCGGCACAACTGCACCGGCGCGGCGCAGAAGCGGTTGCTGGTAAATACGCCGGCCACCGACGAACCCTCGACGAGCGTCACGACGGTCAGGTCGCGCCGGTTGGCTTTGCGCACACCGGCCATCGCGATGCCGAGTTGGACGCCGGCGACGGGGTGCAGGTCGGCGGGCTGCGGAGGGCTCAGGTTGACGGGCATGCGGGTGGGTCTCGGTGGGCTTGAAGGGCAGGGCGCTGGCGCGGCAGCCGAGCGGCGAGGTCGCAAATTGTAGGATCGCGGCAAGGAGATTCAGGCGAGCGCCTCATTCAGGTGCGCAACCGACGCTTGCAAGTTCAGATTCTGTCCACCCCCCATTCAAGGTGGTCAGATCCAGAAATCTTCCTATGTCGTGAAATCGTTCACGTCGCGCTGACTCAAGGGAAAAGAAGTCCCCCGCGACAATTTCACGAATGCTGCGCCGCAGCGTCACCGATCCGGAATTGTTTGATGCTTCCCTTCTTTGCCGATCTCGTCTCCCGCACCGACGAAGCGCGCCGCGCTTTCGAATCCAACAGCAAGGTCCTCGAGATCGTCGCCAACGGCCTGCCGCTGGAACGCTATCGCAAGCTGCTGCTGGAGCTGTACCACGTGGTCTGGCACTTCAACCCGGTGTGCGCCGCCGCGGCCAGCCGGGTCGGTGACGAGCAGAAGCAGGTGCGCCATTTCCTGTACGACCACATGAACGAAGAGAAGGGCCACGAGGAGTGGGTCGTGGCCGACCTCGACGCGGTGGGCGTGAAAGCCGGAGAGGTGAAGGACTACAAGCCCACCGAGCACATGCTGGCGCTGAATGGCTACAACTACTGGGCCGCCGACCGCCGCCACCCCTGCTCGGTACTGGGCATGCTGTATGCGCTGGAGGTGATTGCCTCGGTTTATGGCGGCCCGCTGACGACGTCGATCAGCGACTCGCTGCTGCTGCAGGGCGACCGCGGCATCTCGTTCATCAGCTCGCACGCCACCCTGGACGCCGAGCACATGGCCGACCTGCGCGTGATCCTGAACACCCTGACCGACGACGCATCGAAAGAGGCCATCGTCGAATCCACCGTCTTCAACTTCCACCAGTTCGGCCGGGTTCTCGAAGCGGTATGAGCGGTATGAGCATGAACGTGACCAGCGCCATCAGCACCGCCCTGCCCCGTGCCTTGGCGCGCCCCTACAAATACATGCGGCTCGAATGGAGCTCCGAGTTCTCGATGTTGACGGTGCGCATCGGCGTCAAGCCGATCCAGTGTTACAGCCTGGCCGCACTGGCCGAATTGCAGCAGGTGTTCAACGACATCAGCGCCAACCCCGGCCTGGTGCGGCATTTCGTGATGGCCTCGGACGTGCGAGGGGTGTTCAACTTCGGCGGCGACCTGTCGCTGTTCGTGCTGCTGGTGCGCGCGCACGACCTCGATTCGTTGCGCCTGTACGCGCGCCGCTGCATCGACCTGGTCTGGTGGCTCGAAAACGCGGCCCAGATCGGCGTGCACACCACCGCGCTGGTGCAGGGCGACACCTTGGGCGGCGGGCTGGAGTCGGCGCTGCTGCACCACACGGTCATCTTCGAGCGCAGCGCACAGGCCGGTTACCCGGAGGTGCTGTTCAACCTGTTCCCGGGCATGGGCGCCTGGAACCTGACGATCCGCAAGGCCGGTTATGCGGTGGCCAACGACATGGTGCTGTCGGGCAAGATCTACAGCGCCGAACAGCTGCAGCGGCGCGGCATCGTCGACCTGGTGTGTGAAGACGGCCAGGGCGAGGTGGCGCTGGAGCAGGCGGTGCGGGCGCTCGAACCGCGTTTTCGCGGCACCATGGCGGCACTGCAGGCGCGCCGGGTGGCCGCCCCGATCACCTTCGAAGCGCTGACGTCGGTGGTGGACCACTGGGCCGTGACGGCCATGACCCTGACCAATCGAGACATCCGCCTGATGGAGCGGCTGGCACGCGCGCAGGTACGCAAGGTGGGTGGTGCCGACGAAGGGGCGGTCGAAGAAATCAAGCGCATGGAACTCGACACCGCCTGGGGTGTTGAACGCACCGGCGTCAGTGAATGGGCGACCTTGACCTGAGGTTGCGTACCGGGGCGGCCCGAGCCGCCCGCGCCTGAGCCGCTGTCACAGCCAGGCGCTCACCAGCTCCTGGAGTTGGTCGCGCGTGTAGGGCTTGGCCAGGTGGCCGTCCATGCCGGCCTGGCGCGAGCGCACGATGTCGTCATCGAAGGCATCGGCCGTCAGCGCCAGCACCGGCACCCGTTTGCGCCCCTGCTGGCGCTCGAGCCGGCGAACCTCCTGGGTCGCCGCGTAGCCATCCATCACGGGCATGTTGCAGTCCATCAGCACCAGATCGACGGGGTGTTGCGACAGGGCCTGCAATGCCTCGGCACCATCGGAGGCCTCGACCACCTGGAGCCCCAGCGAGATCAGCATCTCGCGCGCGATCATGCGGTTGACGTCGTTGTCCTCCACCACCAGGATCGTGCCTTGCAGCGCTGCGCCGTCGAGCGCGGCCAGGCTCGAATCGGGCACGTTGATCTGCGTCGGCTCCGGGTCGCGCTCGAGCATCAGCGCAAACCGAAAGCACGAACCGGTTCCCGGTTCGCTCTCGACCTCGATGCGCCCGCCCATGGCCTCGACGATGCGCTGGCTGATGGCCAGCCCCAGGCCGGTGCCGCCGCGGCGCCGGTTGCGCTTGGTGTCGATCTGGTGAAACGGCTGGAACAGACTCTGGCGCGCCTCGGGCGACAGGCCCACCCCCGAGTCATGCACCTCGAAGACGATCCCGGTCGAACCCTTGGGCGCTTCCCGCGGACTCAGCCGCAGGGTCACGCCACCGCGCTCGGTGAACTTGATCGCATTGCCCACCAGGTTGAGCAGCACCTGCTTCAAGCGTGTCGCATCGCCGAACACCCACTCCGCCGTTTCGGGGTCGATGTCCAGGGCCAGCCTGATGCCCTTGTTTTCGGCATTGGCGCGAAACAGCGCGATCACCGCGCCGGCCACCGAGCGCGTGGAGAACGAGGCGCGCGCCAGTTCGAGCTTGCCAGCCTCGATCTTCGAATGGTCCAGCACGTCGTTGAGGATGCTCATCAACGACACGCCCGACGACGCGGCGGTGCGCACCAGGCGGCGCTGCGAGGTGTCGAGCCTGGAGTGGCGAAGCAGGTCGAGCGCGCCGAGCACGCCGTTCATCGGGGTGCGGATCTCGTGGCTCATGGTGGCCAGGAATTCCGACTTGGCCAGGTTCGCCGCCTCGGCCGCGGCCTTGGCCTGGAGCAGCGACGCGTTGGCGGCGTCGGCTTCCAGGCTGTGGTGGATCGCCGAAGTGGTGGTGGACAGGATCTCGCGCGCCGCGCGGTACAGGGTGATGCCGAAGAACCCGGCCAGCGCGGCGGCCGGCACCGACCGGGCGGCCGGATCGAACAGGCTCACGAGCACGAAGGCGCCGAGCTGCAGCGACGCCAGGATCGCAAACGCCCGGCCGACCAGCGACATAAAGAACGCCGCGGTCGCGAAGGAACCGAACAGGATCATCACGTAGACGGTGCCCAGGTTGCCGCGCAGGTCCGGGAACACGTTCACCGTGTAGAGCGCCCACAAGATGCCGGTGAGGCCCGAGTTGGCCTCCAGCTCGGCGGTGGCACGAGCCAGTTGCGCCTCGCTCAGTTGCTCGGCCGACGGGTAGCGCCGCACCAGCGACAGGCGCCAGAACGCGATCGACAGGCCGAGCACCGCGACCACCGCGGCGGTGTGGGTGGCTCCGACCTGCAAGCCCAGGTAGGCCACGAAGCCGACCGCCACCAGTTGCAGCGGCACGCTGCGCGTCGAGTTGCGCAAGGCCAGCCGCAGCAACTCGCGGCGCACGGCAGCATCGGTGTAGGACTGGAAAGTCATCGACTTCGGCAGGATAGCGTTCCAGGCCCGGCTCGATGAGGGCGACGCAGCGACTTATTGCGCAGCACCCCGGTGCGAATGGCCTCTAGGCAAGCTTTCCATGGCAAAGCTTGAACTTCTTGCCGCTGCCGCAAGGGCAAGGGTCGTTGCGGCCGACCTTGGGCACTTGGGCGGCCAGGGTCGCGGGGTCGGCCTCGCCGGCTTCGGAGGAGACGCTGCCGTCTTCGTTCGGGTGCGTGTAGGTGACGTTGCTGATTTTCTCGGCCCGCTCTTCGATCGCCTCGGCCGCCTGCGCCGCTTCTTCCTGGGTCTGGATGCGCACCGTCATCAGGACGCGCGTCACGTCCATCTTCACCACGTCGAGCATCTGCGAGAACAGCTCGAAGGCTTCGCGCTTGTACTCCTGCTTCGGGTTCTTCTGTGCGTAGCCGCGCAGGTGAATGCCCTGGCGCAGGTAGTCGAGTGCGGCCAGGTGCTCGCGCCAGTGCGAGTCGATCGACTGCAGCAACATCATGCGCATGAAGGGCGTGAACTGCTCGATGCCGACGCGCTCGACCTTGGCGTCGAACAGCGTGTCGGCGGCCTTGACCACTTTTTCGACGATGTCTTCGTCGGTGATGGAGCTGCTCTTGTCGACCTCGGCCTTGAGCGGCAGGTCGAGCTGCCATTCTTCGCGCAGCACGCGCTCCAGGGCCGGCAGGTCCCACTGTTCTTCGACGCTTTCGGCCGCCACGAAGGTGCGCACCACGTCGGTCATCGTGCTCTGGCGCAGGCTGGCGATCTGCGCGGTCAGGCTCTTGGCTTCCAGGATGTCGTTGCGCTGCTGGTAGATCACCTTGCGCTGGTCGTTGGCCACGTCGTCGTATTCGAGCAGCTGCTTGCGCACGTCGAAGTTGCGCGCCTCGACCTTGCGCTGCGCGCCTTCGATGCTGCGCGTGACGATGCCGGCCTCGATGGCCTCGCCGTCGGGCATCTTCAGCCGCTCCATGATCGAGCGCACCCGCTCACCGGCGAAGATGCGCATCAGCGGGTCGTCCAGGCTCAGGTAGAAGCGCGACGAACCCGGGTCGCCCTGGCGGCCCGAGCGGCCACGCAACTGGTTGTCGATGCGGCGCGATTCGTGCAGTTCGGTGGCGATGATGCGCAGCCCGCCCTGGGCTTTCACTGCGTCGTGCAGGCCCTGCCATTCGGCGTGCAGCGTGGCGGCGCGCGCGGCCTTGTCGTCGGGCGCGATCGTCTCGTCGGCGTCGATGATCTTGATCTGGTTCTCGACGTTGCCGCCCAGCACGATGTCGGTGCCGCGCCCGGCCATGTTGGTGGCAATGGTGATGACGCCGGGCCGGCCGGCCTGAGCAACGATCTCGGCTTCCTTCGCGTGCTGCTTGGCGTTGAGCACCTGGTGCGGCAACTTGGCCTTCTCGAGCAGGCCCGAAATCAGCTCCGAGTTTTCTATCGAGGTGGTGCCCACCAGCACCGGCTGGCCGCGTTCGTGGCAGTCGCGAATGTCCTTGATGACGGCCTCGAACTTCTCGCGGCTGGTCTTGTAGACGAGGTCGAGCTCGTCCTGACGGATCGTCGGCTTGTTGGGCGGGATCACCACCGTTTCCAGGCCGTAGATCTCCTGGAATTCGTAGGCCTCGGTGTCGGCCGTGCCGGTCATGCCCGACAGCTTGCCGTACATGCGGAAGAAGTTCTGGAAGGTGATCGAGGCCAGCGTCTGGTTCTCGCTCTGGATCTGCACGCCTTCCTTGGCCTCGACGGCCTGGTGCAGGCCGTCGGACCAGCGCCGGCCCGTCATGAGCCGGCCAGTGAATTCGTCGACGATCGTGACCTCGCCGTTCTGCACCACGTAGTGCTGGTCGCGGTTGTACAGGTGCTTGGCCCGCAGCGCGGCGTACACGTGGTGCATCAGGGTGATGTTGGCCGGGTCATACAGGCTCGCGCCTTCGGCCAGCAGGCCGGCCTCGCCGAGCAGGCGTTCGGCGTTTTCGTGGCCGTCTTCGGTCAGGAAAACCTGGTGGCTTTTCTCGTCGACGGTGAAGTCACCCGGGTCGATCACGCCCTCGCCGGTGCGCAGGTCGAGCTCGCCGATCTGCTTCTTCAGATTGGGCACGACGGCGTTGATGCGCACGTACATCTCGGTGTGGTCTTCGGCCTGGCCGCTGATGATCAGCGGCGTGCGCGCCTCGTCGATCAGGATCGAATCGACCTCATCGACGATCGCGTAGTTCAGGCCGCGCGCGACGCGGTCGGCAGTGTCCTGCACCATGTTGTCGCGCAGGTAGTCGAAGCCGAATTCGTTGTTGGTGCCGTAGGTCACGTCGGCGGCGTAAGCGGTCTGCTTCTCTTCGCGCGACATCTGCGGCAGGTTCACGCCGACCGTCAGGCCGAGGAAGGTGTACAGGCGCCCCATCCATTCGGCGTCGCGCCGGGCCAGGTAGTCGTTGACCGTCACCACGTGCACGCCCTGGCCGGTAATGGCGTTCAGGTACACCGGCAAGGTGGCCATCAAGGTCTTGCCTTCGCCGGTGCGCATTTCGCCGATCTTGCCGTTGTGCAGCGCCATGCCGCCTTTGAGCTGCACGTCGAAGTGGCGCATCTTCAGCGAGCGCTTGCTGCCTTCGCGCACCACCGCAAATGCTTCCGGCAACAGCGCATCGAGGGTTTCGCCCTTGGCAAAGCGCTCGCGGAATTCAGTGGTCTTGACCTTCAGCGCTTCGTCGCTCAGCGCTTCGAACTGCGGCTCGAGCGCATTGATGTCGGTGACGACACGCCGGTATTGCTTGAGCAGACGTTCGTTGCGGCTACCGAATATCGAAGTCAGGATCTTGGGCAACATGCGGTCAACGTCTGGGTTGGAAGAAGCGACGGGTGTCGTTCACCCGTGGGCGGCAGCACACGCGGTGCGCTTGCCGCAAGTGGCGACTGAACGTAAACACCGAACTGCCGACTTGCGGGCACACGCCGCGAAAGCAAGCCTCTGATCGGCGCAAAAGTGAAAGCCTGTGACTTTACCACTCGGGGCCCGCCGCAGAGTGCGGCAAGGGCTGCGCGCCGCGCCGGTGTCAGCGCCGTGCGCGCGAGGGCCGAACGGCGGCGGAATCGGCCAGCGCCGAATCGCCCGAGGCGAGGAATTTGGCCGGGTCCTGCGCCACGCCTTCGAGGCGAACCTCGAAGTGCAGGTGCGGGCCGGTCGAACGGCCGGTGCTGCCCACTTCGGCAATCACCTGGGATCGCTTGACGATGTCGCCGGCCTTGACCAGCACCTTGGAGTTGTGCGCGTAGCGCGTGATCAGGCCCTTGCCGTGGTCGAGCTCGACCACGTTGCCGTACTGCGACTGGGACTCGCTGAGCAGCACCACACCACCGGCCGCGGCCATCACCGGCGTGCCCACGTCGGCAGGAAAATCCAGCCCGGTGTGTAGCGCCGCCTGGCCGGTGAACGGGTCGGTGCGAAAGCCGAAACCGGAGCCCACCGATACATCGACCGGCCTGCTGTTCGGGATCATCAGGTTCTGCATGCGGCTTTCGAACAGGCGCGCTTCGAACAAGGTGAACAGGTCGGTGCGCTGGTCGGCCTCGAGGTCGAGCGCGCCAACAATGCTCTTGAGCTGGTCGAGCGAGGCCGACTTGGCCGGCACGAACGGCCCCCCCTGCCCGCCCGGTGCAGCGGTGGCGCCAACCGGCTTGAGCATCTGGCGCAGTTCCTCCGGCTTGACGCCGATGGCCCCGGCCACGCGCTCGCCCACGGCTTCTATCTTGACGAGCTTGGCCTGCATTTCGCCAACCTTCTGTGCCATCGCGTCGAGGTTCTCGCGCATGAAACGGTCGCGTTGGGCGAACTCGTCGCGCACCACCAGGCGCACGATCTGGCTCACCACCGGCCAGCCCTCGCGCGCGGCCTTCAGAAACACGAAGTGGTACACCGTGCCCGACAGCAAGGTCAGCACGACCAGCAAGGTCGCGAAGGCGAGCACCAGTTGCAGCCGGCTGAGTTGCATGACCCGGGTGCGGGCCAGCCTGCCGTTGGTGATCATGATCTGCATTGCTAAACTCCTGCGGGTGAATTCAAGACCGCCTCCGCCGCTTCCGGTGACTCCGAACGCGCTTCCGATCGGAGAAGCGCTGCACCGGAGTGCCCCGCTGGTCAGATTGCAGCAATTGATGCGGGACTCGGGCGCCCGCTTCGACGTCATCCACCCTCTGTTGCCCGCAGCCCTGGCGCCCCATGTGCTGCCGGGGCCCGTGGATGAACTGGGCTGGTCGCTGCTGGCCGCCAACGCATCGGTGGCGGCCAAGCTGCGCCAACTTCAACCGCGCCTCGAAGACGCCTTGCGGACGCGGGGATGGCAGGTTAGCGCAATCCGGGTCAAGGTTCAACCCAGGTAGTGCAAGCAATCGTTCCAACGGCGCTGGCGGTGAGGGGGCGCCAGATGGTGCCGGCTGTCCGAATCGAACGGACGACCTTCCGCTTACAAGGCGGGTGCTCTACCAGCTGAGCTAAGCCGGCACGGGAGAATGCTACTTGATGCGCTTCAGCGCGGCGCGCTTGCCCGCAGGCGGCTCGGGCGTCGGGGGTTCGGGCGGGTCCGAGCCCGGGCCCGAGTCCGCGCCCGATTCTGTGTGGGCCGAAGGGTCTTGTGCCGGCTCGGTCAGGGCCAGCCTGGGCCCGCCGCGCGCCGGTGGGGCGGGTGCTTCGTCGCCCTCATGCGTAGCCGAGCCCGGCGCATTGGCGGGAGACGGGAACGCCATGCCCTGGCCGTTCTCGCGCGCGTAGATCGCGATCACATGATCGACAGGGACCATGATCTCGCGCGACTTGCCGCCGAAGCGCGCCTTGAACTCGATCGCTTCGTTGCCCAGCTTCAACGCAGTGGTGGCCTCGAACCCGACATTGAGCACGATCTCGTTGTTCTTCACGTACTCGTTGGGCACCTGCACGTGTGCATCGACGTAAACGGCGATGTATGGCGTGAAGCCGTTGTCGCTGCACCAGTCGTGCAGCGCGCGGATCAGGTACGGCCGCGTGGACGTGCCCGAGCCTGCCGGCGCGATGGGCGGGGAACTCATGAGCCGGTCACCGCCTACTTGCGCATCACCTTCTCGGACGGCGTCAGCGCCTCGATGTAGGCCGGGCGCGAGAAGATGCGTTCCGCGTACTTGAGCAGCGGCACGGCGTTCTTGGACATGTCGATGCCGTAGTAGTCCAGCCGCCACAACAGCGGCGCGATGGCCACGTCGAGCATCGAGAAATCGTCGCCGAGCATGTACTTGTTCTTCAGGAAGATCGGCGCGAGCTGGGTCAGCCGGTCGCGAATTTGCGCGCGCGCCTTTTCCATCTGCTTGTCGGTCGGCTTGACGCCGCGCGACTCGAGGATGTTGACGTGGGCAAACAGTTCTTTCTCGAAGTTGAGCAGGAACAGCCGCACGCGCGCACGCGCCACCGGGTCGCCGGGCATCAGCTGCGGGTGCGGGAAACGTTCGTCGATGTACTCATTGATGATGTGCGACTCGTACAGGATCAGGTCGCGCTCCACCAGGATGGGCACCTCGTTGTACGGGTTCATCAGCGCGATGTCTTCGGGCTTGGCGAACAGGTCGACGTCGCGAATCTCGAAGTCCATGCCCTTTTCGAACAGCACGAAACGGCAACGGTGCGAGTAGGGGCAGGTCGTTCCGGAGTAAAGCACCATCATGGTGACGGCTCCTTGGGGTGGTAATTTCGCTATCGACAAACACAAACGCAGTGGGTGACCCGTGGGATCTCTCCACTGCGCGCGGTACCCGCCGCCCTTGTGGGGCCGCGGGCCAGGGGAAGGCCTACTTCACGTCTTTCCAGAACGCGGCGTTGAGGCGCCAGGCCAGCACGGTGAACACGGCCAGGAACATCAGCACCCAGACGCCGATCTGGGCCCGCCGGGCCTGCGACGGTTCGCCCATCCACTGCAGAAAGGCCACCAGGTCAGCCACCGATTCGTCGTATTGCAGCGCGCTGAGCTTGCCGGGAGCCAGGGTCTCGAACCCGGCGAAGCGGTGCACCACCGCCTTCGGGTCGTGCGGGTCTTTTTCGTCGACGAACTTTGCGCTGCGCTGGCCCTGCAATTCCCACAACACGTGCGGCATGCCGACGTTCGGGAAGGCCAGGTTGTTCCAGCCGGTCGGCTTGCTCGGGTCGCGGTAGTAGGTGCGCAGGTAGGTGTACAGGTAGTCCGCGCCGCTGCCCTTGCCGAACTCGGCGCGCGATCGGGCGATCACGGTCAGGTCGGGCGGCACGCCGCCGAACCAGTCCTTGGCCTGCTTGGGGTCGAGCGGAACCTTCATCGTGTCGCCGACCTTCTCGGTCGCGAACATCAGATTCTTCTTGATCTGGTCTTCGGTCACGCCGATGTCGCGCAGCCGGTTGTAGCGCATGTACGAAGCGGCGTGGCAGTTGAGGCAGTAGTTGACGAAGATCTGCGCGCCGTTCTGCAGCGCGGCCACATCGGTCACCTTTTCGGTGGGGAACTTGTCCCATGCCACACCGCCGCCGGCCGCCGAGGCGCCGGTGACGAAGCCGAACGAGGCCAGGAGGGAAAGAATCAGTTTTTTCATGTTGGTGCTTCCCGGGCTCGCGTCAGTGGGCGGCGAAAACGACACGGTCCGGAACCGGCTTGGGCGTGCCCAGGCGGCTCCACCAGGGCATCAGCAGGAAGAAGCCGAAATAGAACAAGGTGCCCACCTGCGAAACCCGTTCGCCGATCGGCGACGGAGGCTGCACGCCCAGGTAGCCCAGGATCAGGAAGTTGATGACGAAGATGCCGTACAGGTACTTGTGCCAGTCGGGCCGATAGCGGATCGACTTGACCGGGCTGTTGTCGAGCCAGGGCAGGAAGAACAGGATGATCACGGCGCCGCCCATCACCACCACGCCCCAGAACTTGGCGTCGATGGCCAGCATGGCCGCCACCAGCACCACCGCGGCGCCGACGATGACGATCTTGAAGAGCCCAGCGATCTTGGCCTTCAGTACGCCCAGCACCGCGCCGGCCAGCACGCAGGCAATCAGTGCGTACATCATCTGGCTGGTGATGGCGCGCAGCATCGAGTAGTAGGGGGTGAAGTACCACACCGGCGCGATGTGCAGCGGCGTCTTCAGCGGGTCGGCCGGAATGAAGTTGTTGTACTCGAGGAAGTAGCCGCCGAACTCGGGCGCGAAGAAGATCACCGCGCTGAAGATGAACAGGAACACGGCCACCGCGAAGATGTCGTGCACCGTGTAGTACGGGTGGAAGGCGATGCCGTCGAGCGGCACGCCCTTGCTGTCGGTCTTGGCCTTGATTTCCACGCCGTCGGGGTTGTTCGAGCCCACCTCGTGCAGCGCGATGATGTGCGCCGCCACCAGCCCCAGCAGCACCAGCGGCACGGCGATCACGTGGAATGCGAAGAAGCGGTTCAGGGTCGCGTCGCCGACGACGAAGTCGCCGCGGATCAGCAGTGCCAGGTCGGGCCCGATCAGCGGCACGGCAGCGAACAGGTTGACGATCACCTGCGCGCCCCAGTAGCTCATCTGGCCCCAGGGCAGCAGGTAGCCCATGAAG
>JANOQS010000537.1:0-7037 GCA_031414975.1 Methylibium sp. | reverse complement strand
ACGTCGCCCATGGCCGCCACGCGCAGATGGTCCTTGGGGACGCGGGTGCCGTCGCCCAGACCGGTGGTGCCGTCGTCGCCGGTGCGGGTGGCTATTTGTGTGAGTCGATTGGCCATGGCGCGCATCGTAGCGCCTGGCCTGCCTAGAATGCGTCACGGGGGCGCGTCGCCCCACGCAGGGGCCTTTGATGAACGCACCGATTCCCGTCCACGTTCTTCCCACCTTCGACCCGCGGCCGGTACCGGCGGCCATGTTGGCGGCGCTGAAGGAACACTTCGGCACACGCTGCTCCACCGCGCTGGCGGTGCGCGAACAGCACGGCCGCGACGAGTCGCCGTTCGACGTGCCGCCGCCCGAAGCGGTGGTCTACGCCGAGAGCACCGACGACGTGGCCTTTGTCGTGAAGCTGGCCGACGAATACGCGGTGCCGGTGATCCCGTTCGGCGTCGGCTCGTCGCTCGAAGGTCATTTGCTGGCGGTGCAGGGCGGTGTCAGCATCGACCTGAGCCGCATGAACAAGATCCTGCGGATCAACCCGGAAGACCTGACCGTCACGGTGCAGGCCGGCGTCACGCGCAACCAGCTCAACCGCGAGATCAAGGACGCCGGGCTGTTCTTCCCGATCGACCCGGGGGCCGATGCCTCGCTGGGCGGCATGTCGGCCACGCGCGCCAGCGGCACGAACGCGGTGCGCTACGGCACGATGCGCGACAACGTGCTGGCGCTCACCGTGGTCACCGCGCAGGGCGAGGTCATCCACACCGGCACGCGGGCGCGCAAGTCCAGCGCCGGCTACGACCTGACGCGGCTGTTCGTCGGCAGCGAAGGCACGCTGGGGGTGATGACCGAGATCACGCTCAAGCTGTACCCGCTGCCCGAGGCGGTGTCGGCGGCGGTGTGCCACTTTCCCGACGTGGGCGCAGCCGTCAAGACGACGATCCAGATCATCCAGATGGGCGTGCCGATCGCCCGCTGCGAGTTGCTCGACACCCATGCAGTGCGCGCCGTCAACGCGCACGACCGCTTAAGCCTGCGCGAGGCGCCGATGCTGCTGATGGAATTCCACGGCAGCCCCGCCAGCGTGGCCGAGCAGGCCGCGACGGTGCAGGAGATCGCGAGCGAGTTCGGTGGCGAAGACTTTCAATGGGCCACCACACCTGAAGAGCGCACCAAGCTGTGGACGGCGCGGCATCGCGCCTACTTTGCCGGCCTGCAGATGAAGCCCGGCTGCCGCACCGTGACGACCGACACCTGCGTGCCGATCTCGCGCCTGGCCGACTGCGTGACGAAGGCGCTCGATGAAGCCGAAGCCGCCGGCATCCAGCACTACCTGGTGGGCCACGTGGGGGACGGCAATTTCCACGTCGCCTACCTGATCGACCCGAACAACGATGCCGAGCGCGATACCGCCGAGCGCCTGAACAAGACGCTGGTCGAGCGTGCGCTGAGCATGCAGGGCACCTGCACCGGCGAGCACGGCATCGGCCTGCACAAGCAGGGTTTCCTGATCGACGAGGCCGGCGCCGGCGCGGTGGCGATGATGCGCACCTTGAAGCGTGCGCTGGACCCGAAGAACATCATGAACCCGGGCAAGATCTTTGCGCTGTAGTTTGTGGGAGCGCGCGTGCAGGTGAATGGGCCGCTGGGTGTGCCGCCGAGTGAGCCACTGAACCTGGCCGAGTCGCTCAAGGCCGAAACGAAACACTTGCACACCGCACTGGAGCGCGGGCCGCTGATGCACTCGTTGCTGCGCGGCCAGATGCCGTGCACGCCCTACTGCGCACTGCTGCGCAACCTGCACGCGGTGTACGACGCGCTCGAGCCGGCGCTGCGCCGGCATGCCACGCACCCGGCGGTGGCGGCGGTGTACTCGCCGGCCCTGTTTCGCAGCCAGTCGCTCGCCGACGACCTGACCGAACTGCATGGCGCCGGTTGGCAGCAGGAGATTGCGCTGGCCCCGGCCGGCAGCCACTATGTGCTGCACCTGCAAGAACTTGCCGACGCGCGCCCCGCGCTGTTGGTGGCGCACGCGTATGTGCGCTACCTGGGCGACCTGAGCGGCGGGCAGATGCTGCGCCGCATCGTCGCCGGTGCGCTGGCGCTGGCCGACGGGCGCGGCACACGCTTCTACGACTTCGGTGCGCCGCCCGAGGTGACCGCGCATGTGCAGGCGTTTCGCGCCGGGCTGGCGCAACTGGGGCATGACGCCGAGCAGGCCGCGGCCATCGTGGCCGAAGCGGTGCTGGCGTTCCGTCTGCACCAGGCCTTGTTCGACGAACTCGCAGGCGCGCCGGTCACCGGCCGCGCCGGGCGATGCCTCCCTCAGCCCGGTGAGCTGAAGGTGCGCACGCGCGCGTAGAGCGCGGTCGCGCGCTTGGTTGACGTTTCGAGTTCTTCGAGCAGCGGCGCCACGGCCGGGCTGGCGCCGCCGTCGGCAATGTCCATGGCCGCCAGACTCGCGTTGGCCAGGATCGCGGCCACCAGGTCGTCGGGCTCGCGCCGCTCGCGCGCCTTGGCGTTGGCGATGACCTGGTCGCGCCCCGCTTCCGACAGTGACTCTTCCAGGTGGCGCCGCGCTGCTGCGGCGCGTTGCACTTCGGTCAGGTCTTCGAGGATCAGGAAGAAGCCGAGCACCGAGCCGTCGCGCGACGGCACGAGTTCGGCGCGCACCGTCACCGGCAGCGGTGTGCCGTCGGCCAGGCGCAGTTCGAGCTCGCCGCGCCACGGCGTGCGCTCGCGCGCCAGTTCGGTCAGCACGCGGTGCGCCTGGGCCGAATCGGTGAACAAGTCGGACAACGCGCCCAGCACCGGCCGCAGCTCGGGTGCGCCGCAGCGCATCAAGCTGAAGAACGCGTCGTTGGCGAACAGCGCGCGCTGTTGGCCGTCGGCCACGATCACCGGCTGGCGCGAGGTGGCCACCGCACTGCGGATCTGCGTCAACTGGTGTTCGGCGATCAGCAGGCGAACGGCGTTGATCTGCACCACGATGTCGGACAGCGACGCGCCGAAGGCCCGCGCCAAGGTGATCTCGCCGCTCGACCAGGGCAGCGCGGTGCCGCGCACGATCTCGGACCAGGCCGCGAACGAGCGCCGCGGCGACAGCTCCAGCGGGTCGTTGCCGACGACCGGCTTGGTCGGGTCGCCGGCCCAGGTGACGCTGAGCAGCTGCTCCTTGCGGAACCACATCAGGTACTCGGGCCGCGACGCCGACAGCTTGACCGCCAACACCCCGCTGGCGGTGGGCGTGAGCGACTGCAGCGCCGGGTTGGCGCGCGCCACCGACGAACAATTGAACAGCCCATCGAAAGGCTGCGCATCGACCCACTGCATCAGCCGGCGCAGCTCGGGCGTGGACGGCGCTTCGCCGGAGGTCAGCACCTCGCCGTCGTAGAACAGCGCGGCGGCGGTGGCGTCGAGCGGCTGCAGCAAGGTGCGCGGGTTGCGGAACAGCGCGAGGCGCCAGTCGCCTTCGGTCGAGGTGGCCTCGATCAGGCGCTGCTCGAGCCGGCGCACCTGGATCGCCACCTGCGCGTGGGTGTAGTTCTCGATCGCGGCGATGCGGGTGGACGCCACTTCGGCCAGCAGGTCGCAGGCGGCGCGCACCGCGAAGCGCAAGTTGCGCGGCTTGTAGTGGTGGCAGGCGATCAGCCCCCACAACTTGCCTTCGCGCACCAGCGACACCACCAGGGTGGCGGTCACGCCCATGTTCTTCAGGTACTGCAAGTGCAGCGGCGACATGCTGCGCAAGTGGCACATCGACATGTCCAGCTCCTGCCCCGAACTCGGCGTCAGGCGCGGCACCAGCGGCGCGGCCTCGCTGTGCACATCGACCAGCACCCGCAGGCGGTTGCGCAGGTACAGCTCGCGCGCGCGTTGCGGAATGTCGGAAGCCGGGTAGTGGTGGCCCAGCAGCGATTCGAGGCGCGGGTCACGCGCCTCGGCGATGATCTTGCCGTGGCCGTCGGGGTCGAACTTGTAGACCATCACCCGGTCGTAGCCGGCCAGGTCGCGAAAGCACTGCACCACGGTGTCGGCCAGCACGCCGATCGTGGAGCTGATGCTGAAGCGCTCGATGGCGTTGCCCAGCACCTCGATCAACGTGGAGCCGTCGATCTGCACGGTCTCGACGTTCGTTTGGGCAGTGTCGGCAGGTTCCAGTTCGACGATCAGCGCGCCGCCGGGTTCGCGGTGCACGGTGCCTTCGAATTCGCCGGCCCGCCCGAACGCCATCAGGCGGCAGCGCAGCGCGGCGGGTTCGGCCAGGTCGGTGGACGCGGCGAGCTGGCGAACCCGTTGCTCGATGTTGCCGCCGAGTTCGGTGACCGGCTGGTTCAGCAGCCCCAGCGCCGGCGTGCCCAGCAGGGCCTGGGCGTTGGCGCTGATCTGCACGATGCGCAACTGCGGCTCGCGCAATGCCAGCAGCACGCCGTAGGGCTGCACAGACCCGGCAAGGTGGATCAGCTCACGTTCGCAGTTGGTGAGGTCGGCCTGGCCGAAGGCGGGGCCCGTGCTCATGTTGTCTTTTGCGACCCGGGCCCCTTGTCGGCCGCCGTGGCGAGCCTGCGGCGGCGCCGGCTCAGGCTGGCGCCGGTGATGCCCAGCGCGCTGGCGGTGGCGGCGTCGTCGGCGCAGCGTTGCGCTGCGGCCCGGATGGCGTGCCGCTCGACCAGCGCAGCGACTTCGCGCAGCAGCTCGGGCAGCGCCACCTCGCCGAGCCGGGCGGCCATGCGCTCGACGGCGGCGCCGAGCATCTCGACCGGCTCGACGGCTGGAGCGGCAGCGGCGGCGTGCGGCAGTGCCCGGATCGTGAAGCCGATGCATTCCTGGTCGCCTTCGGCCAGCAGCGCGGCCGAGATGTCCACCATCACCGGTTGCGCATCGACGCGGCGAATACGCGACACGCTGTGGCGCGCAATGCCCAGGCGCTGGACTTGCGGGATGAACACGTCGAAGACCTGCCCGGTGCCCTCGATCCAGTCCTGCAGCGCACGGCCCTTGACCTCGACTTCGGCGTCGACTTGAACCAGGCTCAGGAACGCCGGGTTGGCTGCCAGAATGCGGCCGCTCGAATCGGTGACGACCACACTGTCTTGCGCCGCATCGACCAGGCGGGCCAAGGTGGCGCTGCGGTCGGCGGGCGATTCGGGTGTGTCGAGCGGGCGCACGCGCACCAGCAGGCGCATCGCGTCTTCGGTGCGGAACGGTGTGGCCGCCACGTGTGTGGTGCTGACCTTGCCATTCAGGCGGGCGCGAATCTCGGCTGGCTGGCCGAGCCGGCGCGAGGTCAGCAGCAGTTCTTCGACCGCGCCGCGCGAGCGGTTCTCGAAGCCGAAGGTCACCGGCCGGCCCTGCAATTTCGCCACTTCCATGTCGAACAACTGCGCCGCGGCGTCGTTGGCTTCGAGGATGTTCAAGGTCTCGGCGTCGACCACCAAGACCGCGTCGTTGGCCACCTGGAACAGCAGCCGGTAGCGTGCTTCGGACTGGCGCGTGCGCCAGTAGCCGCGTTCCATTTCCTGCTGCACATCGACGAAACGCTGCTGGATGGCGGCCACCGCGCGCAGGTCGCGCCCGACCACCAGCACCGGGCCTTGTTCGCCCAGGCGCATCGCGGTGTAGGCGACCGGGATGTCGGCGCCAGCAGACGACGGGTGGTTGACCTCGCGGCGGCGTGCAAAGCCGGTGGCGACCACGTCTTTCAACAGCAGGCCGACCTTGGCGCGGGTTTCGCCGGTGACGGTGTCGGCCCAGGCGCGACCGACCCACTCGTGGGCCGATGGCGCAAGCGGCGACGCACCGCCTTGCGCGACGTTGAGCACGACGCCGTTCTGATCGAGCACAAGCGCAATGTCGCTCGCCAGCGAGACAAAGGCCTCGGCGAGTTGCGGCGCCCAGTCCGACAGGGCGCTGAGGTCGACGGTTGAGCCCGGCGGCGATTTCATGGGGGGTTCCCCGAGGTCAGCGGGGCAGGGGGTTCGCGCAAATTCTACGCCGCGACGTCCTCGCACAGCAGGGGGTTTGACCCCCTGCTGCCAGGGGCCGCTGGCGTGAAGGCGCCTCAGTCGTCGTCTTGCGGCAAAGCGGGCACCGACCAGCGCGTCGTCACGTCACCCGCCGCGTCGACGCTTTCCAGGTGCACGCCGAAGCCCCACAGACGCGCCACGTGCTTCAGCACTTCCTGCCCGCTTTCATGCAAGGGGCGGGCATTGTGCTGGGTGTGGCGCAAGGTCAGCGAACGGTCACCGCGCAGGTTCACGCTCCAGACCTGGATGTTCGGCTCGCGGCTGCCCAGGTCGTACTGGCGGCTCAGCGCTTCGCGCAGGCGGCGGTAGCCGCTTTCGTCGTGGATCGCTGAAACCTCGAGTTCCTTCTCTTTGTCGTCGTCGTTGATGGCGAACAGGCGCATCTCGCGCATCAGGTTGGGCGACAGGTACTGGCCGATGAAACTCTCGTCCTTGTAGTTGCGCATCGCCTGGTCGAAAGTTTCGAGCCAGTCGGCGCCGGCCATGTCGGGGAACCACTGGCGGTCTTCGTCGGTCGGGTTTTCGCAGATGCGCTTGATGTCGGTGTACATCGCAAAACCGAGCGCATAAGGGTTGATGCCGCTGTAGGCGCGGTGCCCGACCGGCGGCTGGTAGACCACGTTGGTGTGCGACTTGAGCCACTCGATCATCACGCCGTCGCTCAACTGCCCGTCGTCGTACATGGTGTTGAGCAGGTGGTGGTGCCAGAACGTGGCCCAGCCTTCGTTCATCACCTGCGTCTGGCGCTGGGGGTAGAAGTACTGCGCCACCTTGCGCACGATGCGCACGATCTCGCGCTGCCAGGGTTCGAGCAGCGGCGCGTTCTTTTCGATGAAGTACAGCAGGTTCTCCTGCGGCTCTTCCGGGAAGCGCTTGGCAGCCGCCTCTTCGGCCGCCTTGCCCGACTTGCGCGGCAAGGTGCGCCACATGTCGTTGACCTGCTGCTGCGCGTAGGCGGCGCGGTCCTTGCGGTCGGCCAGCTCCTGCGCGAGCGACTTGCGGTTCGGGCGGCGG
>JANOQS010000536.1:0-8111 GCA_031414975.1 Methylibium sp. | reverse complement strand
GATCCAGTCGGCGGTCTTGATCACGTCGAGGTTGTGCTCGATCACGACGATGGTGTTGCCGGCGTCGCGCAACTGGTGCAGCACCTTCAGCAGCAGCGCGATGTCGGCAAAGTGCAGCCCGGTGGTCGGCTCGTCCAGGATGTACAGCGTGCGGCCGGTGTCGCGCTTGCTCAGCTCGAGCGCCAGCTTCACGCGCTGCGCTTCGCCGCCTGACAAGGTGGTGGCGCTCTGGCCGAGGCGGATGTAGCCCAGGCCCACGTCGAGCAAGGTCTGCAGCTTGCGCGCGATGTTGGGCACGGCGTTGAAATAGGCGTGCGCGTCTTCGACGGTGAGGTTGAGCACGTCGGTGATGTTCTTGCCCTTGTACAAGACCTCGAGCGTCTCGCGGTTGTAGCGCTTGCCTTTGCACACGTCGCAGGGCACGTACACGTCGGGCAGAAAGTGCATCTCGACCTTCAGCACGCCGTCGCCCTGGCAGGCTTCGCAGCGGCCCCCGGCCACATTGAAGCTGAAGCGGCCGCTGCCGTAACCGCGCTCCTTGGCCATGTTCATCTCGGCGAACAGTTCGCGGATCGGCGTGAACAGGCCGGTGTAGGTGGCCGGGTTGCTGCGCGGCGTGCGCCCGATCGGGCTCTGGTCGACGTTGATGACCTTGTCGAAAGCATCCAGCCCGTCGATGCCGTCATGCGGCTCGGGCTCGGCGTGGCTGTTGTAGAGCTTGCGCGCCACCGCGGTGTAGAGCGTGTCGTTGACCAACGTGCTCTTGCCCGAGCCCGACACGCCGGTGATGCAGGTGAACAGGCCGACCGGGATCTCCGCCGTCACGCTCTTCAGGTTGTTGCCGCGCGCACCGGCGATGCGCAGCATCTGCGGCTCGGCCGTGTCGGCCAGCGCGCGGCGCTTGCGCGGCACCGGAATGCGCAGCACGCGCGACAAATACTTGCCGGTCAGCGAGTCAGGGTGCGCCGCCACTTCGTCCGGCGTGCCTTGCGCGATCACGCGCCCGCCGTGCGCGCCGGCGCCCGGGCCCATGTCGATCACGTGGTCGGCCTGGCGGATCGCGTCTTCATCGTGTTCGACCACCAGCACGCTGTTGCCGATGTCGCGCAGGTGGCGCAGGGTGCCGAGCAGGCGGTCGTTGTCGCGCTGGTGCAGGCCGATGCTGGGTTCGTCCAGCACGTACATCACGCCGGTCAGGCCCGAGCCGATCTGCGACGCGAGGCGGATGCGCTGCGACTCGCCGCCCGACAAGGTGTCGGCACTGCGGTCCAGGCTCAGGTAGTTCAGCCCGACGTCGTTCAGGAATTTCAGGCGCGAGCGGATCTCGCGCACCACCGGGCTGGCGATCTCGCCTTTGGCGCCTTGCAAGCTCAGGCCCTCGAAGTACTGCAGGCTCTCGCGCAGGGTGAAGTGCTCGACCCGGTAGATCGGCTGCGGCTCGGCGTGCGGCCCGTGCTTCGACTCGCCGACCAGGAACACATTCCGCGCCTCGCGCCGCAGCCGCGAGCCGCCGCAGTCGGGGCAGGGTTTGGCGCTCTGGTAGCGCACCAGGTCTTCGCGCACGGCCGCTGAATCGGTTTCGCGAAAGCGCCGCTCCAGGTTCGGCAGGATGCCTTCGAACGGGTGCGAGCGCGTGACGCTGCGTGTCTTCGCCTTGCCGGCCTTGGTGGTGGTTTCGGCTTCGTAGACGAATTCCACGTCTTCGGTGCCCGAGCCCTTGAGCAGCACGTGGCGGGCCTTTTCAGGCAGCTCTTCGAACGGCAGTTCGATGTCGAATTGGTAGTGGCGCGCCACGCTTTCGAGCAACGAGAAGGTGTAGCCGTTGCGCCGGTCCCAGCCCTTCACCGCACCGCTGGCCAGGCTCAGCGACGGGAAGGCGACCACGCGCTCGGCGTCGAACACGGTGACCTGGCCGAGCCCGTCGCAAGTGGTGCAGGCGCCCACCGGCGAGTTGAACGAGAACAATCGCGGCTCGAGTTCGCTGAGCGAGTAGCTGCACACCGGGCAGGCGAACTTGCTGGAGAACAGGTGTTCCTTGGACGAGTCCATCTCCAGCGCCATCGCCCGGCCCTCGGCAATGCGCAGCGCGGCCTCGAAGCTTTCGGCCAGGCGCTGGCGCAGGCCGGTCGGCGGGGGTGCGTCCGGCGCGATATCGGCGTCAACCTGCCCAGTGCTGTCGGGCTGCACCTTGATGCGGTCGATCACCACGTCGATGTCGTGCTTCTCGGCCTTCTTCAGCTTGGGCACTTCGGCCGCTTTGAAGGCCGTGCCGTCGATCCGGAAGCGCACATAACCCTGCGCCTGCATGTCGGCAAACAGTTCGGCGAACTCGCCCTTGCGGTCGCGCACCACTGGCGCCAGCACCATCAGGCGCGTGCCCAGCGGCAGCGCGAGCACGCTGTCGACCATTTGGCTCACGCTCTGCGCCTGCAGCGGCAGGTGGTGGTCGGGGCAGAACGGCGTGCCGGCGCGTGCGTAAAGCAGGCGCAGGTAGTCGTGGATCTCGGTCACCGTGCCGACGGTGGAGCGCGGGTTGTGCGAGGTGGCCTTCTGCTCGATGCTGATGGCCGGCGACAAGCCCTCGATCACGTCCACATCAGGCTTGTCCATCAACTGCAGGAACTGGCGCGCGTAGGCCGATAGGCTTTCCACATAACGCCGCTGGCCTTCGGCATACAGCGTGTCGAACGCCAGGCTCGACTTGCCCGAACCCGACAAGCCGGTGATGACCACCAGCCGGTTGCGCGGGATGTCGAGGTCGATGTTCTTCAGGTTGTGCGTGCGCGCGCCGCGAATGCGGATCTGGGTCGCTTCGATGGAGGAGCGGGGTGTCGCCCGGGCAGGGTCGACGGCGTCGCTGGCTGGGGCGGCTGGGGCGGCTGTACCGGCTGTACCGGATGTTGCGGCTGTACCGGATGTTGCGGCTGGACCGGCTTTGGCAGCGGCGGGCGGGTTGGGCATCGGGCAGTTCGGCAAAACCGAACATCATAACGACGCCGCCTCATCAGGGTGTGGCTTGCTCCAGTGCCGCCGCCAGGGCCGCCGCAGTGGCGGCCGACAGGGGCGCGCTGGCCGCGCCGGCTTGTGCCGCCTGTTCCAGGCGCACGGCGCCAGCTTCAATGTGGAGCGTGGTGTGCAGGCGCGCGTCGCGCAGCAGGCGCAGGGTCTGCGTGGTGCTGCCGGCGGCGGCCGGCCCTGCCTGCCAACGTGCGCGCGTTGCCTCGTCGAGCCGGCCCAGCCAGGCTTGCACGGCATCGTTCATCGGCCGCTCGGGGCCACCGTCGCGTTGCCAGGACCACGCGCCCGGCGCGCTTGCGACGGCCGAACGCAGGCGGGTCATGGGGTTCGGATCGGGTGTCGGGCTGGTCGCCAATTCACGCGTCGGAGGCGCCACCAGCGACTGGTTGGCCGCTGCGGCGCCGGGCGCCGTGATCTTGCCAGGGCCAGGTTCGCGCGCTGGTGCCGGCGCTTGAGCTCGCGCCGCGGCAGCCGCGGGGCGCGTTTCGGGTTGGGCCGGAAAGGGCGACGGCGCCGCCTTGGCAGCCGCCGTCTCCGCGGGCGCGTTGGCCGCCAAGTCGGCCTCTGCGGCGGCGCTGCGACCCGCCGGGCGGTTTCCCTCGGTCGCGGATTCGGCTTCGCGTTTGCGTTCGGCCGGCGGGGCGGCGGCAACGCCGACGGCGGGTGGCAGGGGTGGCGCGGGTGGCGCGGGTGACGCCGGTGACGCCATCGACGCCGTCGCGCCGTCCCCGGCGGGCAGCTCGGGCCGGGGCGCGGCATCGGCCATGGCGCGTGAGGTGCGGCTTGCTTGTTTCTCCGCGGCGCGGCCTTCCGCGGGCGCGGACCGCGTTTCAGGCGCTGCGGGTTTCAAGCGGAGTGAGTCGGCGCGCGGCGCAGCAGACGGCGGCGCACCGGGGCCCGTGGGCGGGGTAGCGGGTGCAGTAGCGGGTGCCGTAGCGGGAGCAGCAGACTTTTCCACAGCGGGTGCGGGTGCGGGTGCGTGTGCATCAGGCAGGTTCGCTTCGCGCAACGGCTCGTCGATTGGCCGGCCCCACCACATCACACCCACCAGCGTGGCCACCATCACGCTGGCAAAGCCGGCGGCGACCGAGGGCTGCATCAGCCACGCCCACCACGACCCCCACCACGACGCCGACGCGGCAGGCCCCACATGCCCGGCGCTGCGGCCGGAGGGCGCATTGCGGGTGGCCGCAGCGGTGGCCGTCGGGGCCGCCTGCGCGGCGGCAGCCCTGGCCTCGCGCGCCTGCCGCAGGATCGTGTCGCGCACGCGCGGCGGCGCGCCGGCTGCAGCGTCAGGCGCATGGCGTAGCGCCTCGCGCAGCCAGGCGTCGCGCTCGCCGTCTTTGTCGTTGCGGTTGTCGTTACGGCCGCCGCTGCGGTTGCCGCCCTTGCCGTCGCCGGTGCCGTCGCTCACCGCGTCTCCTCCAGCAGCGGCGCCAGGTACGCGCCCATGCAGGTGCGCAGCTTGCTCATCGCGTAGCGCACGCGTGTCTTGGCGGTCTCGAAGCCGACTTCGAGCGCGCTGGCCACCTCGGCCAGCGCCAGGCCGTCGTCGTAGTGCAGCAAGAAGGCGCTGCGCTGCGGCAGCGGCAGTTGCTCCAGGCACTGCAGCAGCCGCTCGCCGGCACGGCGCCAGAACGCCAGCTCTTCGCTGTGCGGCGCGGCGCCGGCCGGTGCGGGCCAGTGCTGCCAGGCCTCGGCCTCCGGCTCCCAGGGGCTGTCACCTTCGGTGTCGAACGCATCGAGCGCCACCTCGCGTCCGCTGCGGCGCAGCAGGTCGATCACGCGGTGGTGCGCCAAGGTGAACAGCCAGGTGCGAAAGCTCGCGCCTTGCGGCGCCCAGCGTTCGCGCGCGTGGACCACGCGCAGCCAGGTGTCCTGGAACACCTCGTCGGTCTGGGCCGACAGGGCCGTGCCCAGCAGCCGGCGCACAAAGCGGTACAGACCGGCCTGGTGGCGCTCGTACAGGCGCTCGAACGCCGCGGCGTCGCCACGCGCGTAGGCGGCCATGAGCAGATCGTCAGAGGGTTCGAAATCGGTGGAGGGCATCGCACGGCCAGTCTGCCTGATTCGACCTTGATACGGCCCAGCGCAGCGAACAGGGTGAAGTTTTTCGCGCATCGATTCACGCCCGAGGTTCACCCCGTCCGACGGGCCGCGCCGTATCAACCCGAGTCCCCACCCCCACACCCCTCAAGGAGAGATTGATGAAGCTCAGACCCCTGGCCGCCGCACCGGCCGTTGCCGTGATGTTCTCGCTGGCCGCATGCGCCGGCGCGCTCGAAGCGCCGCTGGCCCACGCCGGGCCGACTCATTCCGCGCCGGCCGACGCCTGGCCGCCGGTGTGGCAAGACGCACCGGCCGCAACGCCCGCTGAATTCGGCCCGGCCGTCTTCACGCCACCGTCGGCCAGCCACTGCCGCCGCGCGCCGTCCACGCGCGAAGTGCCGGGGGGTGGGCTGGAGCAGGGTGGCGCACACGGCGGCGCCCGCACGCGGATGTCGGCCAGCGTGGCGAGTGCTGCCGTGGGTGCGGACATGCACCGCAAGGAAGAGTCGGTACGCCTGGCCGACAGCGACCGCAGCCGCTCGAAGGCCGCTGCCGAAGCACCAGCGGCCCCTGCTGCGGTGACTGCTGCGTCCCCTGCGCGTGAACTCAAGCTCTTGCCGGCGCCGAGCGTGGCACTGCAGCCGACACCGCAACCGACCCCGCGCCTGGCACGCCCGGCGCACGAGACCGTCACCGCCGGCGTGGTCGACGACAACGCCGACTTCGGCGAGTACCTCGCCTACCGCCAGCGCCGCGCCGGCCTGCCGGTGCGCGAGCGCGACATCAGCGAGCGCTATCTGCTCGAAGTGACCGACGCCACCGGCCGCCCGGTGCACGACGCTGAAGTCGCGCTGCAGCGCCCCGGCGTGGCGCAGCCGGTGATGTGGGCCCGCACCGACACGGCCGGCAAGGTCTGGCTGCACCCGCGCGCTTTCATCGCCGGGGGTACCGACTCCCTGCGCACGCTCGGCGTGGCGGTGCGCAAGAACGGCGTGCAGGGCCGCGCGCTGCTGGTGGCCGGCCAGGCGAATGCGGTGCAGGTGCGCCTGGGCGCGTCATCGACGACAGCGGCTGCCACAGCCCAGCGCCCGCGCCTGGACCTGGTCTTCATGATCGACGCGACCGGCTCGATGGGCGACGAGATTGCCAAGCTGAAGAGTTCGATGCGCGCGATGTCGCAACAGATCTCGCAACTGCCCGGCCAACCCGACATCTGCTATGGCCTGGTGGCGTACCGCGATCGTGGTGATGCCTTCATCACCCGCACGCACGACTTCACCGACGACCTTGGCGCGTTCCAGAACATGCTGGCGCGCGTGCAGGCCGGTGGCGGCGGCGACACGCCGGAGGCGCTGAACGAAGCGCTCCACGAGGTGGTGCACCAACTCGACTGGCGCGCGGATGCGGCCCGCATGGTCGTGATGGTGGCCGACGCGCCGCCCCACCTGGACTACGGCGGGCCGCAATACGACAAGGACATGCAGGCCGCGCTGGCCAAGGGCATCAAGCTGTTCGCGGTGGGCGCCAGCGGCCTGGACCCGGTGGGCGAATACGTGTTCCGCCAGATGGCGCAGTACACGGCGGGGCGCTTCGTCTTCCTGACCTACCAAGACGCCGCCGACCCGGCCAGCGGCCCCGGCACGCAGACCGTTCACGATGTAAAGCAATACTCGGTGCAGACGCTCGATCGGCTGGTGGTGCGGCTGGTGGGCGATGAGATGGCGCGCCTGAACCGCTCGTGAGGGTCATGAGGCTTTTGAGCGTGGGGTCGTTACAGCTTGCGCCGCGCGCGCGGCGTAGCATTCTGGCCATGCTGTCGATCCGCCGGCCCGCCCTTGTGTTTGTGCTGACCCATGCCGTGGCCCTGGCGGGCTGCGGCGGCGGCTTCAGCCTGTACATCGACGGCAGCGACTTCGACGAATACTGGCCGCCGTCGGTCAGCCTGGCGGCAGCTCAGACCTCGGTGCCAGCCGGCCAGTCGTTGCGTCTGGTCGCGGCGGCCAGCGACGAAAGCGGCATTCACTCGGTGGCGTTCTACCGGCTCGACGGTGGCAGCGCGGTGCTGCTGGGCAGCGACGGCAGTGAGCCGTTCGAGTGGAACGCAGAGGCGCCGACCGATGGCCGTACCACGCTGGTGGTGTTTGCGCGCGCCACCGACAACGCCGGCAACCGCGCCGACAGCGCCAACGTCAGCATCGCCATCAGCCCGTGATGGGTCCGTGATGTGCCTGTGAAGCGGCCGCGCGTGGCGGCGCTTCAGCAGATGCAGCGCTCGACCATCAGGTGCCACACATTCGATTCGATGCGCTTTTCGACGCGCGGAATGTAGGCCAGCCGGGCACTGAAGCCTTCGTGCGTGAACAGCCGCAGCGACGGCACCAGCATCGCCTGCACCGAGTGCTGGTAGCCGGTCACGGCGCCGGCCGTCAACCCCAGCGCGTGGTACTCCCAGGTGTAGCCCGCATAGGCACTGGTGCG
Organism: Methylibium sp.; assembly: GCA_031414975.1. GTDB lineage: Bacteria > Pseudomonadota > Gammaproteobacteria > Burkholderiales > Burkholderiaceae_C > LGRD01. The sequence continues at coordinate 566 of JANOQS010000536.1, read as the reverse complement.
GCTCAGCGAGTTGCGGTAGCCGCCCGCCGTCCAGCCTTCGTCGCTGCGCCAGTACAGGCCCGGGTTGGTGTTGTTGAAGTGGCGTTGCGGCACGTGCGCGCTGGCCAGATGCAGCCCCACCGTGTCGGCCCGCGCAGCAGGCGCCAGCAGGGCCAGCGCAGCAGCGCCGAATGCGAGCGAACGAACGTGAAAGAGAACGGGAAAAAACATGGCGGCCTCCAGACCCTCAGGCCACCGTATTGGGTCATCGGCCACCCCGGCCGCATCGGCAGTGGAAGGGGGGATTGAGGGGGCTGTTCGGCGCCGGGGCCGAACACCTGTGCGGTTTGCCGCAGGTGCGCGCCTCAGGCGGCGCTGTTGTCCAGCACGCGCAGGATCTCGCGCCCGTAGGCCTCGAGCTTCTTCGTGCCGACGCCGCTGATCCCGGCCAGCTCGTCGAGCGACTGCGGGTGCGCGCGTGCCATCTCGGCCAGCGCGGCGTCGTGGAACACGATGTAGGCCGGCAGGTTGTGTTCGCGTGCGATCTCGGCGCGCCAGGCCTTGAGCGCGGCGAAACGCTCCAGCCC
>JANOQS010000535.1:0-1808 GCA_031414975.1 Methylibium sp. | reverse complement strand
CCCAAGACCTGGACCGAGTTCAAGCAGGTGGCCGAGTTCTTCTCGGGCAAGCAGATCGACGGCAAGAAGGTCTACGGCACCTACCTTTTCACCGAGCGCGGCTCCGAAGGCATCACGATGGGCGTGAGCAACGTGCTCTACCCGATGGGCTTCAAGTACCAGGACCCGAAGAAGCCGTACGCGATGGACGGTTTCGTGAACGGGCCCGACGCGATCAAGGGCCTGGAGTTCTACAAGTCGCTCTACAAGTGCTGCACACCGCCGGGCCTGACCAATTCGTACATGGGCGAGGGGCTGGACGCGTTCAAGAGCGGCCAGGTGGCGATGATGATGAACTGGTTCGCCTTCTTCCCCGGCCTGCACAAGGACCCGAACGTCGGCGGCGACAAGATCGGCTTCTTCGTCAACCCGAGCGACAAGGGCAAGGGCTCGCAGCTCGGCGGGCAGGGCATCTCGGTGGTGTCGTATTCGCCGAATCGCAACGAGGCGCTGGCCTACATCAAGTGGTTCGCCACCTTGGACGTGCAGAAGAAGTGGTGGGCGCTGGGCGGCTACTCGTGCCACAAGGGCGTGCTGAACGACGCCAGCTTCAAGCAGAGCGCCCCGTTCGCGGGCGAGTTCCTGACCGCGATGGACCAGGTGGTCGACTTCTGGGCCGAGCCGAGCTACGCCCAGTTGCTGCTGGCCGAGCAGAAGCGCATCCACGACTTCGTGGTGGCCGACAAGGGCACCGCGAAAGAAGCGCTGGACGGCATGGTGGCCGACTGGAAGAAGGTCTTCAAGGAAGACGGCAAACTGAAGTGATGTGATCCGAGATGGGGCCGGCCGCACGGTCGACCCCGCATCGGACGTTCAAATGAGCACGACCAACATCGCCACCCGCGCCGCACAGGCCACGCCCGCACCGATCGCACGCCGCATGCGCGGGCTGTCCGATCGTGCGATCGCGTGGTTGTTCATCGCGCCGACGATGTTGCTGCTGCTCGCCATCAACATCTTCCCTTTGATCTGGACGGTGCACCTGAGCTTCACCAACTTTCGCGCCAACCGGCCGAATGCCGAGGTGCTCGGCGTGGGCATCGACCACTACGTCTCGATCCTGACCGACCCCGAAATCTGGGCGCCGATGCAGGCCACGGCGCACTTCGTCTTCTGGACCATCGCGCTGCAGACGGTGATCGGCTTCGGCCTGGCCTACCTGATCGACCGCAAGTTCCGCGGCCACGGTTTCTGGACCACGCTGATCCTGATCCCGATGATGCTGTCACCCGCCGTGGTCGGCAACTTCTGGGCCTTCATCTACCAACCGCAGATCGGCCTGTTCAACTATGCGGTGAGCTTCTTCACCGGCATCCCGCCGTCGAGCTTCGAGATGCTCGGCTCGGTCAAGCTGGCGCCCTGGGCCATCGTGATCGTCGACACCTGGATGTGGACGCCTTACGTGATGCTCATCTGCCTGGCCGGGCTGCGCAGCATTCCCGACTACATCTACGAGGCGGCAGAAGTCGACCGCGCTTCGGCCTGGCGCCAGTTCTGGAGCATCACCTTGCCGATGGTGCTGCCCTTCATCATGCTGGCGGTGCTGTTCCGCGGCATCGAGAACTTCAAGATGTTCGACCTGGTGAACCTGCTGACCAACGGCGGGCCGGGGTCGACGACCGAAGTGGTGTCGATCACCTTGAAGCGCGAGGCGTTCGAGAAGTGGCGGACGGGGTATTCGTCGGCTCTCGCGATCATCTTGTTTGTGGCGGTGTTCGGGTTGGCGAACATTTATGTCAAGGCGTTGAACGCGGTGAAGAATCGATGAA
>JANOQS010000534.1:0-26010 GCA_031414975.1 Methylibium sp. | reverse complement strand
CGGCCTGTCCTGGGCGAGTTATCAAGAGCCAACGGGGCAGCTTCGGGTTCAGCACACGGTTCAACGCGTTGCCGTCTTGTCGCTCAACACCTTGGGCGTGAGGAAGATCAGCAACTCGGTCTTGTCCGAGGTCTTGGAACGAGTCTTGAACAGGTTGCCGAGGAACGGGATGTCGCCCAGGAACGGCACCTTCACCACCTCGTCGCGATCGGACTGCTCGAAGATGCCGCCGATCACGACGGTGCCGCCGTTTTCGACCAGCACCTGGGTCTTGACGGGTTTGGTGTCGATCGCGAAGCCGGCCGAAGTGGACCGTCCGACGCTGTCTTTCGTCACGTCCACATCGAGGATGACGTTGCCTTCAGGCGTGATCTGGGGGGTGACCTCGAGCTTCAGGTTCGCCTTGCGGAACTGCAGCGCGGTGGCACCGCTGGAGGTTGCTGTCTGGTAGGGCAGTTCGGTGCCCTGCTCGATCAGCGCCTTGACCTGGTCGGCCGTGATGACCCGCGGGCTGGAAACGATCTTGCCCTTGCCGTCCGCTTCGAGCGCCGAGATTTCGAGGTTCAGGAAGCGGTTCGACGAAGCGCCGAAGAGCGACAGCGCGAAGGTCGCCGCCGGATTCGCGATGCCTTGCAGCACCGCCGGCAGGTTGACGAACTGCGTGTCGTTGTAGTTGTATGGCGTGCTCTGCCCGGTCTGCTGGCCTACCGCATTCAGGTTGCCGCCCACCGTCGCCTGGTTACCGTTGCCGACGTTGTAGCCCGCCAGGCCACCGCGGATTCCGCGCATGTCGTTGCCGCCCAAGCGGACACCCAATGAACGGCCGAACTTGTCGTCGGCCTCGATGATTCGGGCTTCGATCAAGACCTGGCGCACCGGGATGTCGATCTTGGCGATCATCGCCTGGATCTCGTCCAGCTTGGAGGGGGTGTCGCTGACGAACAGCTGGTTGGTGCGCGTCTCGTACAGCACGCTGCCTCGGTTCGACAGGATGCGCGAGGTCGTCGCGCCGCTGGCGCCGCCGCCGCCCTGGCCGCTCGATTGGCCCGTCAGCCCCTTGGCCACTTCCTCGGCCTTGGTGTAGTTCAACTGGAAAGACTGGGTGCGCAGCGGTTCGAGCAAGGCAATCTGCGCTTTGGACTCCAGCTCAACCTTTTCCTTGGTCGCCAATTCATCCTTCGGCGCGATCCAGATCACGTTGCCCGACTTCCTCAAGCCCAATCCCTTGGCCTGCAGGATGATGTCCAGCGCCTGGTCCCACGGGACGTCCTTCAGGCGCAAGGTCACGTTGCCGGTCACGGTGTCGCTGGTCACGACGTTGAAGTTGGTGAAGTCGGCGATCACCTGCAACAGCGCTCGAACTTCGATGTTCTGGAAGTTCAGCGACAGCTTCTCGCCTGCAAAGCCCGGGCCCTGAGTCAGCTTGTTGGGGTCGATCTTCTGCTGGCGAACCTCGAGCACGAACTGGTTGTCGCTCTGGTAGGCGCTGTGTTCCCACGCACCACGCGAATCGACCACCATGCGAACCCGATCGCCGGCCTGAGAACTGGACACGAATTGCACCGGCGTGCCGAAGTCGGTCACGTCGAGCCGCTGGCGCATGTTCTCGGGCAGGGTGGAGCGCAGGAACTCGACGACCAGACCCTTGCCCTGCTGGCGAATGTCCACGCCGACCTGGTTGTTCGGCAGATCGACGACGACGCGGCCGGCGCCATCGGCACCCCGGCGGAAGTCGATGCCCTTCAGCGCCACTTGCGAGGTGTTCAGGCTTTCGGCAAAGCGCTGCGACGAAGGCGTTGCCGGGGCGCCCGCAGCCACCGGAGCCGGCGCACTGTCCAGCACCAGCAACAGCACCTTGCCTTCGAGCTGCGCACGGTAACTGGTGGCTTGCTTGAGGTTCAGCACGAGGCGGGTGCGGTCACCGGCCTGGGCCACGCTGACAGAGCGCAGATTGCCTTGATTGAGCTCGACGCTGGTGCGCCCCATCGCATTGGCCACGCCGGGCAGGTCGATCGCGATGCGGGGGGGCGCCTGGATCGTGAAGCCGGCGGGAATCGCGGTCAGCCCTTCACTCAACTCGATGCGCACCACCTCCGAGCCGGCTTGTTGCGTGCTGTTGATCGACTGGATCGCATTCTGTGCAAGCGCCAAAGCAGGCGCGCCAACGAACAACGCGAACGCCAGGGCACGTGCGCGCCACTTGCTCATCATCTGAATCTCCTGACTGTTGTTCATCGCGCCTTCTCCTGGAGCTGGAGGGCGCTGGTGCGCTCGATCCATTCGCCCGCTGCATCCTGAACGATCTCCCTGAGCGAGACACCGGTTTCAGAAATCTTGGTGATCTTTCCGTAGTTCTGACCGAGGTAGTCGCCCGGCTTGACTTGGTACAGCAGGTTGTCCACTTTCAGCAGCGCGTAAGGCCGGCCGGTCCTCACCACGCTGCCCACCATGGTCATGCTGTCCAGCGGGTAGGCTTCCAACGGTTCCCTGCGACGGTTGATTTCCGCAGACAGAAGGGAATTCGGCTGTCTGGCCTCTTGCTTGAGGGCGACGCTGAGTTTTTGTGTGCTGAATGGCTCGACGCCGCTCAGTGCCGAGTAACTTTGCGGGTTGAACTTCTTGGGGGCCGACAAGGGCGGCACGTCGGGCTTCACTTCGCGGGCCTGCTGCTCCCTCCATTGCGCGAGTTCTTCCTGCTCGCCGCTGCACCCGGCCAGGGCGGCCACCACCAGGGCCAGCGGCGCAAGCAGCTTCAATCGCTCGACCCGCCTCATTTCTTCGCCCCCGCCGCCTTGGCTTTGTCTGCGGCCTTCTTGATCTCTTCGAGTTCGGTGGCGTCGAGATAGCGGTAGGTCCGCGCTGTGGCATCCATCGTCAGCAGGCCGGCCGAGTCACGCACTGTGGCGATGCTCATGTTGTGCAGGGTCACGATGCGCGAGAGGTTTGCGATGTCGGCTGCAAACGCCCCGAGGTCGTGATACCGACCACTCACCTTGATGGCAATGGGCAACTCGGCGTAGTAGTCCTTCACCGCCACCTGGCCGGGACGGAACAACTCGAACTGGAGCCCGCGCCCGAGACCCGCCTGGTTGATGTCGGACAGCAACGCGTCCATCTCCGCTTTGCCCGGGAGTTGCTTCTCGAGCTGGGTCACGTATTCCTCGACCTGCAGCTTCTGCTTGCGCAACTCGCTCAGGTTGACCGCCTGCCCCAGCTTGGCCCGGTAGTCGGCCTTGAGGATGGGCTCCTTGGCTCGCTCGCCATCCAGCTCTTCGTGCGCACCCTGCAGCACGGCGAACCAGCCCAGCACCACCACGGCCGCGCCCAGCGCCGTCCATGCCAGCAACTTGGGCAGCAGGGGCCACTGCCCCGGCTCGCGGCTGTTGAGGCCGCGGAACTGAGATGCCGCGCCCCCGAACACCGAGTTGAGGTCCACGTTCATCGATTTCGCTTGGGTCGCCATGTCGGATCAGGCTTTCTTGGCTGCCGCCGCACTGGCCGGCTTTGCGGGGGCGGGCACTTCGGCCACGGCACCCGGTTTGTCCTGCGGACGCTTGACGGTCACGCGGACCGAAAAGTCGAACAGGCGCTTCTGTTCCTTGTTGGCGGCCTGCACCGTGGCGGCCTTGCTCTCGATCAGCTCCGGGCGCACCAGCCATTCCGAGCTGTTGGCCGTGTTGCGCAGGAACTCGGACACACGCTCCTGCGTCTGGGCGATGCCGTTCACGCTGAGCACCTGGCCGTCTTGCTTGACGGTGGTGAAGTAGATGCCTTCGGGCGTTTGCTTGACCAACTCATTGAGCAGGTGGACCGGCAGGTTGCGGTCGATCTGAAGATCTTCGACGGCCTTCTGGCGCGCCTTCAGCGATTCGATCTCGGCCTTCAGAGTGGCAATGTCCTTGATCTGCACCTCGAGCTTCTTGATCTCGGCGACGAGGTACTCGTTGCGCTCCCGCTGGGCCGACGTGAGCTGCTGAACGAGCACGTACCAGACACCCACCACCGCCAACCCGGCAAACGCCGCCAGGCCGAGCCCGGCAAAGAATGCGATCTTCTTGCGCTTGCGCTTTTCTTCCCTGTGCGGGAGCAGGTTGATCAGGATCACTGCAGGAACCTCCGCATCGCCAAGCCGCAGGCGGTGAGGTACGTGGGCGCCTCACGCCGAAGCTTGCTTTCGCGCACCGCGGAACCCAGCTTCATGTTTTCGAACGGGTTGACCACCATCGACGCGAACCCGGTCAACTCGGTCACGCGGTCCTTCAGGCCCGGCAAGGTGGCCGTGCCGCCGGCCAGCATGACGTAGTGCACCTTGTGGTGCGGCGTGCTGGTGAAGAAATACTGCAGTGCCCGCCCGATCTCTTGCGACAGGCTGTCGACGAACGGCGCGAGCAACGACGATTCGTAATCTTCCGGCAGGTCGGCGGCAAGCTTCTTCTGTTCGGCCTCTTCGTACGAGAAACCGTATTGGCGCGAGATCAACTGCGTGAGCTGCGAGCCACCGAAGGCCTGATCGCGGTCGTACAACATTTCATCGTCGCGCAGCACCTTCAGGCTCGTGGTGTCGGCGCCGATCTCGAACAGCGCCACCAAAGCGTCCTTGCCCTCGTTGGGCAGACCCATCACGACCCGGCCCATCGCCAGGCGCGACGCGTGCGATTCGATGTCGAGCACCATCGGCTTCAGGCCAGCCGCTTCGGCCAGGCCCTGACGATCCTGAACCCGGTCCTTGCGCGACGCGGCGATGAGCACCTCGACGTCGCCGACCGATGTGGGGCTCGGCCCGACGACACAAAAGTCGAGGCTCACCTCATCGAGCGAAAACGGAATGTACTGGTTGGCTTCGGCCTCGACCTGCATCTCGAGCTCTTCGTCGCGCAGGCCAGCCGGCAGCATGATCTTCTTGGTGATGACGGCCGACTGCGGCATGGCCATCACCACATGACGGGTCTTGGTTCCGCTCTTGGCGACGACGCGTTTGACGGCTTCAGCCACTTCATCGAACTTCTCGATCTGGCCATCGGCGATCCAGCCTTTTTCGAAGCTCTCGACCCCGAATCGCTCAAGAACATACTCGCCGGAAGAGCTCTGACCCAACTCCACCAGCTTCACACTCGACGAGCTGATATCCAACCCGATCATCGGCGGATGCTTGCGGCCCAACAACGTGTCTAGGAAGCTCACGACGCCTTTCTCCCAGCGGCAGGATTCGGATGCTGGACTGTTAATAAGTTACTTCAATGCTAGCAGTAAAGCCATTGAACGCCAAAGATGTTTCCTGTGTTGCACCCCGGTGCGCGTTGCAAATCTCACACCTGCCGCTCGCTCGGTAACAGGGGTCTGCAGACGCTGAACCAAGGCCTCGGCGGGGACTCGGCGCGGCCTTGCGGAAGGCCGTCGGGCCGGCGGCTCGGGGTTTCGGTGCTTTCTATAATGAGGTGCATCAACGTTGGAGTCTCATGAGCGAATCCGAGAGCGGGAACGCAGCGCCGGCCGTTGAGTCGGCGAGCAAGCCGGCTGCTTTGGCACTGGCGCGCGTGGCGCGCTGGTTCGGCAAGACCGGTGCCTGGATCGTCGGCCTGACGTTGGCGGCAGCGCTGGCGATCGTGGTGCTGGCATCCATTGCGCTGGCGGTGGCCTACCCCAACCTGCCCGAGATCGGCGGGCTGTCCGACTATCGGCCCAAGCTGCCAATGCGCGTGTTCGCTGCCGACGGCGTGTTGCTCGGTGAGTTCGGCGAAGAGCGGCGCAACTTCGTTCCGATCGGGCAGATCCCGAAGATCATGCGCGACGCCGTGCTGGCGATCGAAGACGCGCGCTTCTACGATCACGGCGGCGTCGACTACAAAGGCATCCTGCGTGCCGTGCGTGCGAACCTGGGCGAAGCGCGCGGCCAGGGCGCCTCGACCATCACGATGCAGGTGGCGCGCAACTTCTATCTGTCCAGCGAGCGCACCTACACGCGCAAGATCTACGAGATCCTGCTCACGCTCAAGATCGAGAGTCAGTTGAGCAAGGACGAGATTCTCGAGCTCTACATGAACCAGATCTACCTGGGCCAGCGCGCTTACGGGTTTGCGTCGGCGAGCGAGATCTACTTCGGCAAGCCGCTGGCCGACATCTCGCTGGCCGAGGCCGCCATGCTGGCCGGCCTGCCCAAGGCGCCGTCGAGCTTCAACCCGATCGCCAACCCGAAACGCGCGCTGGAGCGCCAGCAGTACATCATCGACCGCATGCTGGTGAACGGCTTCATCACCAGCGCCCAGCACGACGCTGCCAAAGCCCAGACCTTGAAGTACCGCTCGGTCTCAGAAGTGCCGCCCAACGCCGAGTACGCGGCCGAGACGGCGCGCCAGCTGATCTTCAGCCAGTACGGCGAAGACACCTACACGCGCGGCCTGAACGTGTACCTCACGCTCACCTCCACCGAACAACTGGCCGCCTACCGCGCGCTGCGCAAAGGCATCATGGACTACGAGCGGCGCCAGGTCTACCGCGGCCCCGAGGCCTACGCCGACCTGCCCGCCGACCCGAAGGCGCTGGACGCGCGCATTGCCGAAGTGCTTCAGGAGCACCCCGACAACGATGAACTCAAGGCCGCCGTCACCTTGGAGGCCGGGCCCAAGAAACTGGTCGCGGTGTTGCAGAGCGGCGAGTCGGTCACCATCACCGGTGAGGGCCTGAAGCCCGCGACTTCGGGCCTGGCTCCCAAGGCCAACCCGAACGTGCGGATCCGCCCGGGTGCGGTCATTCGCGTCATCAAGAACGCCAAGGGCGAATGGGGCATCACGCAGTTGCCCGAGGTCGAAGGCGCGTTCGTGGCACTGGACCCGCAGACCGGCGCAGTGCGCGCGATGGTGGGCGGGTTCGACTACTCCAAGAGCAAGTTCAACCACGCCACGCAGGCCTGGCGCCAGCCGGGCTCCAGCTTCAAGCCGTTCATCTACTCGGCCGCGCTCGAAAAAGGCTTCACCCCGGCCACCGTGATCAACGATGCGCCGCTGTTCTTCGATGCCGAAGCCACCGGCAGCCAGCCCTGGGAACCGAAGAACTACGACGGCAACTTCGACGGTCCGATGTCGATGCGCCGCGCGCTCGCCCGGTCGAAGAACATGATCTCGATCCGCATCCTGCAGGCCATCAGCCCTGGCTTCGCGCAAGACTGGATCACGCGCTTCGGCTTCGACGCTGACAAGCACCCGGCCTTCCTGACCATGGCGCTCGGCGCCGGCTCGGTGACGCCGCTGCAGATGGCCTCGGCCTATGGTGTGTTCGCCAATGGCGGCTACCGCGTCAGCCCGGTCCTGATCAGCAAGATCACCGACGCCAAGGGCCGGCTGCTGAACGAAGCCAAGCCGCCGGTGCTGGACGAGTCGGCGCGTGCCATCAATGCGCGCAACGCCTTCATCATGTCCAGCCTGCTGCAGGAGGTGACCCGCAGCGGCACTGCGGGCGGCACGCAGACCAAACTCAAGCGCACCGACGTGTACGGCAAGACCGGCACCACCAACGACTCGCTCGACACCTGGTTTGCCGGCTGGCAGCGCAACGTCGTGGCGGTCGTCTGGATGGGTTACGACAACCCGCGCAAGCTGGGCGATCGCGAAACCGGCGGCAGCATGTCGCTGCCGGTCTGGATCGACTACATGGGCATTGCCCTCAAGGGCGTGCCGGTGCAGGAGGCGAAGGCGCCGCCGGGCGTCGTCAACGTCAACAACGAGTGGTACTACGAAGAGTATGCCAATGGTGCCGGGGTCAACAGCCTGGGGTTGGAGGAAATCGCCGCCACGCCACCGAACGAGGAAGAGCGCAAGGGCATTCTCGACTTGTTCAGGCGCTGAACTCCAGCGATCGACCCGCCTGCGCACTCGCGCATTCGGACAGCGTAGCGTGGAATTCACGTCCGTCCTTGGTGTCGATCCAGCGGCCCCCGACGTAGCGGAAGTGGAATCCGCCCGAGCGCGCCGCCAGCCACAGTTCCTGCAACGGCGGCTGGGTGTTCACCACGATCGTGCTGCCGTTCGGGAAGTGCAGCTCCAGCAAGCCGCCGGTGCGGTGGGCGTCGATGTCGACCACATCGTCCTGCAGCCACTGGTCCACCTTCGCTTCGATATCACCGAGCACGGCCGTCGTGAGGGCGTGGTAGTCGTGGTCCGTCAGTGCTGTCATGGTGGCCGCTAGAATGAAATGATGGTTCAGTGCAGGGCAAGTGTAGCGACGCGCGCGGCGACGGGCCGGGGCGCAGGAATGACCGCAACGGGCTCATCAGCAAGCTCGGCGCTTCTGGTGTTGGTGCTGCTTGCCGGCCTGTCCGGCTGCGGCCAGAAGGGCCCGCTGACCTTGTCGAAGGCAAAGGTTGCGGCACCGTCCGCCTCCGCGGCGACGCCTGCGCGATGAGCCTTCCGGGCGCGCCCTTCATCGCCTACCGCGGCGGCGAACTCTTCATCGACGGCTGCGCGCTGGGCGCGCTGGCGCAGCGCTTCGGCACGCCCCTTTACGCCTACTCGAAAGCCGCGATGCTCGACGCACTGTCGGGTTACCAGCGCGCGCTGGTCGGGCGCGACCACCTGATCTGCTACGCGATGAAGGCCAACTCCAACCTCGCGGTGCTGCAGACGTTTGCGCAGGCCGGGTGCGGCTTCGACATCGTCTCGGGCGGCGAACTCGAACGCGTGCTGGCCGCGGGCGGCGATGCCTCCAAGGTGCTGTTCTCCGGCGTCGGCAAGACCCGCGCCGAAATGCGCCGCGCGTTGCAGGCCGGCGTGATGTGCTTCAACGTCGAGAGTGAGGCCGAGCTCGACGTGCTGTCCGAGGTGGCAGTGCAGTGCGGCCTGACCGCGCAAGTGAGCCTGCGCGTCAACCCCGACGTGGACGCGAAGACGCACCCCTACATCTCCACCGGCCTGAAGGGCAACAAGTTCGGCATCGCCCACCAGCGCGCCGTCGCGAGCTACCTGCGCGCGGCCGAACTGCCGCACCTGCAGGTGGTGGGCATCGACTGCCACATCGGCTCGCAAATCACCGAGGTCGGGCCTTACCTGGATGCGTTGGATCGGCTGCTCGACCTGGTCGAAGCCGTCGAGGCGCGCGGCGTGCCGATTGCCCACCTCGACGTCGGCGGCGGCCTGGGCATCACCTACACCGACGAACAACCGCCCGCGCCCGAAACGCTGATGCGCGCCGTGCTTGCGCGCGTGGATGCACGCGGCCACGGCCAGCGCAAGATCCTGCTCGAACCCGGCCGTTCGCTGGTGGGCAATGCCGGCGCGCTGGTCAGCGAGGTGCTGTACATCAAGCCGGGCGAGGCGAAGAATTTCTGCGTCGTCGATGCCGCGATGAACGACCTGATGCGGCCCGCCATGTACGAGGCCTGGATGCGCATCGTGGCCTGCCGGGTTCGCAGCGAGCCGGCGCAGACCTTCGATGTGGTCGGCCCGATCTGCGAATCAGGCGACTGGCTCGGGCGCGACCGGGAGCTGGCAGTGGCCGCTGGCGACTTCATCGCCGTGCTGTCGGCCGGCGCCTACAGCATGAGCATGGCCAGCAACTACAACAGCCGCGGGCGTGCCGCCGAGGTGATCGTCGATGGCGACCAGGCCTGGCTGATCCGCGACCGCGAGACGACCACCGAGCTGTTCCGCGGCGAGCACCTGCTGCCGCCGGGCTGAAGCCGCCTACGCCCAGACGGCTCGCAGGCACGCCGGCCTGGGCTCGTCAGATCCGCCCTTCCTCCACCGCGTGGCAGGCGATCTGCACGCCGAGCAGGCTTTTCAGGGCCGGCCGCTCCCGCTTGCAGCGCGCATCCGCATGCGGGCAGCGCGGGTGGAACGAACAGCCGCTGGGCGGGCTGAGCGGGTTGGGCACCTCACCCTGCACCGGCGTGCGGGCGCGGCCACTCATGTGGATGTCCGGAATGGCGTCGAGCAGCATGCGCGTGTACGGGTGGCGCGGCTTCGAGAACAAGGTGCCTTGTCGGCCAGTTCTGCCAGCCGGCCGAGGTACATCACGCCCACCTCGTCGCTCACATGGCGCACCACGGCGAGGTTGTGCGAGATGAACAGGTAGGTCAGCCCCTGCTTGCGCTGCAGATCTTTCATGATGTTGAGCACCTGGGCCTGCACCGAGACGTCGAGCGCCGAGGTGGGTTCGTCGCAGACCAGGAACTCGGGCTGCGTGGCCAGTGCGCGCGCGATCGAGATGCGCTGCCGCTGGCCGCCGGAGAACTGATGCGGGAACTTCTCCATGTCGGCCGCGGCCAGGCCAACCGACTTCAAGAGCTCCCCGACCCTTGCCTTCAGATCGTCCTTGCCCACCCGCGTCGCGGTGGCGCCAGGCGAGGTCACGAGCCCGTGCTCGTTGAGCGGCTCGCCGACGATGTCTTCGACCTTCCAGCGCGGGTTCAGGCTCGCGTACGGATCCTGGAAGATCATCTGCATGCGGCGGCGCAATGCGGGTGCATCGGCCGACGCCAGGGTGGCGGCAATGTCGCGGCCGGCGAAGTCGACCCGCCCGCGCGTGGGCGCGTACAGACCGACGAGCAACCTCGCCACCGTGCTCTTGCCGCAGCCCGATTCGCCGACCAACGCCAGGGTGCGGCCGGGCCGGATGGAGAAGCTCACGCCATCGACGGCGTGCACGAACTGGCGCGGCTTGCGCTCGACCACGCGGTTGAGCCACGGCGCCGACACGTCGAAGGTCTTGGACAGTTCGCTGACCTGGACCAGCGGTGCGTCGGCGGCGGTGTTGGCGTTCATGCCGCCACCTTCGTCTGCGCCGCGTGCAGCCAGCACGCCGCCCACGTGGAGCCGGCGTGCATCAGCTCGGGCCGGTCGGTGCGGCAGCGCTCGAACACGCGCGGGCAGCGTGGGTTGAAGGCGCAGCCGCGCGGAATGGCAGTCAGGCGCGGCATCGCGCCGTCGATCTGCAGCAGGCGTTCGCGGTCTTCGTCCATTGCCGGGATCGAGCCCATCAGCCCGGCGGTGTAGGGGTGCGCAGGCGAGTGGATCACGTCGTGCACCGGCCCGATTTCGGCAATCCGCCCGGCGTACATCACCGCCACGCGGTCGCAGGTTTCGGCGATCACGCCCATGTCGTGCGTCACCAGCATCACCGCCGCGCCGTGCTCCTTGCACAGGCGCTTGAGCAGCGAAATGATCTGCGCCTGCACCGACACGTCGAGCGCGGTGGTCGGCTCGTCGGCCACGATCAGGCGCGGCTCGGCCGCCAGCGCCAGCGCAATGACCACGCGCTGGCGCATGCCGCCGGAGAACTGGTGCGGGAACTGGTCGATGCGCTGTTCAGCGGCCTGGATGCCGGTTTCTTCGAGCAGCTTCACAGCGCGCTGGCGCGCTTCGTCGGCACCGACCGGCAGGTGCGTCTGGATCGTCTCGACCAATTGTTGGCCGATCGTGTAGAGCGGGTTCAGCGAGGTCAGCGGGTCCTGGAAGATCGCGCCGATGTGGCGCCCGCGGACCTTGCGCATTTCTTCGTAGGGGAGGTTGTCGATGCGCCGGCCGTCGAAGCGGATCTCGCCAGACGCCACGCGGCCCGGCGGGTCGAGCAGGCCGATGATGGCCGAGCCGGTGAGCGACTTGCCGGCGCCCGACTCGCCGACCACGCCGAGGATTTCGCCGGGCGCGATGTCGAACGAGATGTCGTCGAGCGCCACCAGGGTGGCATGGCGGGTCGGGAATTCGACCCGCAGGTTCTTCACTTCGAGCAAGGGACCGGTCATCGGGGCGCTTCGATCGGGGTTATGGGGTGAGCGCGGGCGCGGAGTCAGCGCAGGCGCGGGTTCAGCGCATCGCGCAACCAATCACCGAACAGGTTGATGCTCAGCGCGATCAGCACCAGCATTGCGCCCGGAAAGATCACCAGCCACCACGCGCCGCTGAACAGCTGCTTGTTGCCTTCGTTGATGAAGGTGCCCAACGATGGTGACGTGGGCGACACGCCGACACCCAGGAACGACAAGGTTGCTTCTGTGAGGATGGCCGTGGCCACCTGGATCGTGGCCAGCACCAGCACCGGCCCCATCACGTTGGGCAGCACATGCTTGACCATGATGCGCAACTGCGGCACGCCGATCACGCGCGCCGCCTGCACGTACTCCTTGTTGCGCTCGACCATGGTCGAGCCGCGCACCGTGCGCGCGTACTGCACCCAGCCGCCGAGCGAAATGGAAATGATGAGCACGACGAAGGCGAGCGAGTCGTCGGCGTTGGGGAACATCGCACGCCCTACGCCGGAGATCAGCAGCGCGATCAGGATGGCGGGGAAGGACAGCATCACGTCGCACAGGCGCATGATGAAAGCATCGACCCGGCCGCCGATGTAGCCCGACAGCAGGCCCAGCCCGACGCCAATCAGCACCGAGAAAACCACCGCCGCGCCGCCGACGAAGAGCGAAATGCGCGCGCCGTACATCAGCGCCGAGAGCACGTCGCGCCCTTGTTCGTCGGTGCCCAGGAAGTATTTGGTCTTGCCGCCCTCCATCCAGGCAGGGGGCAGCATCGAGTCGCTCAGCTCCAGCGTCTTCAGGTCGAACGGGTCGTGCGGCGAGATCAGGTTGGCACCCAGCGCACAGGCAATGCACAGCAGCGCGACCAGGGCCGAGAACATGGCCACCGGCGAGTTGCGGAAGCTGTACCAGACATCGCCGGCGAAGAAGCGCCGCAGCGCGCCCGGTGCAGAAACGGTGGTGGTGCTCATGCAGGCAATTCTTTGGGGGCCGGGGGGAGGTCAGGGCAACAGGGGCATGGCCTGCTCGGCCAGTGATGCGAACAACGCAGCGCCCAGCGGCAACACCTCGTCGTTGAAGTCGTAGCGCGTGCTGTGCAGGAAGCAGCCGCCCTCGCCGCCCTGGCCGAGGCGGAAGTAGGCGCCCGGTTTGGTCTGCAGCATGAAGGAGAAGTCTTCGGCGCCCATGCTCGGCGGCAGGTCGCGGATCACGTGTTCCTCGCCGACCAGCGAGGCCGCCACGTCGGCCGCGAACATCGCTTCACGCGGGGTGTTGATGGTGGCCGGGTAGGAGCGCTTGTAGTCGAGCGTGGCGGTGGCGCCGAAGCCGATGGCCACCGATTCGACCATCCGGCCCAGGCGCTCTTCCAGCATGTCCTGCACCTCACGGCGGAAGGTGCGCACGGTGCCCATCAGGCGCGCCTGGCGCGGGATCACGCTGTAGGCGCCCAGGTCGCCGGCCTGCATGGCGCACAGGCTGACGACCGCGTTATCGAGCGGGTTGACGTTGCGCGACACCAGGCTTTGCGCCGCGGTGATGATGTGCGCCGCCACCAGCACCGGGTCGATCGTCATGTACGGGTGCGCGCCATGCCCGCCGCGGCCGTTGATGACGATCTCGATGCGATCGGCCGCGGCCATCATCGGGCCCGGGTTGATGCCGACCATGCCGGGCGCCAGGCTGGGCCAGTTGTGCATGGCGTAGACGGCATCGACATTGAAGCGGTCGAACAGGCCGTCGTCGATCATCGCCTTGGCGCCGGCAAAGCCTTCTTCGCCGGGCTGGAAGATGAGCACCGCGGTCCCGTCGAACTGGCGCGTGGCGGCCAGCGCCTTGGCCGCACCGATCAGCATGGTGGTGTGGCCGTCGTGGCCGCAGCCGTGCATCAGGCCGCCGGTGGTCGAGCGCCACGAGAAGTCGTTTTCTTCGCGCATCGGTAGCGCATCCATGTCGGCGCGCAGTCCGATGCTGCGGCCGGAATTCGAGCGTTTGCCGCGGATGATGCCGACCACGCCGGTCTTGCCGATGCCGGTGTGCACCTCGTCGACGCCGCTGACGCGCAAGGCTTCCGCCACGCGGGCCGCAGTGCGCACCTCTTCGAAGCCGAGTTCGGGGTGGGCATGCAGGTCGCGCCGAAACGCAGTGAGCTCCGGGTGCAGGGCACGCAGCCGCTCGAACAGGCCACCGGCAGGCGCTTTCAAGGCTTGCAGCATCAATGGCCTCCGGCCGGGGTTTCAACGCGCAGGCGCGGATCGACGGCAAAGTACAGCAGGTCGACGACCAGGTTGATCACGACGAAGATCAGCGCGATCAGGCACAGGTAGGCGGCCATCACCGGAATGTCGGCGAAAGTCACCGCCTGGATGAACAGCGCGCCCATGCCGGGCCACTGGAACACCGTCTCGGTAATGATGGCAAACGCGATCAGCGCACCGAGTTGCAGCCCGGTGATCGTGATCACCGGCACCAGTGTGTTCTTGAGCGCATGGCCGAAGTAGACGGCGCGGTTGCTCAGCCCGCGCGCGCGTGCAAAGCGGATGTAGTCGGTGCGCAGCACTTCGAGCATCTCGGCGCGCACCAGCCGCATGATCAAGGTGAGCTGGAAGATCGCCAGGGTGATGGCCGGCAGGATCAGGTGCTTCCAGCCGTCCACGGTCAGGAAGCCGGTGGTCCATTGGCCCAGGGCAACGACCTCGCCGCGGCCGAAGCTCGGCAACCACTTCAAGGTCACCGCGAAGAACAGGATCAGCAGGATGCCGATCAGGAACGACGGCAGCGACACACCGAGCAGCGACAAGGTCATGACCGCCTGCGACAGGAAGGTGCCGCGCCGCAACGCCGCGTACACGCCGAGCGGAATGCCCAGCACCAGCGCGATGGCTGCGGCCGTCAGCGACAGCTCCAAGGTGGCCGGGAAGCGCTCGACCACGAGCGCCGACACCTTGCGGCCCTGGCGCAGGCTCAGGCCGAACTCGCCTTGCACCGCGTTGCCGACGAAGCGCGCGAACTGCACCGGGAAGGGTTGGTCCAGACCCAGGTCGGCGCGCAGTTGGGTGCGCTGCTCCGGTGTGGCGTCTTGCCCCAGCAGGTTGGTCACCGGGTCGCCCACGTACTGGAACAGCATGAAAGCGATGAAGGCCACCACCAGCATCACGATCACGGCTTGGACGAGGCGGCGGAGAATGAAGGCAAGCATGGGTTCCCGATCAGACCCAGTTTTGGGGCGCAGGTCAAAGGGGATTGTCCCGATCTCCCCGACGACAAGAAGCATCGGCTGTGCCAGGTGTGCCGACGCGATCGTCGGCACGCACGTCCAGGCTCAGCGTGGCCGCCCGTCGCGCCCTTCGAGTCGAACTTCACCGTACCAGGCTTCGACGCTCGAGCGGGTGTTGTCCGCATCCGTCATCAGGCCCACCGACACCAGAGCGCCGGGCTCTTCGCCGAACGTCTTGCGAAAGTCGGCCGCGATGTCGCGCTCGTAGTGGCACCACTTCCCGAGTCGCCCACCGCCCGACTCCAGAACGATCTTGCGGACGCGGTCGGTGCGGCCGCTGTGAATCACGCTTTCCTGCGGTGCCTTGTTGTCCCACACGTACATCAGTGTGGCAAAGGGCGGGGTTTCGCCCGACACCGCATGGGCCAGGTCGAAGCTCATGCGGTTGCGCAGCGACAGGCGCGAATGGTCGCCATCGAAGGCCAGGATCAGGCGCACCGGAGAATCGGCACTGTCGCGGTCGTTCAGATCGGCTGCTTTGATCAGGTCGGCAACCAGCCAGGAAAAACGCACTTTGCCGAGCTCTGACGACTCCATGCGGAGCTTGCGCCTGAAAACGCTCGCAGCCGAATCGGACGCGGCGTGCACGACCGGTTTGCCGTCCATCACCAGCGGCGTGTAGCGCGTACTGCGCTTGCCGGGCAAGGCGTACTCCATCCATTCGGACAGGTTCTGATGATTGGATGGCGGCGCAGCGCAACCCGCCAGCAGCAACGTGCACAACAGAAGCAAACGACCGATCATTCCCGAACATCCCAAAGCACCGTCATCATGAAAAAGGCCGCCCGAGGGCGGCCTTTCGACGAAGCTGAATCTTGCTCGCACGAGGCGAGCAGGACATCAAAACGTGTGCTTCATGCCGACAGCAGCGGCGCGGTTGACGGTGGCACCGGCAAAGTCAGACTTGCCTTGACCGTAGTCGACGTAGACGTTGGTCCGCTTGCTCAGCGGGTAGTCGTAGCCGATGCCGATCTTGGTCAGGATGCTGTTGGCCAGCGTGGTGTTGCCCAGGGACGTATTCGAATCCAGGCGGTCCACCGCGAACTTCAGCTTGCCGGGGCCGATCGGGGCGGTCAGGCCGAGCATGATGTCGCGACCCGTGACGGTGCCGCCAAGGCCGGTCTTCGACTGGCCGAAGTAGATCAACGGACGGATGAAGCCGAGGTCGTAACCAGCACCGAAGTTGATCAGCTGGTGATCGTCATTGGTGCCTTCGGTGGTCTGCGAGAAACCCACGCCAGCGTAGATCGGGCCACCGGCGTATTCGACGTTGCCGCCGACAACACGGCCAGCGCCCGCTGCGCCTTCACCCAGCGAAACCGCCAACTGAACCGTCAAGCCGCCGAAGCTGCGCGACTTGAAGCCACCAGTGTTCGACGTACGAACCGAACTGGCGCCGTTCGGCGTCGTGTTGTAGCCAGCGTACTGCATGCCGTTGATCTGCCCGACACCGTCCCAGCCGAACGGATCAACCTTCACCGCGGGCCAGAACTCCGGTCCGTAGTCACGGCCCATGTAGACCGAACCCACGGCAGAGTTCGTGATCTGCACGTAGGAACGTGCGCCCCAGAACGGGGTGTTGGCGTTGGTGTTGCCGTCATCGGGCGTAAAGCGGTGCTCGATCTGGAACTGAGCCGACCAGCCGCCACCGATGTCTTCAGTGCCGCGGAAGCCCAGGCGCGAAGCGGCCGATTGCTTCATCAGATAGGCTCTGGAAGCGCCGTTGGCTCCGTTGTTGCCAGAGGAACCTCCGTTGCCCTTGGTGACGGCCAGGTCGAGCAAACCATACATGGTCACCGACGACTGAGCCGAGGCGGCACCTGCAAATGCACCGAGCACTGCAAGCGCGAGAAGGGATTTTTTCATTACAACGATCTCCTAGGTTGAATAAGAGGTCCCGATCAAAGGCACCCGTTCGGGCAGATCAGGCCAACCCCCTCAGCGGAAGTTGTGTGTATTGCACCAGAGCGGCACCTTGATTGCCAAGGACCGCCAGACAAATAGGCCCATTGTGTTGCCTGAGCACAACGAGTTCACACGGGCTGCGCCAGACCCTTCGAATTCGCCTGTGCCCGTGGGCCCCGGATCGGCCGGGCGCTTGCGATATGCTGAGCAAAATCGATTCAAGGCCAACGATGCAGAACATGGTGCTGGACCCCTTGCTGATCGCGCTCGACAGCGGCTTGCGCACCTTGTCAGGGGCCAGCCATGCATCGCGACCGTGCCCGACGCCGGCCGGATCGGCAGCCATTCACCCCGCGCCTTTGCTGGATGCGGCTGAGAAGCGCCTGTCGGGTGCGCTGATGCGGGTCAATCACGTCGGAGAAGTGTGTGCCCAGGCGCTGTACCAGGCCCAGGCACTGTCCACTCGCGACCCTGCGCTGAAGCAGCACTTCGAGAAGGCCGCCCGGGAAGAAACCGATCACCTGGCCTGGACTCAGCTGCGGCTTCGTGAGCTCGGTGCCCGAACCAGCCTGTTGAACCCGCTGTGGTACGCGGGCGCGTTCGGCATCGGGCTGCTGGCCGGGCGGGCCGGCGATGCCATCAGCCTGGGTTTCGTGGTCGAGACCGAACGCCAGGTGGAGCAGCACCTCGAGTCGCATCTGGACAGATTGCCTGCCCACGACGCCGCCTCGCGTGCCATCGTGAGCCAGATGAAGACCGACGAAGCCGGCCACGCGGCCGCTGCACAGAGCGCCGGCGCAGCGGAATTGCCCGCGCCGGTGCGCTGGGTCATGCGTGCGGCAGCCGGTGTGATGACGGCCACGGCGCACCGCATCTGACGCACCACCGCAGCGCATCGCCACTCCGTGGTGGCGCAGCGCTCAGGCAGCGAGCTCGAAGCTGGTGCTGACCTCGGCGGTCTTGCCGAGCATGATGGTCGCAGAGCAATACTTGTCGTGCGACAAGCGCACCGCGCGCTCGACCGCACTGTCGGTCAGGCCCGCGCCGCTGACGACGAAGTGCATGTGGATCTTGGTGAACACCTTGGGGTCTTCGGACGCGCGCTCAGAGGTGACTTCCACCTTGCAGCCCCGCACGTCAAAACGGCCGCGCTTGAGGATCAACACCACGTCATAGGCCGCGCACCCGCCGGTGCCGGCAAGCACGGTTTCCATCGGCCGCGGCGCGAGGTTGCGGCCGCCGCCATCGGGAGCGCCGTCCATCGTCAGCAGGTGGCCGCTGCCGGTTTCAGCGCTGAAGCCCATGCCGGTGGCCGGCATCCAGTTGATCGTGCAGTTCATGGTCAGGGTCGAACGTGGGTCGAAGGATGGGGCGATTGTGCAACGCGTCACACAGTATCCTGGGTCGAAGACAAGGAATTCGCGGCGCGTTATTGCAGCGCAACATTCAAGCGGCTAGACTGTGCGAATTGAAGTGGTTCTTGGCTCGCGTCAGGCCCTTCAGCCCTTTGTCTCCTCCACCTCCTCCATTGGTGGATTCAGCCCAAGACAGCAATGTCTTGGGCTTTTTTCTTGTCCGCCAGGCAGCGCCGGGCGCCAACGTAAGATGCGGCGCCGCAAGAATTAGAACCCGCTGGAGACAAGCAAGATGGCCGGCCGAGCAAGCCCCTCCCCAAAAACGTCCGCGAAAGCAGCCTCCGGTAAAAGCCTGTCGCTGTCCGACTATCTGCAAAAGATCCTGACGGCCCGGGTCTACGACGTGGCGATCGAGTCACCGCTCGAGCCGGCGCGCAGCCTGTCGCGGCGCTTGGGCAACCAGGTGCTGCTCAAGCGCGAGGACCAGCAGCCGGTGTTCAGCTTCAAGCTGCGCGGCGCCTACAACAAGATGGCCGGGCTGAGCGCTGAACAATTGAAGCGCGGCGTGATCTGCGCCTCGGCCGGCAACCACGCCCAGGGCGTCGCGCTGGCGGCCAAGCGGCTGGGCTGCAAGGCCATGATCGTGATGCCCGTGACCACGCCCAAGCTGAAGATCGACGCCGTCAAGACACTCGGCGGCGAGGCCGTGCTGCACGGCGAAAGTTATTCCGACGCCTTCGTGCATGCCAAGGCGCTGGAAGCCCAACTCGGACTGACCTTCGTGCACCCGTTCGACGACCCCGACGTGATCGCCGGCCAGGGCACGATCGCGATGGAGATCCTGCGCCAGCACCAGACCGGCATCGACGCGGTGTTCGTGGCGATCGGCGGCGGCGGGCTGATCTCTGGTGTGGCCGCGTACATCAAGGCGGTGCGTCCGGAGATCAAGGTGATCGGCGTGCAGACCAACGACTCCGATGCGATGCTGCGCTCGGTCAAGGCCGGCAAGCGCGTCGAACTGGCCGAGGTCGGGCTGTTCGCCGACGGCACCGCGGTGAAGCTGGTCGGCGAAGAAACCTTCCGGCTTGCGCGCGAACTGGTCGACGACTTCGTGGTCGTCGATACCGATGAAGTTTGTGCCGCCATCAAGGATGTTTTCCAGGACACCCGCAGCATTCTCGAACCCTCCGGCGCGATGGGTGTGGCCGCCATCAAGCAGTACGTCGAGCGGCACAAACTCAAGGGCAAGACCTTGGTGGCCATCACCTGCGGCGCGAACATGAACTTCGACCGTCTGCGCTTTGTCGCCGAGCGGGCCGAGGTGGGTGAAGAGCGCGAAGCGCTGTTCGCGGTGACGATTCCCGAGGAGCGCGGCAGCTTCAAGCGCTTTTGCGAACTGATCGGCCCGCGCGCGGTGACCGAGTTCAACTACCGCATCTCCGACGCCAAGGTGGCCCACGTCTTCGTCGGCGTGGCCACGGCCAACCGCGAAGAGTCGGACAAACTCGAACGCAACTTCACACGCCACGGTTTTGCCACGCTGAACCTGTCGGACGACGAACTCGCCAAGCAGCACGTGCGCCACCTGGTCGGCGGGCACACTGCGCTGGCCAAGGACGAGCGGCTGTATCGCTTCATCTTTCCCGAGCGGCCGGGCGCGCTGATGCGTTTCCTGTCCAGCATGCACCCGGGTTGGAACATCAGCCTGTTCCACTACCGCAACCAGGGCGCCGACTACGGCCGGATCCTGGTGGGCATTCAGGTCCCCCGCGCCGACGGTCGCGCCTTTCGTGACTTCTTGGAAGGCCTGGCCTACCCTTGCCAGGACGAGACCGACAACCCGGTCTACCATCTGTTTCTACGCTGAAGATGAATGCGATTCGGGTCCAGAATCTGCTTCCCGCCGTGCTTCCCGCCGGTAACCGGGCTTGAATTGAACTGCAACGGGTGTCCATGTCGGTCAATCGCTCTCTGATCTCCCCCACCTCCAACGCGACGTTGGAAACCGCGCTGCGAGACAAGCTCAAGCGGCGCGCGGAGACGGTCGGGGGCCTGGGCCAACTGGAACCGCTGGCGGTCCGGCTCGGGCTGATTCAGAACTCGCTGAAGCCACGCTTCCGGGCGCCGCAGATCGCGGTGTTCGCTTCCGACCACGGGTTGGCGGTCGATGGCATCGGTGAGCACGCCTGGATTTCCACCGGCAAGGTGGTCAGCAGCCTGCTCGGTTCGCAATTGCCCGTCTCGGTGTTTGCGCACATCCAGGGGTTGGAGTTGTCGGTGGTCGATTCGGGTGTATCCGAACCGGTCGCACCGCATCCGCGCCTGCTTGCACGCAAGATCGCGCATGGCACCCGCAATGCGCGCGTGACGGCGGCGATGTCGCTCGAACTGGCGCATGCGGCCATTCGTGCCGGCATGGAAATCGCCGATGCCCTGCCCGGCAACGTGGTCGCCTGCGCGGGCATTGGCGTGGGCTCGCACGAAAGCGCATCGCTGGTGCTGTCGCGCCTGTCCACCGTCAGGCTGCAAGACCTGCTGACCTCGGGGCAGCCCACCAAACAAGAGGACTTCGACCGCCTGGTGAGCCTGCTGCAGAGCGCGCAGGCGCGCCACAAAGATCTGTCCGACCCGGTCGAGGTGCTGGCCGCTTTCGGCGGCTTCGAGATCGCGATGATGGTCGGCCTGATGCTGGTGGCCGGCAGCAAGCGCCACCTGTTGATCATCGACGGCGTGCCGGCCTGCGCGGCCTTGCTGATCGCCTCGCGCATCGCGCCGGCAGTGGGCGACTACAGCGTCTTCACGCGCAGCCACTGCCACAAGGGGCTGGACCATGCGCTGGGCATATTCGGCGCCACGCCCTTGCTCGAACTCGGCATGGAAAGCACCGACGGCACCGGCGCCACCTTGGCCTGGCCGCTGATGCGCAGTGCCGCGGCGCTGCTCAGCGAGGTGGCCGATGGCGAAGACCCGGGCCCGTCGCGGCCGGCGCCACTGAACACCGACAACGCGCCGCTCGGCGAGCTCTGACAAGCGCAGCGGCGCTACCGGTTCGCGGCGCCGACGTCGCGCCGCGGCGGTGCCGAACCCGGCGGGAGCACGGGCAGGGGCACGGCCACCGGCGCTTGTGTCGCGGGTGGCGCGACCATCAGCGGGGGCGTCACGGCGGGAATCGCCTGCGCTGCCACCGGCGGCGGCAACATGGGGGGCGGGGCCACGGCGGCAGCGCCGGCGCCAACGGTGCCAACGGTGCCACCCGCGGGCAAGGTCCCGGTGGCGGGCGCCGGCAAGGGCGGTATTTCGAGCTTCACCGATGCAGCGCCCTCGGGCGGCCCGATCGACGCACTGCGAAGACTGACCGACTGCAACACCAGATCGTTGTCGAGCCGCGCGCCCACCGCAAAGGCTTTGGCAGGTTTGCCGTCGACGGCGATCAGCGCCACGCCCTGGCCTGTCGGCTCAGCCCGCGCGCCGGTCTTGGGCGCTTTGGGCGCCATCACGCCCAGCAGCCGAAAACGCGAACTGGCCTCGGGGCTGGCCTCTGCCGCGGCCGCGGTGGCCACCGGCGCGGCACCGAGCAGCCGGGCCAGATCGCCCTTCACGGCCACCGCCGCACCCACTGGCACCGCGTGCGCGGGTGCTTCAGGCGAACGCACCAGCAGGCGCAGGCCCCAGAACACCACCGTGCCGGCCACCAGGGCCCAGATCACAAACGCGCACACTCGTACAAACATGCATTGATTATGATCGAGTCGACTCACAACTCCAGTCTGAGCGCTGGCGGGAATCCTTCATGATGTTGCAGACGAAACCGAAATCGCGCCGCCGTCACGGCCCTCGCGGCTTCACGCTGATCGAGCTGATGGTGGTGCTGGTCATCATCGGCGTGCTGGCAGCGCTGATCGTGCCCAATGTGCTCGACCGCGCCGACGATGCCCGCGTGACCGCGGCCCGCACCGACGTGAACAACCTGATGCAGGCGCTCAAGCTCTACCGGCTGGACAACCAGCGTTACCCGAGCAGCGAGCAAGGTCTGCAGGCGCTGGTGGCCAAACCCACGGTCGGCGCCGCGCCACCGAACTGGAAGCCTTACCTCGACAAGTTGCCGAACGACCCGTGGGGCCGCCCCTACCAGTATGCGAGCCCCGGCCTGAAAGGCGAGATCGACATCTACAGCCTGGGGGCCGACGGCGCTGTCGGCGGCGAAGGCAAGAACGCCGAAATCGGTTCCTGGCAGTGACTGGACGACGCAGCGTGAAGCCGCGCCAGGCCGGATTCACTCTGATCGAACTGCTGGTGGTGGTGGTGATCATCGCCATCGCCAGCGCGGTGGCCAGCCTGGCGCTGCGCGACCCGTCGGAGACCCGCCTCGAGCACGAAGCCGCGCGTCTGGCGGCGCTGCTGGAAGGCGCGCGTTCCGAGGCGCGCTCTTCCGGCCTGGCGGCGTACTGGGAGCCCAAGACCGCGCAGGCCGGTGTCGAAGGATTCCGCTTTGTCGGCCTGCCGGAATCGGCCGGGCTGCCGGCGAGCTGGCTGGTCGACGGCGTGACGGCCGAAGTGGTCGGTGCGCGCGCCGTGCTGCTGGGGCCCGAGCCGCTGATCGGCGCCCAACGCATCGTGCTGAGGCTGGGTGACCGGCAATTGACCCTGGGCACCGACGGGCTCGGCCCGTTCGTCGTCACCTCCAACGAGCCGCAGGCGCTGCAATGACGACGCTGGCCTCTTTCAAGTTCGGCAAGTTCGGCCGGGCCGGCAGCGCCGGCCCGGCCGCTGGCTTCACGCTCATCGAAGTGCTGGTGGCACTGACCGTGGTGGCCGTCACCCTGGGCGCGGGCATCAAGGCCGCCGGGGCGCTGACCGGCAACACCCAGCGCCTGGCCGACGTGGTGGCCGCGCAGTGGTGTGCCGACAATCACCTCACCGGCTTGAAGCTGGCGCGCCAGTACCCGGGCATCGGCGACTCCGAATTCGTCTGCGAACAGCTCGGCAAGACCTACCGCGGCAAGCTCGGGATCCGGCCGACGCCGAACCCGAACTTCCGTCGTGTCGACGCGCGCATCGCCGACGAAGACGGCAACCCCATCCTGCTGCTGTCCACCATCCTGGGCCGCTACTGATGCAGCGCAATGCGTCCCCCTCACCCACTTCTGCCGCCGGGTTCACCCTCGTCGAGGTGCTGGTGGCGCTGATGATCATGGCCATCATGGCGGTGATGGCCTGGCAGGGCGTGGACGGCATCGTGCGGGCGCGCGACTCGAATCAGGAGCGGCTGGAGCGCTCGCTGCGCCTGAACACCGTGATCTCGCAATGGGAGCAGGACCTCGCCGCGCTGCAGACCACGTCCGTGGTGCCAGCGGCGCTGAGCTTCGACGGCGCGTCGTTGCGCCTGGTGCGCCGCGCCCCCGGCGGCCTGCAGCTGGTGGTGTGGTCGCTGTTGCCTGACTTGGGTGCAGGCGTCAACACCTGGCTGCGCTGGGCCGGGCCGCCGGTGACGACCAGCGGCGGCCTGCAGGACAGCTGGCTGCGCAGCCAGCAGTTCCAGGGCAGCGAACCCGGCCAGTTGCGCACGCTTGGCGGCGTGGCGCAGTGGCAGGTCTACTTCTTCATCAACAACGCCTGGGCCAACGCGCAGTCAACGGGTGACTTGGTGGCGCCCACCCCCGGCACGCCTGCCACGCCCGCCGCCCCCGGCTCGCCCGCCACCCCCACGCCTGCAACGCAGGCGATGGCGCTGCCGAGCGGCGTGCGCCTGGTTCTGAGCTTCGCGCCCGGCAGCGGCCAGAGCGGCAGCCTGATCCGCGACACGCTGCTGACGCCATGAATCCCCGAGCGACGCTCCAGCCGCGCCCGCCGGCCCACCGGCAGCGGGGTGCGGCCATCCTGATGGCCATGATCATCGTGACCCTGGTCGTCACCCTGGCCGCCGGCATGGTGTGGCAGCAGTGGCGCGCGGTGCAGGTCGAAGCGGCAGAACGCGCGCGCACGCAGTCGGCCTGGATTTTGGGCGGCGCGCTCGACTGGGCCCGCCTGATCCTGCGCGAAGACGCCCGCTCGGGCCGGCCTACGGCGCTCAGCGAGCCCTGGGCGGTGCCGCTCGCCGAAGCGCGCCTGTCCACCTTCCTGGCCGCCGACAAGGACAACGCCGACGACGCACCCGATGCGTTTCTGTCCGGCGCGATTGCCGACGCACAGGCGCGCTACAACCTGCGCAACCTGATCAGCCCCGACCTCAAGGTGCTGCCCACCGAGCTGGCGGCGCTGGAGCGGCTGTGCCTGGACATCGGCGTGTCCAGCGACGTCTCGACCCGCATCGCCGAAGGGCTGCGCGACGCCTTTGCGGCCTCCAGCGCCACCGCGCCTTTGCTGCCCCGGTCGATTTCGCAACTGACCTGGCTGGGCCTGGAGCCGCAGACCGTGCGGCGCATCGAACCTTACGTCGTGCTGCTGCCCAAGGTGACTTCGTTGAACGTCAACACCGCCTCCCGCGAGGTGCTGGCGGCAAGCATCAAAGGGCTCGACTCGGCCACCGCCGAGCGGCTGGTGCAGTACCGCCAGCGCACGCCGTTCAAGTCGCTCCAAGAGGTCGAAGCGCAGATTCCCGGCCTGGGCCCGCTGCCGGCCCAGCGGATTGGGGTGATGTCCAGCTTCTTTGAAGTCAGCGGCCGCCTGCGCCTGGGGGACAGGGTGCTCGAACAGCGTTCGCTGGTCGAGCGGCGCGGCATCGAGGTGATCGCGCTGCAGCGTGAACAAGTGTCCAGCCGCGACCAGCCGGGCGGATCGTGAGCCATGATCGTCCCCCTGGTGGTTGCAAATCCCGGAACCGGCAACCCGAACCACTCGTAAGTCTTTGATTTGTGAAGGGTTGCAGTTTTCGCCTGTCTACAATGATTGCGTTCCCAGACCCGCCCTCCCATGTCCATCCTCGTGATCCAGATTCCCCAGCGCCAGCGCCTCAGTGCGCGCGGCTCGGGCGGGGCTGAGCCGGGCGCGCCGCGGCCCGGCCAGGAATACGACTTCGTCGTCAGCCCCGACGGGCTGGCGCAGGGCTCGCAGGGGCGCTGCGCCGCCGCCCTGCTGCCCAAGGCCACCACCCTGATCGCCGTGCTGGCCGATACCGATGTGAGCTGGCACCGCATCACCCTGCCCAAGGCCCCCGCCGCGCGGTTGCGCGCCGCGCTCGACGGTGTGCTCGAAGAAGCGCTGCTCGACGAACCCGAGGCCGTTCACCTCGCGCTCGCGCCGCAGGCCACGGCCGGCCAGCCGACCTGGGTTGCCGCGGTGGACCGGCGCTGGTTGCGCGCTGAAATCGACGCGCTGGAAAAGGCTGACGTCTTCATCGACCGGATCGTGCCGATGTCGTGGCCCGACGACCCGCCGATCGGCCACTTTGCCGAAACGCACGACGACCCGGGCGGCCCGTCGCAGACAGTGGCGCTGAACTGGGCCCATGCCGACGGCGTGGTCAGCATCCGCCTGCAAGGCAGCCTGGCGCGTGCCGTGGTGCCCGCGCCGGCCCCACCGAGCACGCGCTGGAGCGCCACCGCCGGCGCGGCCGCCGGCGCCGAACAATGGCTGGGCGCCCGCGTGACGGTGATGACGCAGGACCAGCGCGCGCTGCAAGCCGCGCGCAGCCTCTGGAACCTGCGCCAGTTCGAGCTCGCGCGGCGCAACCGCGGCTCGCGCGCGTTCCGCGATTCGATGCGCCAGTTCTTCAGCCCGGGCTGGCGCACCGCGCGCTACGG
>JANOQS010000533.1:0-5130 GCA_031414975.1 Methylibium sp. | reverse complement strand
ATCTTGTCGAGCGCCATCGCGGTGATGCGCCCATGCGCCAACGGCGACAGGCCCAGCGCCGCATGCAAGGTGCCGTTCAGCTCCGGCAGGTCGTCGATGTAGGCCGCTTCACCGGCCACATGCAGGTGCGCCGACTCATGCGGCCGGCTCACACCCACGCGCGCGCCGTCTTGTTGCGCCTTCGCTTCCGCCGATTCATTGATGCGCAGCGCGTTGTTCTTCAGGTAGTCGGCAAACGCTTCGGCGGGTTGAAGCAGGAAGGTTTCGAGTGGCTTGTTCATGTCAGTGCTCCATCGTTCACTTCGGCCGTCGGTGAGGGCCGAGGCCATCGGGTGGGGAACTCCGCTCATGTCCCCCGAGCCGGGGGCCCTGCCCCGTCTCTCCTCCTTTACTTCGCTCCGTCCCCCACCCGACGCCCCCGGCTTGCAACGGTCTCTCCGGGCCGTCGAAAAGCCAAAGCCGCTGCCCGGATCGGGACGGTGGTGCTTGCTGCGTAGCGAAGTAAAGGAGGAGGGCCGAGTCTCTTCCGGCCCGGGGGACATGAGCGGAGCAGCATGCGCCGGCGGCCCGATCCCCACTCAACCGACTGGCGTTCATTCGCATCTCTAAACAGTCGCGTGCGGCATCACGCTCCACACACTGGTGGCCTGCAATGGCAGCGGCTGGTCGGCACGCGTCTCGAGCCAGAAGCGCTGCAGCAGGTTCTGCGCGACCTGCAGGCGGTAGGCGGCGCTGGCGCGCATGTCGCTCAAGGGTTTGAAGTCGTTCGCGAGCGCCGCCTGGGCAGATTCGACGCTGGCCTGTGACCACGGCTGGCCTACCAGCGCCGCTTCGGCACTTGCCGCGCGCTTGACGATGCCGGCCATGCCGCCGTAGGCCAGCCGCACTTCCTTCACCGTGTCGCCGGCCAGCACGATCGAGAAGCCCGCGCACAGCGCCGAGATGTCGCAGTCGAAGCGCTTGCTGATCTTGTAGGCGCGCACCTGCCGGCCCGCGGGTGCGGGCGGCACGACCAGCGCCTGCACGAACTCGCCGGGCTGTAGCTGGTTCTTCATGTAGTCGATGTAGAAGTCGGTCAGCGGCACCCTACGCGACTGCTCGCCCCTGCGCAATTCGATCTGCGCATCGAGCGCCATCAGCACCGGCGGCGCGTCGCCGATCGGCGAGCCGTTGGCGACGTTGCCGCCCAAGGTGCCGGCGTTGCGGATAGGCACCGAGGCGAAGCGCAGCCACACGTCGGTCAGACTGGGGTGCTGTGCGGCGAGCGCGCGCCAGGCTACTTCGAGCGACACGCCGGCGCCGATCCACAGGCCGTCTTCGCGCCGCTCGATGCGCTTGAGCTCGTCCACGTCACCGACGTACAAGATCTCGCCCAGCTCGCGCAAGCCCTTGTTGACCCACAGACCGATGTCGGTCGAGCCCGACAGCAGTTGCGCCTTCGGGTGTTGCTCGCGCAGTTCTGCCAGCGCCGCGATCGTCTTCGGCGCATGGAAGCCGCTGGTGCTGAAGGTCTCGGGCGACTGCAGCGAGCGCAGCGCTTCGATCACCGGTGCGGTGCCCAGCGCCACCGGCGGCAGGTCGAACATGCGCTGGCCGGCGTCCAGGATCGGCCGGTAGCCGGTGCAGCGGCACAGGTTGCCCGACAGGTCGTCGGCCAGTTGCTGGCGGCTCGGGCGCGAGCGGCAGGCCTGGTGGTGTTCGTAGGTGGCGTACAGCGACATCACGAAACCGGGGGTGCAGAAGCCGCATTGCGAGCCGTGGCAATCGACCATGGCCTGCTGGACGGGGTGCAGTTCGATGCTGCCGCTGGCCTGCGGTGCCTTCATCGCCTTCAGGTCCTCCACCGTGAACAGCGCCTTGCCGTTCAGCGTGGGCAGGAACTGGATGCAGGCGTTGACCGTGCGCAGGCTCAGGCCTCGCACCGCGCCGGCCGGCGCGTCGGTGCGCTCGGGCAGCTCGCCGATCACCACGGTGCAGGCGCCGCAGTCGCCTTCGTTGCAGCCTTCCTTGGTGCCGGTGCAGCGGGCGTCCTCGCGCAGCCAGTCGAGCACCGAGCGGGTCGGCTGGGCCGCGTCCACCTGCACGATCTTGCCCTGGTGGTAGAAGCGAATCGGTTGAGTGTTCATGGGGTTCACGCGGTTCCTGACGCTGAAGACGGGCCCGACCTGGCAGACCTCGGTCGGGGCCACAAAGTTAACCCGAACCGGGCCGGGGTGTATACGATCTTGCGCATAGAAGTCATGGGAATGGCTGTATGGCACTGCGAACCGATTTCGACCACATTGAGGTCCATCTCATCCGGGTCCTCCACACCTTGATTACAGAACGCAGCGTCTCCCGGGCGGCTTTGCGCTTGCAGAGCACGCAACCGGCCGTCAGTGCCCAGCTCAAGCGGCTGCGTGCGCTCACGGGCGACCCCTTGTTGGTGCGCGCCGGCAACGGCATGCAGCCTACCGCGGCTGCATTGCAAATGGTGGGCCCGGCGGCGAACCTGTTGCAAGAGGCGAACCGGCTGTTCAGCCCGCGCAGCCGAAGCGCCGGGTTCGAACCCACCACCAGCACCGAGACCTTTCGCATCGCCGCCAGCGACTACCTCGACCCGCTGTTCCTGCCCGAGCTGGTGGCGCGGCTGAAAAAGCTCGCGCCGCAGGTGCGGCTGGAGCTGCTGCCGCTGTCGGGCGACTTCGACTACCGCCGCAGCCTGGCCAGCGGCGAGGTCGACCTGGTGATCGGCAACTGGCTCGAGCCGCCCGAAGAGCTGCACCTGGGCCGGTTGATGAGCGACGAGATCGTCTGCCTGGTGGCCGAAGATCACCCGGTCGCCAGGGCCGCCAAGACCGCCAAGACCGCTTCATCGGCCCGCTCGGCCGCCGCACGCGGCTGGACTCAGGAAAGGTATCTTGCCTGCGAGCACGTGGCGCCCACGCCGACGCATGCCAACGCGCGCGGCGTCATCGACGACCACCTGCACGGCCTGGGCCTGGCGCGCGACGTGGTGGTGCGCAGCGCGCACTTCAGCCTGATCCCGCTGATGGTGGCGCAAAGCTTGCTGGTGCTCACAACCGGCCGGCTGTTCTGCTCGCGCTATGTGGACAGCCTGCCGGTGTGCATCGTGCGCTGCCCGGTGCCGTTTCCCGACCTGACCTATTACCAGCTCTGGCACGACCTGAGCCATGCCTCCGCGCCAGCGCGCTGGTTGCGCGAGCAGGTGCGCGAAGTGGCGCGCGGGCTCGCAACGCACGGCATGCTCAGGCGGTCCAAAGCGCGCGCCGCCGACGAATGACCATGCCTGCAAGCACCTCCTCCCCCCCGCCCACGGCCCGGCGCATCGCGATCCGCGGCGACCTGCTCGACTTTACCGGCACGCCCGATTGGGGTGCTGTGGAGTCGAATGCGGTGCGCTTCCGGCCCGACCACTGGCTGCTGGTCGAGGCTGGCCGCATCGTCGGCGCACAACCTGGCGCCCAGTGGCCCGATCCGAGCTGGAGCGCCACGACCACAGCGGCTGCCTGGTGATGCCCGGCTTCATCGACACGCATGTGCATGCGCCACAGATCGACGTGATCGCCAGCTACGGCGCCGAGTTGCTGGAGTGGCTCAACACCTACACCTTCCCGGCCGAGGCGCACTACGCCGAGCCTGCCCTGGCGCGCAGCGGCGCGGTGCGCTTTCTCGACGCGCTGCTGGCGCACGGCACGACCAGCGCGGTGGTATTCCCCACCGTGCACAAGGTCAGCGCCGAGGCGCTGTTCGAAGCGGCGCAGCAGCGCGGCATGCGCCTGATCACCGGCAAGGTGCTGATGGACCGCCATTGCCCCGACAACCTGCGCGACGACGTGGACCAGGCCGAGCGCGATTGCGAAGACCTGATCGCGCGCTGGCACGGCAACGGCCGCCTCGCGTATGCCGTGACGGTGCGCTTTGCCGCCACCAGCACGCCCGAACAGCTGGCGATGGCCGGGCGGCTGTGTGCCACGCACCCCGGCGTCTACATGCAGACCCACGTGGCCGAGAACCACGCCGAGGTGCGCTGGATCGCCGAACTCTTTCCGCAGGCGCGCAGCTACCTCGACGTGTATGCGAGTGCCGGCCTGCTGAACGAACGCGCCGTGCTG
This sequence comes from Methylibium sp., assembly GCA_031414975.1. Classification (GTDB taxonomy): domain Bacteria; phylum Pseudomonadota; class Gammaproteobacteria; order Burkholderiales; family Burkholderiaceae_C; genus LGRD01. Next base: position 1,015 of record JANOQS010000533.1, on the reverse strand, counting down.
GCCCACGGCATCTGGCTCGACGACGCCGACCGCGCGGTGCTGCGCGCAACCGGCGCGCAGATCGCGCACAGCCCGTCGTCCAACCTGTTCCTCGGCAGCGGCCTGTTCGACTGGCGCGCGGCGCAAGCCGCCGGCGCCGCCGTCAGCCTGGCCAGCGATGTGGGCGGTGGCACCAGCCTGTCGATGCTGCGCACTGCGGCCGACGCGTACAAGATCCAGGCGATGGCCGGCCAGCGCCTGACCGCGTGGAAGGCCCTCCACGCCGCCACCCTCGGCGGCGCGCAGGCGCTGCACCTGGACAGCGAGATCGGCTCGTTGGAGCCTGGCCGCCTGGCCGATGTGTGCGTGTGGGACTGGGCCGTCGGCCCGGTCGCGCAACGGCGCATGGAAGTGGCACGTGCATTGCATGAACGCGTGTTTGCATGGATGACCTTGGGCGACGAAAGAAACCTGGTCGCAGCGTATGTGGCCGGTGCGAGGCGGTACGAACGGGCGCCATGACGGACGTCCTGAACAACGATTGGAGGCAAGACATGTTGAGACTCGAACTCATCGGCATCAGCAAGCAGTACCCGGCCGTCAAGGCCAACGACAACGTGAGCCTTCGCGTCAAGCCCGGCGAGATCCACGCCGTGCTGGGCGAGAACGGCGCTGGTAAGTCGACCATGATGAAGATGATCTACGGCGCGGTGCGGCCCGACGAAGGCGAGATCCGCTGGAACGGCCAGGCCGTGCAGATCGCCAGCCCGGCGCAGGCGCGCGATCTGGGGATCAGCATGGTCTACCAGCACTTCAGCCTGTTCGACACGCTGACCGCGGCCGAGAACGTGTGGCTCGGCCTGGGCAAGACCTTCACGCTCGCCGAAGTGGCGGCGCGCATCACCAAGGTGGCCTCGACCTATGGCCTGGACGTGGAGCCCGAGCGGCCGGTGCATTCACTTTCGGTCGGCGAACGCCAGCGTGTCGAGATCGTGCGCGCGCTGCTGACCGACCCGAAGCTGCTGATCCTCGACGA
>JANOQS010000532.1:0-1819 GCA_031414975.1 Methylibium sp. | reverse complement strand
GTATTCAACGGCACGATCTACAACTACCGTGAGTTGCGCACCGAACTCATGACGATGGGCTACGTCTTCTTCTCCGAAGGCGACAGCGAAGTGATCCTCAAGGCCTATCACGCCTGGGGCGAGCAGTGCGTGCAGCGCTTCTACGGCATGTTCGCCTTTGCCATCTGGGACACGCGCGATGGGCACCAAGCCAGCCTGTTCCTGGCGCGTGATCGTTTCGGCATCAAGCCCCTGTACCTGGCGCAGGATGCAGGGCGGCTGCGCTTCGCGTCGAGCTTGCCGGCGCTGCTGGCGGGTGGTGGCGTTGACACGCGCCTTGATCCGGTCGCCTTGCACCACCACTTCACGCTGCACACTGTGGTGCCGGCACCGCGCACGGTGATTCGCGGTGTGCGCAAACTGCCGCCCGCAACGACGATGACGGTACGCATGGACGGGTCGATCTCGCACAAGGTGTACTGGACTCTGGACGCCACACGGCCGGCGCAGCCCCTGACCGAGGCCGAATGGCTGGACGCAACCCGCAAGGTGCTGGTGCGCGCGCTCGAACGCCATCGCCTGGCCGCCGACGTGCCAGTGGGTGTACTGCTGTCGGGCGGGCTGGATTCGAGCCTGCTGGTCGGTCTGCTGGCCGATCATGTGGACGACTTGCTGACGTTCTCGATCGGCTTCGAAGGCATCGACGGCGTCAGTGTGGGCGCGGAGAAGGCCGACGAGTTCGAGTTCTCGGACCTGATCGCGGAGCGCTTCAAGACCCGTCACCACAAGCATCTGATTCCGAACAGCGAGGTGCTGGCACGCTTGCCCGAGGCCGTGGCGGCGATGACCGAGCCGATGATGAGCCACGACGTGATTGCGTTCTATCTGCTCAGCGAGCGGGTGTCGAAGGAGGTGAAGGTGGTACTCGCAGGGCAAGGCGCCGACGAGGTTTTCGGCGGCTACTTCTGGTACCCGTTGATGGACGCCGAAACCGGCCCGGCGGTCGAGCGCTTCAGCCGGCACTATTTCGACCGCGACCACGCCGAGTATGTGGAGATGATCGCGCCGGCATGGCATGTTCCCGATGTGACGACCGAGCTGGTCGCGCGCGAACTGGCCAAGCCGAAGTCCGATACCTTTCTCGACGCGGTCTGGGGCTTCGACGCCACCACCCTGATCGTCGACGACCCCGTCAAGCGCGTGGACAACATGCCGATGGCCTGGGGCCTGGAAGTGCGCGTGCCCTTCCTGGACCATGAACTGGTCGAGCTCGCCGCCAGGATGCCGCCGGAACTCAAGTTAAAAGAAGGCGGCAAGTACCCGCTCAAGGCGATCTCGCGCGGCGTGATCCCGGGTGCGGTGATCGACCGGCCCAAAGGCTACTTCCCCGTGCCCGCGTTGAAGCACGTGCGCGGCCCGTTTCTGGAGTTGATGCGCGGCATCCTGCTGTCAGACGCCTGCATTCAGCGCGGGCTCTATCAGCGCGCCTACGTCGACAAACTATTGGCCAACCCGGAGGGGCACTTCACGCGCATCCAGGGCAGCAAGCTGTGGCATCTGGCGCTGCTGGAGTGGTGGCTGCAGGTGCATGTGGATGGTGTGACCAACTCACCCCGCTCGGGCCCAGTGTGAACGCCATTGGCGCTGCAGCGGCTGAGCGTCACAGCTCAATTTTCACGGTGTCAGGGCTTGCAGCCTTTCGGTCAGCGTGGCGGCCGAAAGCTCACCGATTCGCGTGCTCACCAGCCGCCCCTTGGCGTCGAAGAACAGCGTCGTCGGTAGCGCTCCTTGTTTGAATGCGGCAGCTGCTTGCCTGTTCGCATCCATCAGCACGTTGCGC
>JANOQS010000531.1:0-6806 GCA_031414975.1 Methylibium sp. | reverse complement strand
TTCTGAAGGCAGGCGTCAAGGCACCGGTGGCTGCTCGGCCAAGCTGAGCAGCCAAGCCAGCGCCTCGTCCTCGGTCGCGAGCCGCGTCATCGGCGGCATCGCCTGGCACAGGCGGCGGCCGTAGTTCATGCCGGCCAGGCGTGGGTCGCACACCACCAACAAGCCGCGGTCGGTTTCGCTGCGGATCAGCCGCCCGGCGCCCTGCTTGAGCGACACCGCCGCCTCGGCGACGAAGTAGTCGGCAAACGGGTTGCGGCCTTCGCTCTCCAGGCGCTTCACGCGCGCCTCCACCAGCGGGTCGTTCGGCGGCGGAAACGGCAGCTTGTCGATCAGCACACATTGCAGCGCGTCGCCGGGCACGTCGATACCTTCCCAGAAACTCTGCGAGCCCACCAGCACCGAACGCGGTTCGGCCAGGAACTGCTGCATCAACTGGCGCTTGGGCAACTGACCCTGCAGTAGCACCTGGATGCCATCGCCCTGCGCTTCGAACGCCGCGCGCAACGCCTCGCCGATGGCCTGCAGCGCGCGCAAGGTGGTGGTCAGCACGAACGTGCGCCCGCCCAGCGCCCGTGCGCAGCGCGCCGCCAACGCCGCCACGGCGGCCGGGTGCCCGCTCTCGTTGGGCTTGGGGAAGCGCGCCGGCACGAACAGGCGCGCGTTGTGCGCGTAGTCGAACGGGCTGCCCAGGCGCAGGATCTGCGCGTCACCCAGGCCGGCCGATTCGGTGAACCATGACAGCCGCTCGTCGTCACCCAAGGTGGCCGACGTGAAGACCCATGCTTTGGGCGCGGCGTTCATCTGCTCGCGCAAAGCGTCGCGAATGTCCAGCGGCGACTCGACCAGGCGGGCCTGGTGCGGTGAAGTTTCGATCCAGCGCACGTTGCCACTGGCCGCCGGCTCGGCAAAGCGCCCAGCCAGCAGCGCCAACTGAGACGCCCGCTCGGCCAGCTTGACGAAGTCGGGCGCGAGTTCGCTGACCTGCTCCAGCCCTTCCAGCGCCGCTTCGCAGGCCTGGGCCACGCCCGCGAGCGCCTGCTGAAAGGCGGAGCCGCGCGCGCGCTCGTCCCAGCGCAACTTCAGCGAGCCGCGCAACTCGCGCGCCGGCCCGGCTGCGGCCAGGCGCAATTCGCGCGCCGAACGGTCGCAAGCGGCGGCCAGGTCCTGCCAGGGCACCAGCCCGCGTGCCTGGCTCAGGCCCACACCCAGCATGTCGCGCGCAAAGTCCAGCACCTGGCCGGTGCCCAGGATCGTGCCGAGGAACTGCACACCGGCCTCGGCCAATTGGTGCGCTTCGTCGAACACCGCCACTTCCACGCTGGGCAGCAGTTCGGCCACGCCGGTGTCGCGCAGCGCCATGTCGGCAAAGAACAGATGGTGGTTCACGACCACCAGGTCGGCGGCCATCGCTTCGCGGCGCGCCTTGACCACGTGGCAGCGGCGGAACTCGGGGCACTCCTGGCCCAGGCAGTTCTCGCGCGACGAGGTGACCAGCGGGATCACACTGCTGCGCTCGTCCAGCCCTTCCAGTTCGGCCAGGTCGCCGCTGACGGTGAGGTGCGACCACTGCTCCACCTTGGCCAGCGTGCGCACCGCCCAACGGTCAGGCAACTGGGCCGACTGGCGCGCCTGGTTCATGCGGTGCAGGCACAGGTAGCTGCCGCGGCCCTTCAGCAGCGCCACGCTGACGGGCAATTGCAGCGCGTCGCGCAAGCGCGGCAGGTCGCGCAGGAAGAGCTGGTCCTGCAGGCTCTTGGTGGCGGTGCTGATGAGCGCCCGCGCGCCGCTCAGCAAGGTGGGCACCAGGTAGGCGAAGGTCTTGCCGACGCCGGTGCCGGCCTCCACCACCAAGGTGCCACGGGTTTCGATGGCCTGCGCGACGCCTTGGGCCATCTGCAATTGCACCTCACGCTCGACGTGGTTCACATCGGCCCGCGCCAGCGCGCCGCCGTGCGAAAACGCCTCGGCCACCGCCCGATCCAGATCGGTCATCGAAACACGGGGCGCGAGGAGTACCGCCTCACGCAGGCTCCGGCGGGTCGAGTTCGGCTTCGATGCGGGCGATCTGGTCGCGCAGCAGCAGGCGGCGCTTCTTGAGCCGGCGCAACACGAGTTCGTCTTCGGGGTGTTCGACGGTGGCCTGGTCGATCAGGCTGTTGAGGTCTGCATGGGCCATGCGCAGCTCGATGAGGTGGCGCGGCAGCGAATGCAGGTTGTCATTGTCCATCGAGGCGCGTATTTGTCCCGTGTATTGCCTGACTATTGCCTGCCTGTTGCCTTGGTCGCCGCAGGACAATGGGATTATAGTTTTCGTCCATGAGCACTTCGAGCCAGGCCTACCGACTCTCCGGCTCCACGGGCCTGCACCGCGGTGATCGCGCCTACCAGCAAGACCAGGTCCAGATTCTGTCGCACGACCGGGTTCCCGGCTGCGTTCTGGGCGTCGTGGCCGATGGCATGGGCGGCAAGAGCGGCGGGCGCAAGGCGGCCGACCAGGTGATCCTCACTGCCCAGCAGTTGTTCGAGCGCTTCGCGCCGAGCCGCGAAAACACCGCCGAGGTGCTCAAGCAACTGGTGCTCGAAGCGCACCTGATGATCAAGCTCACCGCCATCACGTCCGAAGAAGAGCCGCACAGCACCTTGGCGGCCTTCATCATCAGCCCGTCACGCGAATGCGACATCGTTCATGCTGGTGACTCGCGCATCTACCACTTCCGCGCATCCAACCTGGTGTCGCGCACGGTCGACCATTCCTATGTGCAGCGCTTGGTCGACGAAGGCCAGATCCTCGAAGAAGAAGCCAACAACCACCCGCAGTCCAACCTGCTGACCGGTTGCCTGGGCACCAACCAGGACCCGCCGCTGACGCAGCACCACATCGCCCGGCTCGAAGTGGGCGACTGCGTGATGGCCTGCAGCGACGGGCTGTGGCACTACTTCACCGCGCGCGAGATCGGCGCCATCGTGCACGCGCTGCCACCGCGTGAGGCCAGCGAGATGCTGATCAACAAGGCGCGCCAACGCGCCCGAGGCGGCGGCGACAACCTGTCGCTGGCGCTGATCCGCGTCGACGCGCTGTAGTCACCGGCCGCGCTGCCTCAGCGCAGCGCGGCGCGGCGCGGGTCACGTCAGCGCAGTGCGCCGCTGGCCGGCACGGGCAACGGGGCGGCCTGCTTGCCGCTCGACGCGCGCTCGGCGTTGCGCCGCTCCACCGCTTCCCGGTGCTCCTGCGCGGCCCGCTTGCGGGCGTCGATGCGGGCCTGGCCTGCTGCCTCCCTCGCACGCCGTTCGGCGTTGGTCGAGGTCTCGGGCGGCATGCGTGCCGTCAAGCGTCTGGGAGGCGGCTTGAGCTTGGGCTGGCGGGCATCGCGCGCCTCCTGCTGCGGCGCCGATGCGGCCTCGGCCGGCGCGGGCGCCGCGGGCGGGCGGGCGGCCGCGGGTTCGCGCAACGCCGCCTCGCGCTCGCGCGCCTGGGCCTCGTCCACCTTGCGATGCACCGCTTCCACTTGCCGGGCGGCGCGCTGCTTGCGTTGGGCGTCATCGAGTTCGGCGCTGCGTCGCCGCAGCGGGGCCATCGCGTCGCGCCGTTCCTTCTTCGCCTCATTGACACAGTCGGTCACCGCAAAGCGCTGCTGGCAGCCTGCTTCGCGTTCGGCGAACCGCGCCTCCACGGCGGCGCGCTCGGCGGCAAGGCGCTGGCGTTCATCTCCTGGGCCCTGCGCCTGAACGGCGGCGGCAGCCAGGGACAAGGCGCCAAACAACAGGCCGCCCACAAGCCAGCACCGCAGGGCACGACTCATGTGAGTGCGGTGTCCACATCGCGGCGCGACAGCGCCAGGAATGGGGCCGAGTGCATCTCGCTCAGGCGCGACACGGTGCGCGGAAACTCGTGCGCCATCGGCCCTTCGGTGTACAGCTCGTCCGGCTGCACTTCGGCCGACATGATGAGCTTGACCCGGCGGTCGTACAGCACGTCCACCAACCAGGTGAAGCGGCGCGCTTCGGAGGCCAGCCGCGGCGACATCTGCGGCACGTTGGACAGCAGCAAGGTGTGGAACTGCGACGCCAGCTCGAGGTAATCGTTCTGCGAGCGCGGCCCGCCGCACAGCACCTTGAAGTCGAACCACACCACGCCGCCGGCGCGCCGCCGGGCCGGGAACTCGCGCTGCTCGATGCGCAGCAGTGGGCTTTCGTCCTTGGCTTCGGCCAGGCGCTCGAAGGCCAGGTTCATCGCCGCGTCGGCCGCTGCACCGTTCGGGCAGTGGTACAGGCCAAGCTCCTCCAAGGTGCGCTGGCGGTAGTCGTGGCCGTTGTCGACGTTGATGATCTCCAGCTTGGCTTTGAGCAGCGCAATGGCGGGCAGGATGCGGTCGCGGTGCAGGCCGTTCGGGTACAGCCCGTCGGGGTGGAAGTTGGAGGTGGTGATGATGCTCACGCGGTTGTCGAACAGCGCCTCGAGCAGCCGGTACAGGATCATCGCGTCGGTCACGTCGGCCACGTGAAACTCGTCCAGGCAGATCAGCCGGAAGCGCAGCGCCATGCGCCTGGCCAGCTCCTGCAGCGGGTTCACCGTGCCGTGCAGTTCGGCCAGTTCGCGGTGCACCTCGCGCATGAATTCGTGGAAGTGCAGCCGCGTCTTGCGCTTGAGCGGCACGGCCTGGAAGAAGCAGTCCATCAGGAAGCTTTTGCCCCGGCCGACGCCACCATGCATGTAAACGCCGCGCGGGATCGGCGGGCGCGCAATCAGCTTGGTCAGCGCGTTGCTGCGGCGCGCCTTGTAGTCGGCCCACTCGTTCTCGCAGCGCTCCAGCGCCTTGATCGCGCGCAACTGCGCGGGGTCGGTGTGGTAGCCGCGTTCCGCAAGCGTCTGTTCGTAGAGGGAGCGGACCGACATGGAGCGGCGGCCTACTGCCTTGTGTGGTGCAACCCGATCATCAGAAGTTCAAAGTGCGCTTGTCCACCGCCAGCGCGGCTTCCTTGGTCGCTTCGCTGAGCGACGGGTGGGCGTGGCAGATGCGCGCGATGTCTTCGGCCGAGGCCTTGAACTCCATCGCCACCACCGCTTCGGCGATCAACTCCGACGCCTGCGGCCCGACGATGTGAACGCCCAGGATCTCGTCGGTCTTCGCGTCGGCCAGGAACTTGACCATGCCGGTGGTGTCGCCCAGCGCCCGTGCCCGGCCGTTGGCCAGGAACGGGAAGGTGCCGGCCTTGTAGGCGCGGCCCGCTGCCTTGAGCTGCTGTTCGGTCTGCCCGACCCAGGCGATCTCGGGGCTGGTGTAGATGACCCACGGGATGGTGTTGAAGTTGACGTGGCCGTGCTGCCCGGCAATGCGCTCGGCCACCGCAACGCCTTCTTCTTCGGCCTTGTGCGCGAGCATCGGGCCACGCACCACGTCGCCGACGGCCCACACATTCGGCAGGTTGGTCTTGCAGTCGGCATCGACATCGACGAAGCCGCGCTCGTCCAGCCGCATGCCGATGCCCTTGGCGTTGAGTCCGTTGGTGTTGGGCACGCGGCCGATCGAGACGATCAGCTTGTCGCAGTCGAGCGTCTGCGCTGCACCGGCTGCGTCGGCATAGGCCACGCTCACGCCCTTCTTGCCAGCCTTCACCTCGCTGATCTTCACACCCAGCTGGATCTTCAGGCCCTGCTTCGTGAACGCCTTGTGCGCTTCCTTGGCGATCTGTTCATCCACCGCACCCAGAAAAGTCGGCAGCGCTTCGAGCACCGTCACGTCGGCGCCCAGGCGGCGCCACACCGAGCCCATCTCCAGCCCGATCACGCCGGAGCCGATGACCCCCAGCGTCTTCGGCACGGCCGGGATGCGCAGCGCGCCGTCGTTCGACAGGATCTTCACCTCGTCGAACGCTGCACCGGGCAGCTCGCGCGGGTTGGAGCCGGTGGCGACGATGACGTGCTTGCCGGTCAGCACGTCGGGCTTCGGCCCGGCCACCGCGATCTCGTAGCCGTCGTCGGTGGCGCTGACGAACGAACCGCGCCCGTGGAAGAACGACACCTTGTTCTTCTTGAACAAGTACAGGATGCCGTCGTTGTTCTGTTTCACGACGTTGTCCTTGCGGCCAAGCATCTTGGCCACGTCCACGCTCAGATTGGACAGGCCGATGCCGTGCTCGGCAAAGTGGTGCCCCGCATGGTCGAAGTGCTCGCTCGACTGCAGCAGCGCCTTCGATGGAATGCAGCCGACATTGGTGCAAGTGCCGCCAGGCGCCGGGCCGCCCTTGTCGTTTTTCCACTCGTCGATGCACGCGGTATTGAAGCCGAGTTGCGCGGCACGAATGGCGGCGATGTAGCCGCCAGGGCCGGCCCCGATGACGATGACGTCGAATGCCTTGTTCATTTTCAGGCGTGCCTCAGATGTCAAACAGAAGGCGGGCCGGGTCCTCCAGCGCTTCCTTCATCGCCACCAGCCCCAGAACAGCCTCGCGGCCGTCGATGATGCGGTGGTCGTAAGACATCGCGAGGTAGTTCATCGGCCGGACCACGACCACCCCGTTCTCGACCACCGCGCGGTCCTTGGTGGCGTGCACGCCCAGAATGGCCGACTGTGGCGGGTTGATGATGGGCGTGGACAGCATCGAGCCGAAGGTGCCGCCGTTGCTGATGGAGAACGTGCCGCCGGTCAGGTCGTCGAGCGTGAGCTTGCCTTCCTTGGCCTTGTTGCCGAATTCGGCGATCTTCTTTTCTATGTCGGCAAAGCTCATCTGGTCGGCATTGCGCAGGATCGGCACCACCAGGCCGCGCGGCGAACCGACCGCGATGCCGATGTCGAAGTAGCCGTGGT
>JANOQS010000530.1:0-2203 GCA_031414975.1 Methylibium sp. | reverse complement strand
TTCGTGCACGGCACGCAGCAGCGGCTCGGCCAGGCCGAGGGTATCGAAAGACATGGGGGTTCCAAAAGAGAAGATCGGCCTGTCGCCCGGATGAACCGAAGCGCCAGTCGCAGGCAGAAGGGGTGTGGGCCGAAGCGAAGTTCAGGCCGGAAAGATCACGTCAGGGATGACGGCAGCGCAGTGACTGAAGTCTGAGCTGATGTGGGATTGTACCCGGCACGTTCTGTCAGGCCGTCTTGAGAAGCGGGGTCTTCTGTGTGCTCATCCACAAAGCGCCCAGCCCGGCCACGGCAAACAGCACGCCGACCCACGGCAGGCGCGCAAAACCCACCGTGCCGGAAACCGCGCCGCCGACCGCAGCGCCGAAGGCCGTGCCGAAGTACAGCATCGAGGTGTTGAGCGACAGCAGCACCGGCGCTTGCGCAGGCGCCATCTGGGCCAGGCGCGACTGCTGTGGCGTCATCATGCCGAAGCCGGCCATTCCCCAGATGAAGAAGCTCGCCATCATCAACGGGTAGTGGCCCTGCGTCAGCGGCACCAGCAGCATCATCGTGCCCAGCACGCCGAGTTGCACCTTCAGGGTGAGTGGCGCGCCGAAACGGTCGTTGGCCCAGCCGCCCAGCACGGTGCCGATCACGCCGGCCACGCCGAACAGCATCAAGGTCACGCTCAGGCGGGTGCTGGACATGGGCGACAAGGTCTGCAGCACCGGCCCGACGAAGGCGAACACCACGAAGATGGCGACAAAGTAGAACAAGGTCATCGCCAGCCCCCACACCACCGGCGGGTTGCCCAGCACCGCGCCCAGGCCGTTGAAGCTGGCGCCCGGCGCGGCAATGTTTTTCGGGCACAGCAGCAGCAGCGCGCCGGCGCCGAGTACGGCCGCACCGCCCACCAGCGCCACCGGCACGTGCCAGCCGTAGCGAAAACCCAGCCACGCGCCCAGCGGCAGCCCGATCACGTAGCTCAGGCTCACGCCCATGAATACCAGCGACAGTGCGCGCCCGCGTTTGGCCGGCTCGACCAGCGCCACCGCAATGCCGGCCGCCAGCGGCGTGAACATTGCGCCCACGCCCATCAGCGCACGGCCGGCCAGCAACACTGCCAGGCTCTGCGCCAGCGCGCACACCGCGCTGCCCAAGGCAAACAGCAGCATGCTGAACACCAGCGCATGTTTGCGCGGCCAGCAGCCGGTGGCCACCAGCATCAGCGGGGCCAGCAGCGCGGTCGACAAGGCATACACCGTCATCGCCTGGCCGGCCGCCGCGACGCTGACGCCGAGCGACTCGCTGACCGGCGTGAGGATGCCGTTGATGATGAATGCGCCGGTTCCCAGCACCAGGTTGCACAGGGCCAGCAGGTACAGCAGACGGGGCATGGCAGCGGGCTGGCGCAGCCAGGGCCGCACGGCATGGAAGGGAACGAAGCTGGGGATTATTGGCGCTGGCGGGCTTTTCTGCTGCGCACCCGCGGGCACCGGCGCCGGTCGCGGCACGGATCAGCCGGCCGACGTGGCGCGCAGGGCTGGGTACAGCCGCCGAAAGCGCTCGGCACGCGGCGCCAGGCGCTGCTGCGCCGCCGCGTCGGGCTCGAAGGATTGCGCCACCGGCGGCGCCACGCACACCTCGGACAGGCTCCCGCCGTCGGCCAGCCAGGCCAGCCGCGCGGCGCCCAGCGCACCGCCGGCCTCGCCGCCCTGGTGGGTCAGCAGCGGCAGGTCGAGCAGGGTGGAAAGCAGCTGGGCCCAGAACGCGCTGCGCGCGCCGCCACCCACCAGCGACAGCGGCGTGCCGGTGGCGTTGGCCGCACCGGGCATGGCGCCGAAGCTGCGGTAACCGTCGAGCAGCCCGAAACTCACGCCTTCGACCACCGCATGCGCCAGCGCCGCCGCGTCGTGCGAATGGGTCAGGCCGACCAGTGCGCCTTGCGCGAGCGGGTCGTTGTGCGGCGAGCGTTCGCCACTGAGGTAGGGCAGGAACAGCGGGGCGCTGTCGCGCTGCGTGTCGTGGGTGGACTCCGCTGCCCGCAGCAGCGCCGCTTCGTCGGCAAAGCCGAACGCACGGGTGGCCCAGCTCACCGCGCTGGCGGCCGACAGCATCACCGACATCTGGTGCCAGCGCCCCGGCACCGCGTGGCAGAACGCGTGCAGCGCCTGGGCCGGGTTGGGCATGAAGCGTTCGGTGCTGCGGAAGATCACGCCCGA
>JANOQS010000529.1:0-2676 GCA_031414975.1 Methylibium sp. | reverse complement strand
TCTTGCCGGCCTTCTCGATCCCGGCCTTCATCATGTAGACCGCGATGTAGCCCTCGATGCCCAAGGTGGCGCGCTACATCGCCAACAACGTGAAGGCCAAGACGGTCGCGGTGATGTTCGTCAACAACGACTTCGGCAAGGGCGGGCGCGACTCGGTGACCAAGGCGTTAGAGGCGGCCGGCGTGAAGGTGGTGGCCGACATCTCCACCGACTCGGGCCAGGTCGACTTCTCGGCCCCGGTGCTCAAGGCCAAGCAGGCCAACCCGGACGCGCTGTTCGTCTACACCAATGAAGAAGAGTCGGCGCGCGCACTGCGCGAGCTGCGCAAGCAGGGCTGGAACAAGCCGATCGTCGGCGAGACCACGCTGACCGGCCAGAAGGTGATCGAACTGGCCGGCGAAGCCGCCAACGGCGCGGTCGCGCACGTGGGCCTGACGGTCGATTCGCCCAACCCGCTGATGCTCAAGTTCAAGGCCAACTTCTACCAGGACTACAAGTACATCTCCGACCACAACGGCATCAAGGGCTACACAGGGGTGTACCTGCTCAAGGCGGCGATCGAGAAGGCCGGCAAGATCGACCGCAAGCTGGTCGCGCAGACCTTGCACGGCCTGACGGTGAGCGCCGCCAAGAACCCCGGCGTGCTGATGGACGTGAGCGTGGACGCCAACGGCGACCTGGACCGCGAGAGCTTCGTCGTCGAAGTGGTGGGTGGCAAGCAGGTGGTGAAGGAAATCCTGCCGCCGCTGAGCAAGAAGTAAGCCGCCCTACCAACGCCCTCACCGCAGAGCCTCAGAGGACGCAGAGGAAGCGCAGAGTGACTGCTCTTGTCGTTGCGGCATTCCTCTGAGGTCCTCTGCGTTCTCAGTGCCTCTGCGGTGAATCGACTTTCGGGATCGCACCATGACCGACTTTCTTCAACTCTTCCTTTCCGGCATGGCCACGGGCAGCATCTATGCCCTGGCCGGCCTGGGCTTCACCTTGTTGTGGCAGGCCTCGGGCACCATCAACTTCGCGCAGGGCGAGTTCGTGATGCTGCCGGCCTTCATGATGCTGGCCTTCAATGCGATGGGCTTTCCGCTCCTGATGAGCTTCCTGTGCACCTGCGCGGTGTCGGTGCTGGTGCTGGGTTGGGGCTTCAAGCGCGGCGTGGTGGACCCGCTGTTCAAGTTCGGCATGATGCCGATCGTGGTGGCCACCATCGGCCTGGCGATCGCGATGCGCAACGGCGTGCGGGCCGGCTACAGCGCCGAGGCGCATCCGTTCCCGAGCCTGTTCGCCGACAAGCTGTTCAACGTGGCCGGAGTCACCGTGACCTTGGCCGACATCGGCACCTTGCTGCTGGCGCTCGCGCTGGTGTTCATGACCCAGGCCTTCCTGGCCAGAACGGTGACCGGCCGCGCGATGCAGGCGGTGGCGCAGAACACCGAGAGCGCGACGGTGCTGGGCATCAACGTGCCGCGCATGATCTTCTACACGTTTGCCATCAACGCGGTGCTGGCCTGCGCGGCGGCGCTGCTGGTCACGCCCACGTACCTGGCCAAGTTCGACATGGGCGAGTCGCTCGGCACCAAAGCCTTCTTCGCCGCGATCATCGGCGGCTTCAACAACTCGCGCGGGCCGCTGCTGGGCGGCATCATCGTCGGCGTGTTCGAGAACCTGGCCGCGGCCTACATCTCGCCGGCCTACAAAGACGCGGTGGCTCTGATCCTGTTCATGCTCGTGATCTTGTTCAAGCCGCAAGGGCTGCTGGGCAAGAAGATCGAGCGCAAGGTCTGAGCCGGGAGCACACACCATGAAACCACTTCACCTCGTCATTGGTGCCATCGGCGCGCTGGTCCTGCTGGCCGCCCCGCCGATGCTCAAGAGTTACGGCATCTACCTGTTCACCTACTGGCTGATCTTCGTGATCGCCACGATGGGCCTGAACCTGACGGTCGGCTACGCCGGCCAGAAGTCGCTCGGCCACGCGGCGTTCTTCGGCATCGGCGCCTACACGGTGGCCATCGTCATGAAGGCCGGCTTCAGCTTCTGGCTGGGCCTGCCGCTGGCGATGCTGGGCTGCTTCGTCATCGGCCTCGGGCTGGGCTTTCCGGCACTGCGCGTGCAGACGATCTACCTGGCGTTTGCCACCCTGGGCTTCAACACCGCGGTGTGGCTGGTGATGCGCAACGAAGAGTGGCTGACCGGCGGCACCTTCGGCATCAACAACATCGCGCGGCCATCGTTGTTCGGCTTCGTGCTCGACGGTGCGCTGGCGTTCTACTACTTCGTGCTGGCGCTCACGGTGATCGTCTCGTTCCTGTTGTGGCGGCTGCTCAGTTCGCCCTGGGGCAAGGCCTTCACCGCGTTGCGCGACAACCCGATCCGCGCCGAAAGCCTGGGCGTCAACATCCAGCTCTACACCTTGCTGTCGTTCGCGATCGGTGCGGTGTATGCGGGCCTGGCCGGCGCGCTGTTCGCGTGCCTGGTGCAGTTCATCGAACCGGCGCCGTTTGCCGTCAGCGCGTCGATCATGATGTACCTGATGGTGGTGGTCGGTGGGCCGGGCTACTTCTTCGGCCCGCTGATCGGCTCGGCGGTGGGCGTGCTGCTGCCGGAGTGGCTGCGCTTCGCGCAGGCCTGGTACCTGTTCGTGTTCGGCGCGGCGGTGGTGTTGTTGATGTTGTGGTTGCC
>JANOQS010000528.1:0-3252 GCA_031414975.1 Methylibium sp. | reverse complement strand
GCAACCGGGCGCGTTTCGACGAAGCGGCGCAGCTGCCGTTCGCGGGCGAACCCAACCCGGCACAAAGCGAACGCGAGACACGCACATGAGCGACTTCTTCAACAACGGCTGGTCGATCTTCATCGCCGCGAGTACCTTGCTCGGCCTGGCCGGTTGCCTGTGGCTGCTGCTCATCGCAAGCAAGCGCAAGGTCATGGTCGGCCCGAACGGCGACGACGGCACCACCGGCCACGTGTGGGACGAAGACCTGAAAGAGATGAACAACCCGCTGCCGCGCTGGTGGATGGTGCTGTTCGTGCTGACGGTTCTGTTCTCGCTCGGCTATCTGGTGGTGTACCCCGGCCTGGGCAACGCCGCCGGCAGCTTCGGCTGGACCAGCACCGGCCAGTACCAGGCCGAGCAGAAGAAGGCGAACGCGGCGATGGAGCCGGTCTACGCCAAGTACGCGGTGATGCCGGCCGATGCGCTGGCGCGCGACCGCGGCGCGATGGGGATCGGCGAGCGCCTGTTCATCAACCAGTGCGCCACCTGCCACGGCTCCGACGCCAAGGGCAGCAAGGGCTTCCCGAACCTGACCGACACCGACTGGCTGCACGGCGGCACGCCCGAGAAGATCGAAGAAACCATCACCCTGGGCCGCCAGGGCATGATGCCGCCGATGGCCGCGGCGGTGGGCAGCACTGACGACGTGCGCAATCTCGCCAACCATGTGCTGAGCCTGTCGGGCAGCCCGCACAACTCGATTGCCGCGCAACTCGGCAAAGCCAAGTTCGGCACCTGCGCCGCCTGCCACGGCGTGGACGGCAAGGGCAACCCGGCGCTCGGCGCGCCGAACCTGGCCGACCGAATCTGGCTGCACGGCTGGGGCGAGGACGTGATCGTGGCCATGGTCACCCACGGCAAGACCAACGTGATGCCGGCCCAGCAGGGCCGCCTGAGCCCGCAGCAGATCCACGTGCTGGCGGCCTACGTGTGGAGCCTTTCGCAGCCCTCGGTGGCCGCCGCAGCGTCCAAGTGACCCAGCCCGCGCAGCGCGTCATCCCCATCGCCGTGTCGGAAGACGCGGCGGTGGCGATGGTGTCGATGTACCAGTCCGAGAGCAAGATCCACGCGCGCTCGGTCAGCGGCTGGTTCGCCGGCTGGCGCTGGGCCCTGGTGTGGGCCACGCAACTGCTGTTCTACGGCCTGCCGTGGCTGGACTGGAACGGCCGCCAGGCGGTGCTGTTCGAACTGGCGTCGCGGCGCTTCTACATCTTCGGGCTGGTGCTGTACCCGCAAGACTTCATCTACCTGACCGGGCTGTTGATCGTCAGCGCGTATTCGCTGTTCCTGTTCACCGCGGTGGCCGGCCGGCTGTGGTGCGGCTTTGCCTGCCCGCAGACGGTGTACACCGAGATTTTCATGTGGGTGGAACGCCGCTTCGAGGGCGACCGCCAGGCGCGCATCAAGCTCGATGCCGGCCCGTGGACAGCGCAGAAGTGGCTGCGCAAGGGCGGCAAGCAGGCGGTCTGGATCAGCATCAGCCTGTGGACCGGGCTGAGCTTCGTGGGCTACTTCACGCCGATCCGCAGCCTGGTCACCGAGGTCGCGAGCTTCGGCTTCGGGCCGTGGGAATGGTTCTGGGTCCTGTTCTACGGCCTGGCAACCTACGGCAACGCCGGCTACCTGCGCGAGCAGGTGTGCAAGTACATGTGCCCGTACGCGCGCTTCCAGAGTGCGATGTTCGACAAGGACACCCTGATCGTCGGCTACGACACCGCCCGCGGCGAACCGCGCGGCTCGCGCCCGCGCTCGACCGAACACGTTGCGCTGGCGGCCCAGGGCAAGGGCGACTGCATCGATTGCACCCTGTGCGTGCAGGTGTGCCCCACCGGCATCGACATCCGCAAGGGCCTGCAGTACGAATGCATCGGTTGCGCCGCCTGCATCGACGTGTGCGACGGCGTGATGGACAAGATGGCCTACCCGCGCGGGCTGATCCGCTTCGCGACCCAGACCGGCATGGCGCAACGCTGGACCCAGGCGCAGATGTTCAGGCGGGTGTTGCGACCGCGCGTGCTGGTCTACGGCGCGATCCTGCTGCTGATCAGCGCCGCCCTGGCCACCAGCCTGGCGCTGCGCAGCCCGTTCCGCGTCGACGTGGTGCGCGACCGCGGTGCGCTGGCGCGGCTGGTGCAGGACGGCAAGGTCGAGAACGTCTACCGCCTGCAGGTGATGAACGCCACCGAACTGCCGCAGCGCTACCGCGTCACGGTCACGGGCCTGGCCGGCGCGCAGGTCGCGTCTGTGGCCGAGGCCGAGGTGGCCGCGACGCAAGCGCGCTGGGTGCCGGTGAATGTGCAGTTGCCACCCCAGGCGGCGCAGGCGCTCGGGCCCGGCGCGCACCCGCTGCGCTTCGAGATCACGCGGCTCGCCGATGACCGGTCTGCCGCGGCGGTGGTGACTGAAAAATCGACTTTCGTGGTGCCACGCTGACCTGGCTGACCTTGCCACATTGACCTTGCCACGCTGAACTGGAGCCCGTCATGAACCCACCTGCCGCCTTGCGTTCAGTGCCCGCCGTCCCCTGGTGGCGCGTTCCGATGGTCTGGGTGGTCATCAGCGGGCCGCTGTCGGTTGTGATCGCCAGCCTGGCCACCGCGGTGATCGCGTGGCGCCACATCGACCCGGTGCTCGAAGCGGCCCGCCCGCCCCATGCCCGCCCCGGCGCCGACGTGGCCGTGCCCGTCAGCCCCAAAGACAGCCTCGCCCCGGCGATGAAAGCGCGCAACCACGCCGCCACGCCGGCCAACTGATGCCGGGCCCTCGCATGAAACACCGCTTTCTGACCGTGCTGTGGCCTGCCTTCGCGATGGCCGGCGTGCTGGAGATGCTGGTGTTCGCACAAATCGACCCTGCCGAACTGCATGGCCTGGGCGCCGCCGGCGCAGGCTGGTCGTCTCAGGCGGTCTACACACTGGCTTTCTTTACCTTCTGGGCCGTGATCTCCGTGGCATCTTCAGTGAGCTTGTGGCTGGCCCGGCCGGCTTCGAACGGAAACGACGGCCCGACGCTCTAAACTGCCGGCGACCGCCGCGGTTGGCGGCCACGGGAGTTGTCAATGAAGAACGGATCCTGGCGTCGCCGCCTGTCGACACACCTGACGGCCGGCCTGACCGCTGGCCTGATGGCCCTGCTGAGCCTGACCCTGACGATCGCGGCCTGCGGCGGCGGCGGCGGTGGGGGGAGTGGTGGCAGCACGAGCGCCGTGGC
>JANOQS010000527.1:0-1769 GCA_031414975.1 Methylibium sp. | reverse complement strand
AGCAGGCGTTCGACCTCGAGCCCGAGCTCGTCCTGCAAGCGCCCGCCGGTGGTGCCGGTGGCCATCAGCCGATGCAAGCGCAAGGTTGGCGCGAACTCGCGTGCGATCTCGACGATGACCGGCTTCATGCGGTCGTGGGCGATCAGGGCGATGTTCATCATGCGATCCTCGGGGCTTCAGGGCTTCAAGGCTTCAAGGGCACTGCAGCAGGTTGCCCTGCACGCTGCACAGCCCGCGCGGGCCGAGCAGATTCTGACCCATGCGGTTCAGGCGCGAACCGTCGCTGGCCCAGCAGCCGGTCGGGTCGCAGGAGGTGATGACGAGGGGTGGGGCGTTGCGCGGCGGGGGTGGGGCTGGTGGCGTTACGGAGACGGGCGGCACGGTCACCGGGGCCACAGTCACTGGCGTCACCTTCACCGGGGCCACGGTCACCGGGGCCACGGTCACCGGGGCCACAGTCACCGGGGCCACGATCACCGGCGCGACCGTCACCGGCGCCTGCACCTGGCGCTGCGGCGCGGGCGCCTTGCCACCCAGACACACCTGCGCGGCCCGACGGCGCAAATCCAGCAGGCGCGCATCGGGGGCACGCCGGCGCCCATCGGCGCGCGGCGCGGCGTCGGGCGCAGATGCCGCCACGTCCTCGCACGCCTGCACAGCTTGTAGCGCGCGCTCGCACTCGGGCGACGGCAAGGTGCCGGCGGGCTGGGCCGAGGCGGCAGCGCAGGCCAGCGCCAGACTCGGAAGAATCAGACGAAGCGGCATGGGGTCTTGAGCGTGGGCGGTGTGGCGAGTTCACAGCATCGTGCCGCAGATGGGCCGCGCGACACAAGCGCCTTTCGACATACCATTCGTCCGGCTCATTTCATTCTGCAAGAAGACGCACGCACCATGCTCGTCACCCTCACCAGCAAAGGCCAGTTGACGCTGCCGAAAGAGATTCGCGAGCGGCTGGGGCTGACCACCGGCGCCCGGCTCGACTTCAGCATCGACGACACGGGCATGATCGTGGCACGGCCGTTGGCCACAACGGCCCTGGGCCTGGCCGGGCGGCTGAGGCGGCCCGGGCGCAAGCCGGTGTCGTTGCGGGCCATCAACGAAGCGATAGCAGCCACTGCCGCCGAACTCAACCCGCGCGCGAAGTCCCGCAGCGCACGATGATCGGCTTTGACACCAACGTCTTGCGGCGCCAGTACGGCTTCGACCGCACTGGCCAGGCCAAGGTGCCGAGCGTGGCGCTGAAGGCGTTCACCGGATCGTTGGCCCGCTTCTCCGACCGCCTGATCGCCGCCACGAACACCCGCTGGGGCTGCGAATCGACGGCGACGTTTGACCGTTCGATGGGCGACCTGGCCGGGGTGGCCTTGCTCAAGGCCTGACCTTCTTCCTCCAACCCATGACCCACCCCACCACCGACCCCGACACCACCGTCGCCACGCTCACCAACGGCGTGCGCGTGATCACCCTCCGCCTGCCGCACCTGGACAGCGCCAGCGTGAGCGTGTTCGTGCGCACCGGCAGCGCGCACGAGAGCAAGCGCCTGAACGGCGCGAGCCACTTCTGCGAGCACATGGCGTTCAAGGGCACCCTGACGCGCAGTTGCCAGCAGGTCAACCTGGACGCCGAACTGCTGGGCGCCGAGGTCAACGCCCACACCGACAAGGACCACACCGCGTACCACATGCGCGGCATGGCGCGCCATGCGGGGCGGTTCGTGCACATGCTGGCCGACATCGTGCGCCACAGCACTTTTCCGCAGGCCGAGCTGG
>JANOQS010000526.1:0-2367 GCA_031414975.1 Methylibium sp. | reverse complement strand
TCGGGGATGCCGACGGCCGCGCATTCGAGGATGCCCGGCATCTGCGTGACCACGTCTTCGATCTCGTTCGGGTAGACGTTGAAGCCGCTCACCAGGATCATGTCTTTCTTGCGGTCGACGATCTTGAAGTAACCGCGCTCGTCGACGATGCCGATGTCGCCGCTGCGGAAGAAGCCGTCGGCCGTCATCACCTTCGCGGTCTCGTCGGGGCGTTGCCAGTAGCCGGCCATCACCTGCGGGCCCCTGATGGCGATCTCGCCGGGCGTGCCCAGCGGCACCTCGTTGCCGTCGTCGTCGAGCAGGGTGAGCTCGGTGTTCGGCATCGGCAGGCCGATGTTGCCGCTGTAGGCGGTACTGTCCACCGGGTTGCAGGTGGCCGACGGGCTGGTCTCGCTCAAGCCATAACCTTCGACGATCGGGCAGCCGGTTTTCTCGAGCCACAGCTTGGCGGTGGCGCTTTGCACTGCCATGCCGCCGCCCACCGAGATCACCAGCCCGCTCCAATCGACCGTGTTGAACTCGGGGTGTTGCGCCATTGCGTTGAACAGCGTGTTGACGGCCGGGAAGCTGTGGAACTTCTGGCCCTTGAGTTCCTTGAACACGCTGGGCAGGTCGCGCGGGTTGGCAATGAGAATGTTGCAGCCACCCATGCGCATGGCCAGCATCATGTTCGTGTTGAAGCCGAAGATGTGATAGATCGGCAGCGCGCAGATGGTCACCACCTGCTCGCCGGCCGGCACTTTTTTAAGCGCCGGCTGGTACCAGGCTTCGGCCTGCAGGATGTTGGCCACCAGGTTGCGGTGCAGCAGCACCGCACCCTTGCTCACGCCGGTGGTGCCGCCGGTGTACTGCAGCACCGCAATGTCGTCGGGCCCGACCGACGCGGGCTTGTAGGCCTTGCCGCGGCCTTGCGCCACCGCGTCGTTGAACTGCACGGCACCGGGCAGGTTGTAAGCCGGCACCATCTTCTTCACGTTGCGAACCACATAGTTGACGATCTGCTTCTTCGGGAAGCCGAGCATGTCGCCCAGCGCCGTGAGCACGATCTTCTTGGTGGGCACCGCCCCAAGCACCTGCTGCAAGGTGGTCGCAAAGTTCTCGACCATGATGATCAGCTTGGCGCCCGAGTCTTTCAGCTGGTGCTCCAGCTCGCGCGGCGTGTACAGCGGGTTCACGTTCACCACCACGTAGCCGGCGCGCAGCACGGCGGCCACTGCCACCGGGTACTGCGGCACGTTGGGCAGCATGATGGCAATGCGGTCGCCCTGGCTCAGGCCCTGCGCCTGCAGGTAGGCGGCGAGCGCACGCGAGGCGTCGTCAACCTGCGCGAAGCTGATCACCTTGCCCATGAACCGGTAGGCCGGCAGGCTGGCGTTCTTCTTGAACGCTTCTTCCAGCAAGGTCACCAGCGACGGGTACTGCTCGACGTCGATCTGCGCCGGTACACCTTGCGGATATTGCTTCAGCCAAGTCTTTTCCATGCGGTGCTCCAGGGTCAGAGCGGGATTCTGAGGTACTCCCGCCTCGCCATGCATCAGGGGATTCGATAGCGAGCCACCCGGCCCGTCCCGTAGGTGTTTCCCCACAATTGACTGGCACCACTGCGGCCCCTTACCCTGCGCCAAATTGGTCAGGCCACTTGACCTGAAAATGCAACCCTCCCATGCCGCTGCAGACCATCGAACCACGCCGCCTGTACCGCCAAATCGCGGACCAGCTGCGCGTGCTCATCGAACGGTCGGAATTTGCGGTGGGCACGCGCCTGCCGCCCGAGCGCGACCTGGCCACCCAGCTCGGTGTGTCGCGCCCTTCCGTGCGCGAGGCGCTGATCGCGCTCGAGGTCGAAGGCCTGGTCGAAGTGCGCATGGGCTCGGGCGTGTACGTGCGCAACGCCGACGGCCAGGCCACGCGCAAGGTCACTGCCGAGGGGCCGCTCGAGATCATCCGCGCGCGCCAGTTGATCGAAGCCGAACTCGCCGCGCATGCCGCGCGCCACATGAAGAAAGCGCAGGTCGCCGGCCTGCGCGAAGCCGTGCGCCTGATGGAAGAAGAGGCCGGCGCCGGCCACACGCCCACGCAGGGCGACCGGCTGTTCCACACGCGCATTGCCGAGGCGTCGAACAACTCGGTGCTGCTGCGGGTCGTGAGCGAGCTGTTCGACGAACGCCGCAACCCGCTGTTCGAACAACTCGGCAGCCACTTCGAGACCGCCACCAGCTGGGCGGCGGCCATCACCGAACACGGCAAGGTGATCGACGCCATCGCCGCCCGTTCGGCGCCGGCCGCGCGCGAAGCGATGACCCGGCACCTGAGCAACTCGCACGACCGATTCACCGCCAACTGGCCGACGACTGCCGCCCCCGCTGC
>JANOQS010000525.1:0-3484 GCA_031414975.1 Methylibium sp. | reverse complement strand
GTGCTGCAGAACGGCGACACGCTGACCCAGGTCGATGCCGCCTTCGGCAATGGCCGCACCGTGCACACCAACACCGACGGCAGCGTGCGGCTGGCTGGCGTGGGGGTCTACGGTGCACCCGACGCGCCGTACCTGCTGTTCCAGGAGATCGGCTTCTCGACCGCTGCGACCTTCGGCATCCGCTTGCAGGCCGGCGCGCCGGTGCTGGCGTTGACGGGCGCGTCGTCGCCGCTGGGCGGCACGAGCACCCTGGTGCGCGACGCCAGTGGCCTGTACTTCATGGACATCGCAGGCAGCAATGCGCGCTTGTGGCATGTGGCCAACGACCTCACGCCGCGCATCGTCGCGCAGGGCCTGCCGTCCTCCACCGCACAGCTGGTCCTCACGCCCACACGGGTGGTGCTGGCCATCGAGAACGGCGCCCTGGTGTCGATTCCAAAGGCCGGGGGCAGCGCCAGCACCATCGGCAGCTTCATCGGCACGGGCGGGGACGACACCGTGGTGGCGGTCGGCGAGGACGTGTACTTCAAACCCAACCGGGACGCTTTCGCCAACGGCGTGGAAGTGGTGCGCAGCGACGGCACGCAGCGACTGGCCCTGCCCGGGTTGCGCATCCAGGGCACGCTGGCCGCGGCCACCCAGAGCGTGGCGGCGCTTTCCCAAGGGCGCTTCGTGGACCTGTCGTTTGCGCTCAACGTGGTGTCGCAATTCGGCGCCGACCAGCCGGCCGCGGTGGTGATGAGTGACCACGCCGCGTCGGGCGGCTACAGCCTGTCGCGCGCACGGCTGGTGCGCTTCGGCAGCGACAGAACCCGCGCCGACTACGGCGCGCTGCCCCTGCTGCTGCAGGCGCTGGACGGCGCCGAAGCCGCACCCACCCCCGTTGGCGGCAACTTGAACGGCGACCTGCGCGCCGAGCGCCCTATCGGTGCCCGCGGCGCCGCGGCCTGGCAGGCCTCGATGCCGGGCACTTTCGGCGTGGAAGGCAACGACGTGTTCCTGTTCCAGGACGGCGCCGCCGGGCTGACGCGGGTGACCAACGTGGGCCAGTGATACGCGCCATGCGTGCCTGCTGCGCGAGCGCGCAGCAGGCGGTCAGCGCGGCGCCTCGCGGCGCGCCAGGCGGTAGAAGCGCTCGGCGTTGCCAGCGAACACGGCCTGTCGTTCGGTGAACGTCAGCCCGGCCAGCAATTCGTCGCTGACCTGCACCCACTTTGCATAGTCGCCCGCCAAATTCAGCACTGGCCAGTCGCTGCCCCACATCACGGCTTGCGGGCCGAACAGGTCGAGCACGGTGTCGACCACCGGGCGCAGCGTGTCGACGGTCCAGCCCGGCCCGGCCTCGGTCAGCAGGCCGGAAAGCTTGACGTGCATGCCGGGCAAGCGCGCCAGCGCGGCCATGTCGCGCCGCCATGCGTCGAAGTCGCCGGCGGCGATGTGCGGCTTGGCGGCGTGGTCGATCACGATGGAGAGCTGCGGGTGGCGTTGCGCCAAGCGCAGCAGGTGCGGCAGGTGGCGCGGTTTCACCAGCGCGTCGAAGCTCAGGCCGCGCTTGATCAGGTGGTCGATCGCCGGGGCGATCGGCGCGTCGGCAATCCAGGCGTCGTCGGGCAGGTCTTGCAGCATCGGCCGAACACCTTTGAACGCCGGGTGTTCGGCCAGGTCGTCGATCACTGCCGGCGCGTCGGCCGCCGTCAGGTCGACCCAGCCGACCACGCCCTCGATGAACCCTTGCTGCGACGCCAGGCCGAGCAGGTAGCGCGTTTCAGCCACGCTCGGCGCGGCCTGCACCAGCACCGTGCCGCTGACGTGGTGCGCAGCCAGCAGCGGTTGCAGCTCGGCGGGTTGGAAGTCTCGGTACAGCGCGGGTAGCTCGGGCGTGAGCCAGCCGTAGTCGGTGCGCGCGATCGACCAGAAGTGCTGGTGCGAGTCGATGCGCTGCAGCGGTGGGTTGGTCGGCATGGCATCAGCCACCGGGCACCGGCGCGTCGGCGTGCAACAGGCCCTGGTTGAGCAGGGCCGACCACAGCGCGGGCGGGATCGGGTGGTTCATCCAGCGCACGATGCCTTGCAGCTCGGCTGCGTTGCGCGCGCCGGGCACGACCGACACCACGGCCGGGTGCGCCAGCGGGAACTGCACCGCCGCCGCGGCCAGCGGCACGTCGAACGAAGCACACGCCGCCTGCAGTTGCTGCACGCGCGCCACCACCTCGGGCGGCGCCTTGGCATAGTTGAAGTTGGCCACGCTGCTGGGGCCCTGCACTCCGGCGGCCAGGATGCCCGAGTTGAACGGCCCGCCGACGATGATGCCCACGCCGCGCTTGACACACTCGCTCAGGAACGGGTCGAGCGACGCCTGCTCGAGCAGGGTGTAGCGGCCGGCGAGCAGCGTGCAGTCGAGGTCGACGTGCTGCATCGCGTCCATCACCACTTCCCACTCGTTCACGCCCAGGCCGATGGCGCCGACCAGGCCTTCGCGCTTGAGCGCTTCAAGTTCGCGGAAGCCGCCACCGTCGGTCAACTGGGCCCAGAAGCGCGGGTGCTCGTCGCCATGCTGGTAGCGGCCGATGTCGTGCACCAGCGCCAGGTCGATGTGGTTCGTGCCCAGCCGCTGCAGGCTGTCTTCGACCGAGCGGCGGATCGCGCCGGCCGAGTAGTCGTACACCACCTCGAACGGCAGCGGTTGCTGCCAGCCCGTCTCGCCCGCCGGCACCACGCGCGCTGCGGTGCCGCGGCTTTGCGGCTTGAGCAGGCGGCCGACCTTGCTGCTGAGCACCCATTCGTCGCGCGGCAGCCCTTGCGTGAGCGCGCGCAGCGCGTCGCCGAAACGGTGCTCGCTGAGCGTGTAGCCGTAAAACGGCGCGGTGTCGAAGTAGCGGATGCCGGCCGCCCACGCGGCGTCGAAGGTGGCGCGCGCGTCGGCCTCGGAGGTCACGTTGTACAGGTTGCCCAGCGGCGCGCCGCCGAGGCCGAGCACGGTGAGAGCCTGGCCGGTGCGGGGGAGGGTGCGGGTGGTGAGTGGGCTCATGCGTGTCCTTCTTCGTCGGGTGCGGCCTGGAGCAAGAACCTCGACTGCAGCCGGCCATCGACCTCGACCTGCTCAAAGAACATGGCGTACGGCCGGACCCACAGCCCCGTCTTGTTGTAGAGCGGGCGGTACAGAGCGAGCGGCTCAAGCGTTTCGCTGTGCCGGGCCACGCCGACCAGTTCGTACTCGCCGCCCTTGTAGTGGCGGTAGCGGCCGAGGCGGGGCTGGGGAAGGGGTGGCAGGTCGTCGTCCAACTCACAGCCCTTGCGCATCGGCCAGAAACCCGCGCTCGGCATCCAGCGTGGCCGGGTGGTCGAGCAGCTCGGCGAACAGGCGGGGCGGGATGGTGATGGAGCCGACGCCGAGTTGCAGCAGCGCCAGATAGGCCTCGCGCGTGCGCACGCTGGCCACGAGCAGGCGTGTGGTGGCGCCGCTTCCTTCGATCAGCGATTGCAT
>JANOQS010000524.1:0-3597 GCA_031414975.1 Methylibium sp. | reverse complement strand
CCGGCACCGCCGGGTATCACCTCCTGCGCCCAGGGGGAAGACCCTGGGCTTGTCGGCGCTCCCCCGCGGTACTCGGTTTTCGCACGTTTCGCTTCGACGCCTTCTGCCGCCCACGCTCCAAGGCGCAGCGGCCCCTCGAAGCGGGCACCGCGCGGGCCGACGGTATCGCCCTTGCCCTCGCCGTCATCCGCGCGCAGGCCCTCGCGCGCCGAACCGAGTGGGTCCGGCGAACGCGACCGCCAGGACGATCGGCCCGCCAGTCCGCCGCCGCGCCGCAGCGCCTCGATCCCGCGCATCGTCGACGAGGTCGTGGCCCAGCGGGCCGTCCGGCCCGACCCGCCCGCGCCGCCGCCACCGCGCCCCCCACTGCACAAGCCGCCCGCCCGCGCCCGAGCTCCGGCGGTGCCGCCGACCGCGGCGAATCGCGATCGCGTGTGGAACATGCTCGACGAGATCCGCCATGTTCCCCTGGCCACCCGGCTGGCGCCGATCGCCGCGGTTCCCGCACAGCGCCGGCCGGCGGTGGAGGGCGGGGCAGCGGCACTTCCACCGCTGCTCGCGGCCGCACCCCCGCAGGCGCCACCCGTCGTGGCAGCGCCGGCTGTGCCGATGCAGCCGTCTGTGCCGATTTCTGCACCGATGCCGCCGGCCGCCGCCCCGCCGGCACCCCAACCGGCCGCGCCACCCATCGCGCGGCAAGACACCCCCCCCAGTGAGCTCGGTTCGTCGGCACGCTGGTCCGACGAGAAACGTGCCGAACTGCGCCGCGCGGTGGACCGCCTGCGCGCGTCGCGCGACCTGGAACCGCGCCGCAGGGACAGCGACGCTGCGCAGCCCGTGACGTCGGCCAGCGCGCGCCGTGCGCCGGGCGCCCCGGAATTCGCGACGACGCGCACGCCGTTGCCGGTGGCGGCCGTCGAACGCTTGTTGGCCAGGGACACCACCGTCACCCAGCCGCACGAGTTTCAGCCGTCCTCCCCGGGCCTCGGCGCCCGTGCCCGCTGGGTCGGGCCCGACGAAGTGGTGGTCTTGTTCGGCCATGCCATCCCCGGCATGGTCTATGTCGGCGCCGCGAACCGCTACAGCCGGGTCGAATCCGACCCCGCGCTGATCGATGACGAGCTCGATGTCGATGCGCCCGGTGGCACCGTGGCCGGCGGCCTGGACGCTGCCAGCTCCAGCTACGCCTCGCTCGAGCCGGCGCATCGCGGGGCCTACCTGCAGTGGCTGGCGGGTGGGCGGCCCGCCAACGCGCCGGCCAGTTTTGCGCTGATCTTCTTCATGGGCCTGGAGCGCCGGGTGATCGAAAGCCTCGGGCGGGCCAGCGCGTTGCCCGAACTGAACCGGCTGGCCGCCGAGATGCGCCGTCTCGTCGAGACCCACGGCATGGATTCGTTCTCGCTGCACCATCACGCCACGCGCCTGGCCGCGCTGGTCGAAATGCAGGTGATGGGCGAGCGCATGTACAAGCGGCCCGTGCCGCCCTTGCACCGCACCTACGACCTGCCGGTCGAACTGCGCCTGGCGCTGGGGCAGGTGGCGCACGACCAGGTGCCGTTGCCGGTGGCCTGGGCGATGGCCTGGCTGCTGACGGACCAGACCTTTCACCTGCGCTCGCCGATGACACGTTGCCCGGACGAGTTTCGGCGCCTGTTCGAGGCGCGATACGGTGAGCGTTTCGGTGCCGGCGTGCAGCTTCCCATCGATGGCCGAAGGCTGCTGCTGACCTACATGCCGGTGTCGCGCTCTCTGGCCAGCGCCGATGGTTTTCACTTCCCGGTCGATTCGGCGCTCGACGTCGATGCCCATTGCGCCGCCGCCGGGGAGTTGCGAACCTTGTGCAGCCTGTGTGCGGAAGACCTGTACGAGTACTGCCGCTACGTCGGCCGCCACCCGTCGGCGATTACCTCACCCGACGCCGAACTGAGGCTGCCCGCTGCCATCCGCTCCGCGACGCTGAAGGCTTGCATTGCCGAACTGAGGCTCGCCTGCCAGGCCGGCCGGCCGCCCGCAAACCTGCACGAGGCCGCGCTGACGCTGTGGGGCGTGGGCCTGGCGGACAAGGACAGTGCCGGGCTGCTGCAGGCGCTGCTCGTGGCCGAAGGCATCAGCGTCGCGCCACGGGCCTCGAGATCAAGCCCGGCTTGAAGCCAGCACCAGGCCCGACAACGCCCCCACCTTGACCGTTACCTTGCCGCGCGCGTCGGGCTTGACCGCCTTGCCCGAAGGCAACTCGACCCACTTTCCCTTGGGCAGCGACAGCGCCGTCTCGACCGCGCCGTCGCCGCGGTTGATGGCCACCAGCGCGTGCTCGTCGCCGTCGCTGCGCAGGTGCACCAGCAGGCCCAGCAGGTCGTTGCTGACCAGCGTCTCGACGCTGCCTGTGCGCAGCGCCGGCGCCGCGTCGCGGATCGCGATGCAGCGCTTGTAGTGGCTGAACAGGTCTTCGTCGAAGGCCACCGGGTCGGGCGTTTCGCGCGCGCTGCCGTCGGGCGACGTGGCCTCGGCGTCGTGGCTCACGTCGCGCCACAGCATCGGCTTGCGGCAGCACGGGTCGTTGGCGCCCCACAGGCCGGCTTCGTCGCCCTGGTAGACCATCGGCGCGCCCAGGTGCGTCATCTGGAACAGCACGAACAGCTTGTGCAGCGCCCGTTCGTGTGCGTTCGGCTTGCGGCTGTCGAGCGCCGGCGCGCGCGAGTCGCGCGGGTGGTAGGTCTCGTCGAAACTGCGGTAGTCGAGCCGGTCGCGGTTGACGGCGTGCGAGGCCAGCCGCGCCGTGTCGTGGCTGCCGAACAGGTTCTGCATCACCGGGGCCACGCAGGCCGGGTAGGCCTCGCGCAGCGCCTGCAGCTTCTGGTCGAACTCGGTGGCGGTGATGCGCTGCGCGTCGCGGAAGAAGAACTCGTCGCAGGCGAACGCGAAGTTGTAGTTCATCACCGCGTCGAACTCGTCGCCCTGCAGAAAGGGCACGTTGAACTCGACGTCGCGGATGTTCTCGGCCACCAGGTAGGCCTGCGGATTGATGGCCTTGGCGAGCGCGCGCCAGCCCTTCCAGAAGCCGTGCGGCAGCCAGGGCGCCACGTCGAGCCGCCAGCCGTCGATGCCGCGGCCGACGTCGCCCTGCGGCGCCATCCAGCGCCGCGTGATCGCGTTGATGTAGGCCAGCGGACCATCGGCCAGCGTGTCGTTCGTTTGCCGGAACTCGGGCAAGGTGGCATGGCCGCGCCACGATTCGTACTGGAAGCCCTCGGGGTCGTCGCGCCACGACGTGACCTTGAACCAGCCGCGAAAGCGCGACTTGCGCTGGTGCTTGACCACGTCCATGAAAGCCCAGTGGCGCACGCCCACATGGTTGAACACGCCGTCGAAAATGACGCGCATGCCGCGCGCATGCGCTTGCGCGATCAGCTTGAGCATCAGCCGGTCGGCGCTGGTCCAGACCCAGGTGGCGGGGTCGTCGGGCACCTCCAGCGCCATCAGCGCGCGGTCGCCGGCCGGGTCGGGGCCGAAGTGGGCGTCGATGTGGTGCAGCGTGGCGGCGTCGTACTTGTGGTGCGAGGGCGCGTCGAACACCGGGTTCAGGTACAGCGCGTTGAC
>JANOQS010000523.1:0-1621 GCA_031414975.1 Methylibium sp. | reverse complement strand
AGGGCAGCACCTTCAGCGCGAGCGTGCCGCGGCCGGTGGGTGCGAGCCACAGCTCCCAGACCAGCCCCAGCACGATCAGCCCGAGCAGGCTGGCCACGGCCATCACGCGTGTCCATGCGACGGCGGTGGACGGGGCAGCAGATTGAAGAGGTACAGCAGGCGTCGAATTCATCGCTGGCTATCATGCCAGCAATGAACCCGCCGACCCGCCGCGTGCCGCTCGCCATCATGGCCGGCTGGCAAGAGCATGTGGCCCGCCTGCTGCAGACCTTGCAGACGTGGCCCTGGCTCGACACGCTGAAGACCTTGCGCATCCGCTTTCGCGAAGACCGCCTGGGCATCACCGCCAGCAGCCTGACCTTCACCACGCTGATTTCGCTGGTGCCGCTGGTCACGGTGATGCTCGCGATCTTCTCGGCCTTCCCGATGTTCGCGAGCTTCCAGACCTCGCTGCAGACCTACTTCCTGCAAAGCCTCGTGCCCGACGGCATCGCCAAGCCCGTGCTGGCCGCGCTGACGCAGTTCGCGTCCAAGTCGAACCGGCTCGGCTCGGTGGGCCTGGCCTTCCTGGTGATCACCGCGCTGGCGCTGATGTTGACGATCGACCGCACGCTCAACGCCATCTGGCGCGTGCGCACCCCGCGGCCGATGGCGCAGCGCGTGCTCGTCTACTGGTCGGCCGCCACCCTGGGCCCGCTGCTGCTGGGCGTGAGCCTGAGCCTCACGTCGTACGTGGTCATGGCGAGCAAAGACGTCGTGGGCGTGATGCCCGGCGGCGTGAGCCTGCTGCTCAACACCGTCGAATTTGCGCTGCTCGCCGCGGGCATGGCCGGGCTGTTCCACTACGTGCCCAACACCCACGTGCGCTGGCGCCACGCGATTGCCGGCGGCATCTTCGTGGCGGCGGGCTTCGAGCTGGCCAAGAAGCTGCTTGCCTGGTACCTGGGCCAGGTGCCCACGTTCGCGGTGGTGTACGGCGCGTTCGCCACCGTGCCGATCTTCCTGGTGTGGATCTACCTCGGCTGGGTGATCGTGCTGCTCGGCGCCGTGATCGCCGCCTACGCGCCCAGCCTGCAGATGCGAGTGGCGCGCTGGCCGGATACGCCTGGTTCGCGCTTTCACCTGGCGGTGGTGGTGTTGCGGCAGCTTGCTGCGGCGCAGGCCCAGCCGGGGCGGGGGCTGAATGCGAGCGAACTGTCGGAGACCTTGCGCACCGACCCGTTGCAGATCGAGCCGATCCTAGACACGCTGGTGGCGATTGACTGGGTGGGGTTGTTGGACGAGGCGGGCAACGCGCGCTACGTGTTGCTGTGCGACCCGGACACCACGCCGGCCCGGCGGCTGGTGGCGCAGTTGCTGATGGAGCCGGCGGCGTCGATGGACGCGTTTTGGCGGCGGGCGGGGTTTGATCAGATGTCGGTGAGGGAGTTGATGGCGCGTTGAGTCTTGCCTTGAAATTCCCGCTTTGAATGTGGGAACTTCATGGTGAAGGGCGCGCGTGCCAAGGTTGGCGAGAAGCGAAGGCAGAGGGCCCGGGGGCGCCCCCAACCGTGAGGGGATTATTATTAAAAGACAAGGCGCACCCCCGCCCCCATCCCTAGCAGGGGCGGGGGGGGGGGGT
>JANOQS010000522.1:0-2581 GCA_031414975.1 Methylibium sp. | reverse complement strand
GGTGTTGATGGTGATGCCGCGGGCCTTTTCTTCAGGCGCCGCGTCGATCTGGTCGTAGGCCTTGGCTTCGCCGCCGAACTTGGCCGACAGCACGGTGGTGATGGCCGCCGTCAGCGTGGTCTTGCCGTGGTCGACGTGACCAATCGTGCCGACGTTGACGTGCGGCTTCTTGCGTTCGAATTTGCTTTTTGCCATTTGCTGCTCCTAGCGACCTCGTGAAGAGGGACTCTGAAATTTCGCTGCCAAAACTCTGGTGCCCATGGCGCGGATCGAACGCGCGACCTCTCCCTTACCAAGGGAGTGCTCTACCACTGAGCCACATGGGCGATCCACACAGGTTTTCGAACGCCGATTCGCAAACCACTGGGGACCGCTTGTTTGTTAACTGAATGCTCTGCCCCTCATGGAGCGGGAGACGAGACTCGAACTCGCGACATTTTGCTTGGAAGGCAAAAGCTCTACCAACTGAGCTACTCCCGCGCCGGACCTCTGTTGAACGTTGGTGGAGGAGGCTGGATTCGAACCAGCGTAGGCGTAAGCCAACAGATTTACAGTCTGCCCCCTTTAGCCACTCGGGCACCCCTCCTAGACGAACCCGGGACTATAGCACGATCACGCCGCCTCCTGTCCGATGGCCCACCAGTCGACGCTGTCCTGCGTGGCGACGAAATGGCTGCCGTCGGCCATGAACTGGCGCTTGAAATCGTGCGAAGGGTGGCGGGTGCGCAGCACCTTGGGTTCGGTGCCGGTGGGGCGGTTTTCGTCGAAGAATGCGTTCGCCGGTTTGCCCCATAACAGGAAGGTCGGTGGGTTCGTTTGGCCGCACAGGATTTTGACAATCAGAGATGTGAGCGCGCGCCAACCACATTTCATGTGACTGCCCACCAGGCCCACTTCGACCGTCAAGGTCGGGTTCAGCAGCAGCACGCCCTGGCGCGCCCAAGCGTCCAAGGCCCAACTCGAAGGCGGCACGAACCCCGGTCGGTCCGCTTCAAGCACCTTGAACACCCGCTGGAGCGAGTGCGGCCGGCCATGCCCGGCAGAAAACGCCAGCCCGTCGGCATGGCCCGGTTTCGGATACGGGTCCTGGCCAAGGATCACGACCTTGATGCCCTCGGGCGGCGCAAAGCGCAGCGCCCGGAACGGGTCGGCTGGTGCAATGGCACGATCGCCCGAAGCCTGCCGGATCCTGTCGACGACCTCGTGCTGCAGCGCCGCTGTCCACCCCGGCAGCGCCTGGCGCCACGCCGCCGGCAGCGACTCGAAGGCCGCCGGCAAATCGTCGGCCGTCACGGCGTGGTGTTGCTGAACAGTGAGGCCAGCGCAGCGCCGGGGTCGGCCGCGCGCATGAAGGCTTCGCCGACCAGGAAGGCGTGCACACCGGCATCGCGCATGCGCTTCGCGTCGGCGCCGCCGAGGATGCCGCTTTCGGTGACCAGCAGGCGCTCCGGCGGCACCCGTTCGAGCAGGCCCAGGGTCACGTCGAGCGACACCTCGAACGTGCGCAGGTTGCGGTTGTTGATGCCCAGCAGCGGCGTCTTCAGCCGCAGCGCGCGGTCGAGCTCGGCGCCGTCGTGCACCTCCACGAGCACGGCCATGCCCAGCGCAGCAGCCTGCGCTTCGAGGTCGGCCATCTGCGCGTCGTCCAGGCAGGCGGCGATGAGCAGGATGCAGTCGGCACCGATGGCGCGGGCTTCGAACACCTGGTACGCGTCGATCATGAAGTCCTTGCGCAGCACGGGCAGCGCGCAGGCGGCTCGCGCTTGCTCCAGAAAGGCCAGCGAGCCCTGGAAGAACTGCGCGTCGGTCAGCACGCTCAAGGCAGCGGCGCCATGGCGCTCGTAGCTTGCCGCAATCTCGGCCGGAATGAAGTGCTCGCGCAGCACGCCCTTGCTCGGGCTCGCCTTCTTGACCTCCGCGATCACCGCCGCCTGGCCGGCGGCCACCTTGGCGCGCAGCGCGCCGGTGAAGTCACGCTGGCCGCCCCGCGCTTCGGCGTCGTTGCGCAGCCTGGCCAGGCTGCGGTGGGCACGCGCGGCCGCGAGCTCCTCGCGCTTGACGCCGACGATGCGCTTGAGGATGTCATCCATGGGTGTCACGCCGCCAGCGCCTTGGCCCGCGCGACGAACTGGTGCATCTTGGCCAGCGCCTTGCCATTGGACACCGCCTCGCGCGCCAGCTCCACGCCGTGCGCCATGCTGCTGGCCACGTTGGCGGCGTACAGCGCCACGCCGGCGTTCAGGATCACGATGTCGCGCGCCGGACCCGGTTCGTTGTCGAGCACCGACTGCAGCAGCGCCTTCGACTGCTGCGGCGTCTCGACCTTCAGCGCACGGTTGCTGGCCATCGTGAGGCCGAAGTCTTCGGGGTGGACCTCGTATTCGCTGATGCCGCCGTCCTTGAATTCGCCGACCAGCGTCGCAGCACCCAGCGACACCTCGTCCATGCCGTCGCGCCCGTACACCACCAGCGCATGCTCGGCGCCCAGGCGCTGCAGCGCACGCACCTGAATGCCCACCAGGTCAGGGTGAAACACACCCATCAATATGTTCGGTGCATCGGCCGGGTTGGTCAGCGGGCC
>JANOQS010000521.1:0-7530 GCA_031414975.1 Methylibium sp. | reverse complement strand
AGCGGCGAAGGCGAGTTGAAGGCCGAGGTCGTCGACTCCAACGACCAGCGCTTCCAGAGCGCGCTCAAGGTCCGGCCGGCGGATTGATGTCGGCGGGCCGGCAGTCTTCGGTTGGCCCGAGCCAGCGCTGCTGCGCCGCCGCGCTGGCGGCGTGCGCGTGGATGGGGGCTTGGGTGTGGCCGATGGAAGCCCACGCCGCACCATTCGCCTACATCACCAACCAGGGCAGCCACGATGTCTCGGTGATCGACCTGGCCACCCAGCAGGTGATCACCACCGTGCCGGTCGGCCGATCGCCGGCCGGCGTGGTGGCCTCCAGCCGGGCGGGCAAGGTGTTCGTGTCCAACCCCGACAGCAAGAGCATTTCGGTGATCGACATGCGCACGCAGAAGGTGACGGCCACCCTGCCGGCGGGTGACGGGCCGGTGGGCATCGACGCCTCGCGCGACGGCACGCGCCTGTACGCGGCCGACTGGTTCAAGGACCGGCTGCTGGTGTTCGATGCGGCGACGAACGCTCAGCTCGCCGCCATTCCCGTCGGCAAGGCTCCGGCTGGCGTGGCGGCGTAGGACGACGATGCGAACACCGTGTTCGTCGCCGAGCGCGACGACGACAGTGTGGCCGTGCTCGACGTCGCGCAGCAGCGCGTGCGTGCGCGCGTGCGCGTCGGCGCGCACCCCTTCGCGCTGCTCTACGACGCACCGCGGCAGCGGCTGTATGCGCTGAATGTGCAGAGCGACGACGTGTCGATCATCGACACCCGCGACACCCGCACGCCCGTCGTGATCAAGACCCTCAAGGTCGGCAAGGCGCCCTATGGCGCGGCGCTGGCCGATGGCGGCGCGCTGCTCTACATCACCAACCAGCACGACGACACCGTCAGCGTGATCGACGCCGAGACGCTGCAGGTGGTGCGAACGCTCACCGGTTTTGCCTACCCGGAAGGCATAGCGGCGCACGCCGACCGCGTCTACGTCGTGAACTGGATGGACGACAACGTGAGCGTGCGCAACGCCAGGACCGGCGGCCCCGTCGGCATCATCGCCACCGGCCAGAACAGCCGCGGCTTCGGCGCGTTCATCGGCGCGCCGGCCGCACCCTGACTCATTCACCCGACCCCTGGAGACCCCTCGCATGCTGCGTTCCCTGCTCAAACCGATGATCGCTTTCTCGCTCGCTGCCGGCCTCGTCGGCGCGGCTCAGTCGCACGGCCCGACGCGCCAGAAGGCGGCCGAGAAGGTCACCATCAACGCGCCCGCCGACGTGGTGTGGGCCAGGATCAAGAACTTCGACGCGCTGAAGGACTGGCACCCCGCCGTGGCCGAAAGCCCGGCCGACAAGGGCAACACGGAAGGCTCGGTGCGCCAGATCAAGCTCAAGGGCGGCGGCGCGCTGACCGAAACGCTGGAGAGCCATGACGACGCCGGCAAGAAGTACAGCTACCGCGCCAAAGACGGCGGCGCGCTGCCGGTGACGAACTACACCTCGACGATCCGTGTGACGGCCGATGGCAAGGGCTCGGTCGTCGAATGGCGCGGCGCCTTCTACCGCGGCTACCCGAACAACGACCCGCCGCCGGACCAGAACGACGAAGCCGCGGTGAAGGCCATCACCGGCGTCTACAAGGGCGGGCTGGAAAACCTGAAGAAGATCGTCGAGGCGAAATAGAGCCTGCATGGCGCGCTTGTCCATGCTCATGGCGGTGATGTTCGCGGTGCTGGTGGCGGGCTGCGCCACGCCGGCCGCGGACGTGACGCTCGGCTCGGCCCGCGAGCCGGTCGCGCAGAGGGTGGCCGACGGCGTGTACCTGCTGCGCGGCGTGCCGGGCGAGCCCGATGCCGAGACGCTGGGGCGCGTCGGCAACGCCGGTTTCATCGTGGGCGAATCGGGCGTGATCGCGATCGACATGGGCGTGTCGTATCTGCACGGCGTGGCCTTGCTGAAGGCGATACGGCGGGTCACCGACCTGCCGGTGCGGCTGGCGCTGGTGACGCAGACGCACCAGGAGTTCCTGTTCGGCGGCGCCGCTTACCGCGAAGCCGGCATCCCGATCCACATGCAGCGCAAGGCCGCCGAGCTGATGGCGGCGCGCTGCGACAACTGCCTGAAAACGCTCAAGCGTGTACTCGGCGACGACCAGATGCGTGGCACGGTGATGTTCAAGCCCGACGAGGTGTTCGACGCGGCGCCCTTGCTGACGCTGATCGGCCGCCCGGTGCAGGTGCTGTACTTCGGCCTCAGCAGCGGCCCCGGCAACATTGCGGTGCTTGACCGCATCAGCGGCGTGCTGTTCGCCGGCGGGCTGGTGGACCACCTGCGTGTGCCAGACGTGCAGGACGGCGAGCTGCCCGCATGGCACGCCGCGCTGAAGGCGCTGCGCGCGCTGCCGCTGCGCACCGTGGTGCCTGGCCACGGCCCGGCGGCCGGCGTCGACAGCCTCGAGATCGTGCAGCGTTACCTCACACGGCTGGAGGGTCGGGTGATAGAGTTGATTCGCACCGGCGCTGCGCTGAGCGACGTGCCCGACGCGGCAGACCTTCCCGAGTTCAAGGACTGGGACCAGTACGACATCATCCACCGCCGCAACGCCTCTGTGCTGTTCGTGCGCATGGAGCGTGATCAGATGTTCAAGTAGGCGGTATCAGGAGAGAACCGATGCGCAAGTTGTATCTCGCACTCCGGCTGATGGCCCTCGCAGCGGCGCCGCTGCTGATGCTCGCCGCGCCCACGGCCGTGCACGCGGCCGTGGGCGGCCTGCCGAGCAACGTCGGCCACACCGACTCGTCGCCCGAGTGGGAGAAGTTGAAGCCCAAGCTGTTCCAGGCCCGCCGCGTCGAAGCCGGCCAGAGCCGGGTGCAGATCTTCGTGCCGCTGCGCGCCGCGTACGGTGCCACGGTGCCCGTCAAGGTCGTCTCCACGCTGCCGCAGCGGCCGGAGCTGTACGTCAAGAAGCTCTACCTGGTGATCGACAAGAACCCGTCGCCGATCGCCGCGGTGCTCGACCTCACCACCGAGATTGGCCAGGCCGACTTCGAGACCCGGCTGCGCGTGGACGAATACAGCCACGTGCGCGTGATCACCGAATGGTCCAACGGCGAACTGCACATGGACTCGCGCTACGTCAAGGTCTCGGGCGGCTGCTCCGCGCCGCCCAACCGCGAGAACCTGGCCAACATGGGCAAGACCGCCTTCAAGCTGCCCGAAGGCGTGAAGCCTGGCCAGCCCACGCCCGCCGACGTGACCGTGGTGCACCCCAACGACACCGGCTTCGAGCTGAACAACATCACCGTCATGTTCATCCCGCCGCACTTCGTGCGTTCACTCAAGGTCACCTACGCCGGCCGCAAGCTGTTCGACGCCGAGCTCGACTTCTCGATCAGCGAGAACCCGAGCTTCCGCTTCAACTTCGTGCCGCAAGCCGAAGGCGAGTTGAAGGCCGAGGTTGAAGACTCGAAAGAAGGCCAGTTCGTCGGCCGCCTGCCGGTGCGCGCGAGCGACTGAGCCGCCCCGCTCCATCCCGCATGCTGCAACTCGTCACGCGCCTGAGCCTGGTCGCGCTGTTGGCAGCGGCATCGCTGGCCGCCTCGGCCACCGGCATTCCGGCCGCGTATGCGCCGGTGGTC
This sequence comes from Methylibium sp., assembly GCA_031414975.1. Lineage (GTDB taxonomy): Bacteria > Pseudomonadota > Gammaproteobacteria > Burkholderiales > Burkholderiaceae_C > LGRD01. The sequence continues at coordinate 3,907 of JANOQS010000521.1, read as the reverse complement.
ATCGAGCCCACCGGCGCTCCCGCGCACGCCGAGTTCGACCTCACCGCCGTACAGGCGCGCGCCCGCAAAGAGAACAAGCGCCTGTACGTCTACCTCGGCGCCAACGACTGCCCGTACTGCCGCAAGTACGAAGCCTTCCTGGCCCAGAACGCGGCCGAGTTGGTGGCGCAGTTCCAGAGCCACAAGTTCATCATCGTGGACCTGCGCAGCTCGCTTTCGATGCAGGCCAACAAGGTGCTCATCCGCGTCGGCGCGAGTTCGCTGCCCTACGCCGATTTCCAGCGCTCTATCGGTGACGCCCGCGCGCGCTTGCTGGTCTACCCGAGTGTGTGGCTGTTCGATGAGAAGCTGCAACCGCTGATGCAGATGCCGTCGGGGACCGGGACGTTTCAGACGGTGCCGGAGCAGTTGGAAATCTTGCGGTTGGAGCAGTAGCTTCCTGCGATCCTGCAAAGGTGGCGCGGGATCAGGCCGCCGGGGCAATCTGCTCCGCTCCTGCCCGGGCTCAGAGGCCCGGGCCTTCGCCAGGCACAACGCAAAGCGCCCCACCGGCGTCTTTCGCGGAGGCGCGCTTGTAGCGCTCCCCCGCTGGCCGCTCAGCGGCAAGTAAATTGCGCGAATCCACCACGTCGCCAGCCGAGGGCGTCTGGTGACCGGCGTAGCGAAATAAAGAAGGAGCCGGTACCCCGGCTCGGGGGACATTCGCGGAGCCGGTTACCCGATGGCCTCGGCACGCTCGCAACGTCACGCTCTTGTTGCGAACAGCCACCCCGCCGCCCTGCAGGGCCTACCCCGCCCTCACCTCACCACTTCACCTCCCCCCGCCCCACATCCATCACCATCCGCGTCGCCAGGTACAAGCGGGGCACGACGTTGGAGACGAGCACGTACTCGTCATCGTTCGAATGCGCGCCGAAGCCGCGCAGGCCGAAGCTCTCGAGCACACCGCCCTTGGGGCGCAGGCCGGCGAAGGCGGCGTCGGTGCCGCCGCCGGTGGCGCGGTCGCGGATGTTGAGCGGCAGCTTGACCTCGCCAGCCACCAGCACCGCATGCTGCGCCAGCGCGCGCGCGGCGGCGTTGGCGACGAACGCGGGGCGGCTGCGGAAGAAGGTGAGGTCGATCTTGGTGTCGGGGATGAGTTTGTCCTCGATCGACTTCTTCAGCGCCGCCTCCATCAGGTCCAAGTCCTGGTTGGTCAGCGAGCGCACGTCAGCAACGGCCGTCGCCTCGGCCGGAATCACGTTGCGCGAGCCGCCTGCGTTGGCCACGGTCCAGTGGATCTGCAGGCCCTTGTCCGGGTCGCCAAGCTGGCGGCTCTTCAGCATCTGGTGCGCCAACTCGTACAGCGCGTTGCGCCCCAGGTGCGGGGCGGAGCCGGCGTGGCTGGCCTTGCCGGTGACCTTCATCTCGACGATGGCGATGCTGCTCGTGGCCAGCCGCACCATGTCGCTGCCATCGGCAGCGGCGCTGCCGCCGCCCTCGAACGAGAGCACCGCGTCGTACTCGCTGCCCATTTGGGTAATCAACGCGCTGGAGCCAGGGGAGCCGATCTCTTCGTCGCCGTTGATCAGCACGCCCAGTTCCGCATAGTCGGTGAAGCCGGCGCGGGCGAGCAGGTCCACCACGTGCAGGATGAGCGCCACGCCCTGCTTGTCGTCGGCAATGCCCAGGCCGTAGGCACGGTCACCGTCGATGCGGAACGGCTGTTTGGCGGCCATGCCCTTGGCGTAGACGGTGTCCATGTGGGCGATGAGCAAGACCTTCTTGCTGCCGCTGCCGCTGCGCGTGGCGTACACGCTGGAGCCGAGCGTCGCGCCCTTGAGCAGCGGGTGGAAGTCGGGCGCCTTGGCTGGCCGCAACTGCACCTGCATGCCGGCGGCGCGCAGGCGGCTGGCCAGGTGGTCGGCGAGCTTGGCCAGGCCTTCCAGGTCGCGGCTGCCCGACTCCATGGCGACCAGGGTTTTCAGGGTCTCCAGGTACGTGGGCAACTCGGCCTCGACGCGCGTGCGCAAGGCCGAGTCTGCGGGGCGCGAGGGCATGGCGGCCTTCGGCGCGGGCGCCGCAGCCGGAGCCGCTGCGGCCATGGGCACGTTCGCAGCCGAAGAAGCGCCGGGGGGTGGGGCGGCGGTCGTGCAAGCGCCCAGCAGCAGGGCCGCCACGATGGAAAGGGACAGCGACCGCGCGCGGGTGACGAGATGGATGGGCATGGCGTGTGGGCTTTGGGGGGTGGTGGAGCTGTGAACTTTACGCCCGCCGGCAAGGCGCCGAACGGCTTGCTGGGCGTTCTGCCTCGTCACTCCGAAGTCACATTGATATCGAGCAGCAAGCCACTCACAACTTGACCGCCCGCACCGGCATCGCAGAACGGCGCGGTTCGATCTCGACCTGGCGATGCGGCGACGCCTGCAAAGCCTCGATCAGCAACGCGCCCGTTCGCGCGCCCCGCAGGCGATTGAATTCGTCTGCATCGACGACCACCACCGCAGCACGGCCGTGCAACGTGACGTACTGCGGCCCATCGCTCTGCGCCCTGCGCACGAGCTCGCTGAACCGCGCCTTGGCGTCTTGAAGGCTCCAACGGCTGTGCGGTGGCTGCGCGTTCGGGATTACCGAGGTCATTGATTTTCTGGTCATGCTGACCAGATTGGCTGAACTCCTTGCGCCGGCACGTTTCAGGCGAGGCTGGAGCAGTTGGTGATCCTGCGGTTGGAGCAGTAGAGCTTCATGCCTTCATGCATCGGTCGTGCGCGAAATCAGGCCGCCGGCGCACTCTGCTCCGCGAGTGTCCCCCGGGCCGAAAAGAGACTCGGCCCTCCTCCTTTACCTCGCTGCGCAAAGCGCCCCACCGACCTGATCGGCACCGGCGTGGTCCGCCAAGGCGAGAGTGCTTTGGCGCCATGTAGACGAGTCAGCGATCGCGGTGATCAGGCTGGGACGGCCGCGGTTGTGGCACCATATGAAAATGACACACGAAGAAGCTGACCTAAAGACGAAGGTTCGCCAAGCGATCAAACCGCTGCCGGCACCGATAGGTGTGGTTGGTTCTCCCGAAGTCCTGGTTGAGCGCGATAGCGATGATGAAGTTTCGATATTTGTGCTCTTCCATGTGAGTGGAAAGGCGAAGTCAGATCAGCTTCTGACGTACACGCGCGCTATTGAAGCTGCAGCTGGCCTGGCCGCGCCTAAGGTGCCCACGTACGTGCGGTTCGAACCACGCAGACCTCGCATCAGCAGTGGATCTACCTGACGCATACATTGCCGACTCGCTGGCCGCGATCGGTTCCCAACCGAATCGTCCACGCCAATCAATCTTGCGGCGAGCGGTCAGTACAGCCTACTACGCGCTCTTCATCGAACTCTCTGATGACGCGGCGAAGGCAATGGCTCCAGCTTCGCCACCGAAGTTGAAGGCAGTGGTCCGTCGAAAACTGCAGCACTCCACCATGGTTAAGGCATGCAAGGCGTGGAAGACCAACCAGTCGCCGTGGGCTCACCTGATTGCTGCTATCCCAGCAGAATTGGCCAATGTCGCGGCGGACTTCGTTGCCTTGCAGGAGGAGCGCCACGAGGCAGACTACGAGCCGACGTTGCGACTATCGAAAGCTGGAGCAACGGCAACGGTTCTGCGCGCACGTGATGCGATTCAAACTTGGCGCAATCTAAGGCCTGCACATCCGGATGTTGCCAACGTCTTCCTGGTCAGCTTGCTGCATGAACCGCCGAAGCGCTGAGCCGCTGAATCCAAAACGTCGCCAGCCGAGGGCGTCGGGTGACCGGCGGAGTGAAGTAAAGGAGGAGAGGCAGGGCAGGGCCCCGGCCTCGGGGGACATGAACGGAGCCGGTCGCCCGACGGCCTCGGCCCACGCTGACCGTGGCGATATGGCTATCCGGCCTTCTGCAACGCCGG
>JANOQS010000520.1:0-6697 GCA_031414975.1 Methylibium sp. | reverse complement strand
TGGAACACGCCCGTCAGATCGACCGCCAGCACCCGTTCCCAGGCCTCCAGCGGGTACTCCCACACGGGAGCCACCGGGCCGTTGATGCCGGCGTTGTTGACGAGGATGTCGACACGTTCCACCGCCTTCACCGTCGCCTCGAACGCACGTTGCACCGACGCCGCGTCGGCCACGTCGACAGCCTGCACCAGCGCGGGTTCGAAACCCGCCGCGGACGCGTCGAACGCCGCCGGTTCGCGGTCCCACACCACCACCCGCGCGCCTTCGTCGGCCAGCCGCTTGCCGATGCCCAGCCCGATGCCGCGCGCGGCACCGGTGACGATCGCCACCTGGCCGTAGAAGCGGGGCAGGGCACGCGGGGCGGATGCACTCATGTCACTTCGCCGGCCTCAGCGTTTCGATCACCTGCGTCTTGCCGTTCACCACCTTGACGAAGAAGCTCTCGCGGTCGAGGTCGCCCTTGTCGTCGTAGCGCACGTCGAACAGCACGCCGGGGTAGTCCTTGGCCGAGATGCTCGCGCCATGCATGGCCACGGCAAACGCCTTGGCGTCGATCTTGCCGACCTTGTCGAAGATGGCCTTGGCCGCGTGCATGCCGGTGTAGCCTTTCATCGCGTTGTGGTCGGGCTTGAACTTGTACTCCGCCTGGTACTTCTGCGCAAACGCCTGCACCGTCGGGTTGGGCGCGTCGGCCGTCAGCCCCACGTGCGCGATCACGCCGTTGGCGGCTTCGCCGGCCAGTTCGATCACCTTGTCGTTGGCCAGGGTCGACTCGCCGACGATCGGCTTGTCGTAGCCCTGCTTGCGCAACTCCTTCAGCGCACGTGCCGACTCTTCTTCGTTGGTGTAGACGAACAGCACGTCGGCCTGCGATTGTTTGCTCTTGAGCACCGCGGCCGAGAAGTCGACCTGCCCCGGCTCGGTGGAAATGTCGGCCGCCACCTTGATGCCCGAGGCTTCGAGCGACTTGACGATCATGTCGCGCCCGCCCTTGCCGAAGTCGTTGTTGACGTACATCACCGCGACCGACTTGGCCTTCAGCGAGTCCTTGATGTAGCGCGCCACCTTGGGCATGGCCGCGGCCTGCGTGAACGAGCAGCGGAACACGTACGGGTTGCCCTGCTGCGTGATCGCCGCAGCCTCGCCGCCGATGATGTTCGGGATCTCGGCGCGCTTGGTCTCGTTCATGCTGACCAGGATCGAGCCCGAAAACACCGGCCCCATCACCAGCGGCGCGCCCTGGTCGACCGCCTTGGCGGCCAGCGCCTTGGCCACGCCGGGCTGGGTCTGCGTGTCCCACGACGCGTAGTCGATCTTGCGGCCGACGATGCCGCCGGCGGCGTTGATCTCTTTCACCGCGAGCTTCACGCCGTTGTCGAAGTTGGTGCCGGCGGTGGCGCCCGAGCCCGACAGTTCGACGATGCCGACGATCGGCACGGGTTGCGCGAAGGTGGCGGCCGAAGCGCCGGCCAGCGCCCATGCGGCAACGGTTTGGCGGACGAGGTGTTGCATGCGAAGTCTCCTGTTTTGATGGCGGCGTGCCGAGGCTTCGCACGGTAGGTCCGCGCCCGGGTGCTGTCCATGCAATGGCTGCAATACACGGCATTGCCTGGCGCAATGCAGAAGCTGTGGGCTTCACCACAGCACGCAGCGGCATCCAGTGCTGGCATAAAATGCCAATCGTTGCCTTCTTCTCCGGGAGCCCTCATGCCGACTCGCAACGTCGTCCTCACGGATCACCAGGCCGAGATGGTCGAACGGCTGGTGGCCTCGGGCCGCTACCAGAACGCCAGCGAGGTTCTGCGGGATGGCCTGCGGCTGGTCGAAGCGCGCGACGCGGAGGACAAGGCCCGACTGAAGGCACTGCGCGATGCCGCCAAAGTCGGCGTCGCGGACATCGAGGCCGGCAGGTATCGAAGCTTCGATTCGGCGCAGGATCTCGGTCGCCACCTGGCCGAACTTGCCGACGAGGCAATGCCTGGCAAGACCGCTGCCGCAGGATGACTGCGGAGAAGGCGGCCTGGGCCGTTCGGCTGGCCGCCACGGCACAGGCCGACTATCAGGACATTCTTCGCTGGACGGCGACGCAGTTCGGCCAGGCCCAGGCACACGCCTATGCCGAGACGCTTTCGACTGCACTCATGTCGCTGGCCGCAGGGCCAAAGGTCGCCGGTGTCCGATCGCGCAATGACATCGCGAAGGGGTTGTTCACGCTGCATGTCGCGCGTCGGGGTCGCAAGGGGCGCCACTTCGTGTTGTTCCGCATCGGGTCAGAACGAGGCGCCAGCGTGATCGACGTGCTTCGTCTGCTGCATGACGCGATGGACCTGGCGCGTCACCTGCCGGCCGACGAGCGCGGGCAGTCCGACAGCGGGTGACTCAGCCGCCGAAGCCGAACAGCCGCTGCGGAGTGTCCCAGCCGATCGCGCGGCGGTCGCGGGCGTCGGTCGGCACCGATCGGCAGGTAGCAGGCGTCGGGCGCATAGGGGTAGCGCACCGGATCGAACACGTGCACATGGCAGTCGATCAGCGGGAGTGGGGGAGTGGTCGAAGTGTTCATCGTGGCCCTCTCGTCTCAACGTTTGGCGCGACCGCGTGCGCCCTGCTGCATGAACAGCCCGGCGCACACGCCGCGCAGCCAGCGGTTGGCGGCGTCGTGGTGGTAGCGCGCGTGCCAATGCTGCTTGACGGTGAAGGGCGGGATCGGCACCGGGCACGCAAACACGGCCAGCCCGCCGAAGCGCGCCAGGGTCTCGCCGATCTGGCGCGGCAGGGTGGCGATCAGGTCGGTCGTCGAGACGATTGCCTGCAGGCCCAGGAAGCCCGGCAGCTCCAGCAGGATGCGGCGCTCGACCTGCTCGTTCTTCAGCGCCGCGTCCAGCAGGCGGTGGCCGGTGCCGTAGACGATGCCGATGTGCGCCTCGTCCTTGTAGGCCTTCAGGCTCAGCGATTTGCCGATGCGCGGGTGGCGCGGGTTGGCCAGGCAGACCCAGTCCTGCTCGAACAGCGCCTGCTGGTAGAAGCCCGATTCCAGGTCGGGGATCAGCCCGAGCGCCAGATCGGCCTCGCCGGCCTGCAAGGCGCGCGCGGTGTCGGTGTCGATGCGTGCGGCCACCAGCCGCACCTGCGGCGCGACCGCGCGCACGTGAGCCAGGAGTTGCGGCAGCAAGGTCACGTGGCTGGCGTCGGTCATGCAGATGCGGAACGCCCGCTGCGACTCGGCCGGCGCGAAATCGGGCTGCCACTCGGCCAGCCGGCGCAATGAATCGAGCGCCTCGCGGGCGGTGACGATCAAGGCGTCGGCGCGCGGCGTCGGCTGCATGCCGGCGGGGGTGCGCACAAACAGCGGGTCGTGCAGCGTGTCGCGCAGCTTCGCGAGCCAGATGCTGACGGTGGGCTGGCTCTGGCCCAGTTGTTCGGCGGCACGCGTGACGCTGCCGGTGCTGTGGAGCAGGTCGAACAGGCGCAGCAGTTTGATGTCCAGCAGGCTGGCATCGACGGCCGGCTGGTCGAGGGCGCGGGCCGTCGGGCGCTCTTTCGTGTCTTGCTTCATTGCATTCCCCAATGCGCCATATTCGATCCATTGCATGGACAACAAGTGCGCGGCTGCCTATTGTTGCCACCGTTGCCGCCATCGGCGCGGCGTGGAGTGAGGACTTTCCCTTGAAGATCTGTGTGCTCGGAGCCGGTGCGCTCGGCTGCGCGATCGGCGCAGCGCTGGCCGAAGCCGGTGCCGACGTGTGGCTGATCAACCGCGGCGTGGCGCATGTCGACGCGATGAAGCGCTCGGGCTTGATCCTCGTATCACCGCACGGCGAACGCAGCGTGCCGGTGCAGGCCGCGACGCGGTGCGACGGCATCGGCGCGGCCGACCTGGTGATCGTGCTGGTGAAGTCCTTCCACACCCGCGACGCGATTGCCGGCGCGGCGCCGATCATCGGCGAGCACACCCTGGTGCTGTCTCTGCAGAACGGCTTGGGGCATGAAGACATCCTGGCCGAGGCGGTCGGCCGCCAGCGCGTGTTGGCCGGCAAGACCTATGTCGGCGGCGTGCTGCTGGGGCCGGGCCGGATCATTTCCGGCACCGAGGGCAAACACACCTACATCGGTGAGCTCGACGGTTCGCTCAGCGATCGGGTGCGGGCAACAGCCGCCGAGTTCAACCGTGCGGGGCTGGCCACCACGGTCAGCGACAACATCGTCGGCACGATGTGGGACAAGCTGCTCGTCAACGTGGCCACCGGCGCGTTGAGCGGCATCACCGGCCTGCCTTATGGCGGCCTGTACGAGGTGCCGGAGGTCAAGGCCACCGCGCTGGCCGCGGTGGCCGAAGCGATGGCGGTGGCGAAGGCCGCCGGTGTGCGCCTGAGCTTCACCGCGCCCGAGCAGGCCTGGTTGCGCGCCGCCGAGGGGCTGCCGCCCGAATTCAAGGCGTCGATGCTGCAGAGCCTGGAAAAGGGCTCGGCCACCGAGGTCGATTTCATCAACGGCGCGGTCGTCCGCTGGGGTGCCAAGCACGGCGTGCCGACACCCGTGAACGCGGCGCTGGTCGGCTGCATCAAGGGCATCGAGAAGGCCCTCATCTACAACTCTCCGAAAGTTTCATCATGAGCACCAAGGCCTACGTCGAGCACGTTGCCATCTGGGTGAAGGACATCCACTGGCACATCAAGTTCTTCCACGACGTGTTGGGCATGACGATGCGCGACGTGGAAGGCACGGTCGACAACCCGGTGCAGTACTGGACGCTCGGCGGCATGCAGTTCATCGCCAAGCCCGACTTCGCCGAACCCGAAGGGCGCCTCGGCCACCTGGGCGTGATGTGCGAAGACCTCGAGGCCGCATTGGCCGCCGCGCAAGCCTTCGGCGTGAGCGAGATGCCGCAAGGCCGCAACTGGTTGCGCCTGCCCGACGGCCTGGCGGTCGAGCTGATCCAGGCCAGCCCGGGTGCGGTGGCGCAAGCGCTGGCCGTGAATGCGAGAGCGCCGTCATGAGCCCCGAGAAGTATTGGGACGACGCCCAACTCGGTGACACCTGCACCAGCCCCACCTACACCGTCACCAAGGAACGCATCCTGGCGTATGCCGACCTGACCGGCGACCACACGCCGGTGCACGTGGACGAGGACTACGCGAACAAGAGCCACTTCGGTTCGATCGTCGCGCATGGCCTGTTCGGCTTGTCGATCGCCGACGGGCTGAAGACGCAGAGCGACTACCGCTTCCTGCCCGGCATGTCGCTCGGCTGGACCTGGGACTTCGCCGGCCCGATCAGGGTGAATGATGTGCTGCACGTCAAGTTCAGCGTCGGCAGCCTGCGCGAGTCGAAGAGCAAGCCCGGCTGGGGCATCGTGGTGCTGCCGTCGGAGCTGATCAACCAGCGCGGCGAGGTGGTGCAGAAGGGCGAGCACCGTTTGATGATCCCGAGGAGACCGGCATGAACCGCCAACCCCTGCCGCTCGCCGGCATCCGCGTCATCGACTACAGCCACTACCTGGCCGGCCCGCACATGTCGCGCTGCCTGGCGGCGATGGGCGCCGAGGTGATCAAGGTCGAGCGCCCGAGCCAGGGCGACGCCGGCCGCGCGAGCCCGTTCATGGTGGATGGGCAGAGCGGCTACTTCATGCAGCAGAACATGGGCAAGCAGGGTCTGTGCATCAACCTGAAAGACCCGCGCGGGCTGGAGATGCTGCACAAGCTGACCGACAGCGCCGACGTGTTCGTCGAGAACTACCGCCCCGGCGCATTGGACAAGCTGGGCCTGGGCTACGAGGAACTGTCCGCGCGCAACCCGAAGCTGGTGTACTGCTCGGTCTCCGCCTACGGCCACACCGGGCCCGACGCCGAACGGGCCGGCTTCGGGCTGATCGCCGAGGCCAAGAGCGGTGCGATGTCGTTGATCGGCGTGCCGGGCGAAGCGCCGCCGCTGTTCCGCATGCCGATCGCCGACATGTACGCCGGCATGCACGGCGTGGCGGCCGTCTGCGCGGCGCTGTTCGGGCGCGTGGCCAGCGGCCGCGGCCAGCACATCGACATCGCGCTGTACGACTGCATGATCTCGATGCACGACTTTGCCGCGCAGGTCTACACGATGAGCGGGGAGAAGGAGCTGCCGGTGCAGACCGGCCACGACCTGCCGCAGAGCACGGTCTACGGCGTGTTCCCGGCGCGCGACGGTTACCTGGTGATCGCAGCGCAGGCCGACGATTCGTGGAAGCGCTTTGCGAAGCTGATCGGCGGCGAGGCCTATGCCGCCGACGCGCGCTTTCACGATTCGGCCGGCCGCAACGCGCACCGTGTCGAGATCCTCGCCAAGGTGCGCGCGTGGACCTCGGCGCAAGCCTCCGTCAAGGCCTGCTGCGCCGCGCTCGACGCGGCCGGCGTGCCTGCCGCCAAGGTGCAGACCATCGACGAAGTGCTGACCGACCCGCAGACCCTGGCGCGTGGCATGGTGGTCGAGCAGGAGCACCCGCTGCTGGGCAAGATCAAGCTTCCCAACCTGCCGTTCCGCTTTTCAGATTGCGACACCTCACCGCGCAGCGTGGCGCCGCTGCTGGGCCAGCACAACCGCGAGATCGCGGCCGGGTTGGGCTACTCGGCAGCGGAGATCGATGCGATGGCCAAGGACGGTGTGCTGTACGCCGAGGCCGACGTAGCCCGGCTGCCCAAGACCTGAGTTGGAGACCCCGATGACAGAC
>JANOQS010000519.1:0-12341 GCA_031414975.1 Methylibium sp. | reverse complement strand
ACGACGAACAGGAGTTCTGGCGCGAGTACCTGCTGTACCACCGCAGCGAGGGCTTCGCCTTCCTCGTCGATGCGAACGACGGCTGGAGCTGGACCGCGCCGATCACCGGCGTGCCGCAGGGCGCAGGCGACACGGTGCGCTACCAGGGCGTGCCGTTCCGCAAGCTCTACAACTACGTCGGCCGGGTGGTCTACGTGCTGGGCGAGTTCTACTGGCGCCTGGAGCGCGACCAGACCACCTACAACACCGACTACGTCGGCAGCGGCGGCCTGGCCAATACAAGGCTGAACCGCGAGCAGACCGGCTCGGGCGATTCGGCCGAGGTGGTCTGGTCGGCCGGCGAAACCTTGTCGGCCGACGCGGTGGTCAAGGCCTTCAAGCTCGCACCCGACAAGAGCGCGGCGCTGCAACGCGACGCGCTGCCCACGTCGAACCGGCCGGCGGCGACCTTCGTCAAGGTCGTGGTCGTGTTGTTGCTCGTGATGATGCTGTTGGCCATCGTGCGCTGCGACGGCGGCAGCGACAACTGCGACAGCCTGCGCGCCACCTACGGCGACGCTTCGCAGGAGTACCGCAACTGCCTCAACAGCAACCGCAGCCGCACCAGCGGCGGCTCCTTCGGCGGCTTCTCGACCGGCGGCGGGCACAAGTGAACCGCCTACCATTCACATCACACTGCAGGAGGTTCTCATGATGGGACTCGATTGGCTCAAGCCGGCTGTCTTCTTCGGCTCCATGCTGTACGCGCTGCTCGGCGTGGCGGTGTTCTGGATCTGCTTCGTCATCGTTGACAAGCTCACCCCCTACGACCTGTGGGCCGAGATCATCGAGAAGAAGAATGTTGCGCTGGCGATCGTGGTGGGGTCGATGTGCATCGCGATCGGGCTGATCGTGTCGGCGGCGGTGCATGGGTGATATGGGTGACTTGGTGTTACGATATGGGCACCCATATCGGAGGCCTCGATGAAGACGACGCTGGAGATTGCCGACCCTTTGCTCGACCAGGCGCGCAGAATCGCCGCACGTGACGGAGAGACCTTGCGCTCGCTCGTCGAGCAGGGCCTGCGCAAGGTGGTGGCCGAGCGCAGCGCCAAGGGCAAGCCGTTCAAGCTGCGGGTTGGCAGTTTCAAGGGCAACGGCCTCCGGCCCGAAGTCGCGCATTTGTCGATGCACGAGATCATTCTCATGAGCTATGAGGATCGAGGCGGGTGATCGCGGTCGACACGAACCTGCTGGTGTATGCGCACCGTGCCGAAGTTCCATTCCACGAAGCGGCCAGACGCTGCATCGCCTCGCTCGCGGAGTCGCGGTTGCCATGGGCAATCCCCTGGCCGTGCGTGCACGAGTTCTGCTCGGTGGTGACCAACCCGCGCGTCTACAAGACGCCAACGCCGATTGCCGGCGCCACGATGCAGATAGACGCTTGGCTTGAGTCGCCATCGATCGTCTTGCTGAACGAGTCCGCCGGGCATTGGCCCACGTTTCGCTCCTTGATTGCCATGGCTGGCGTGCGCGGCGGCATGGTCCACGACGCACGCATCGCCGCCATCTGCCTCGACAACGGCGTGCGCGAACTGTGGTCGGCCGACCGTGACTTCAACCGCTTCCCGAGCCTGACGGTGCGCAACCCGCTCATCGATTGAGCCGGTCAGACATGGCGGCCACCTCTGACGGCGCGCCGACTCCGACCCCGCGCGCCAGCCCCGCCGAAGTCGCACTGCTCGCGTCGGTCTTCGTCGTTGCCGCCTGCGGGCTGCTCTACGAATTGGCCGCCGGTGCGCTGGCGAGTTACCTGCTGGGCGACTCGGTGCTGCAGTTCTCCACCATCATTGGCGCTTACTTGTTCGCGATGGGGGTGGGCTCGTACCTGTCGCGCTTCTTCGAGCGCCAGTTGATCGCGCACTTCCTGCGCATCGAGCTGCTGGTCGGGCTGGTCGGCGGCTTGATGCCGGCGGCGCTGTTCGCGCTGCATTCGGTCGCACCGGGTTCGTTCCGCTTTGCGCTGTATGCGCTGGTGTTTCTGGTGGGCACCCTCGTGGGGCTGGAGATTCCGCTCGTCATGCGCATCCTGAAAGACCAGTTCCGCGAGCGCTACGCGCTGAAGAACCTGGTCTCGCAGGTGCTGACGTTCGACTACCTCGGCGCGCTGCTCGTGTCGGTGGCCTTCCCACTGCTGCTGGTGCCGCAGCTCGGGCTGATCCGCACAGGCGTGTTCTTCGGCTTGCTCAACGCGGCCGTCGCGGTCTGGGCGCTGCTGCTGTTTCGCGGCCAGTTGCGCCGCGTTGGCGCGCATGCCGCGGCGTGCGCGCTGACGGTGGCGGCGCTGCTGGTCGCGTTCGCCTTTGCCGACCGCATCACCACCTGGGCCGAAGACCGCTTCTACGTCGACAACGTGGTCTACAGCGAAACCAGCCCCTACCAGCGCGTCGTCGTCACCTCCGGCATGGCCGGCGTGCGGTTGTTCCTGAACGGCAACCTGCAGTTCCACTCGCGCGACGAGTACCGTTACCACGAGGCGCTGGTGCACCCGGCGATGGCGGCGCACGGGGCACCGAGACGCGTGCTGGTGCTGGGCGGCGGCGACGGCATGGCGGTGCGCGAGGTGCTCAAGCACCCGGCCGTCGAAGAGGTCACGCTGGTCGAACTGGACCCGCACATGACGCGGCTGTTCTCGAGCCAGCCGCTGCTGCGCCGGCTCAACGCCGACGCCTTGCTGTCGCCGAAGCTGCGCATCGTCAACACCGACGCGTTTGCGTGGCTCGAACAGAACACCGCCAGCTTCGACGTGATCGTGGTCGACTTCCCCGACCCCACCAACTTCTCGATCGGCAAGCTGTACACGTCGAGCTTCTACAAGCTGCTGGACCAGCATCTGAGCGCGGGCGGTTACGCCGCGGTGCAGACCACCTCGCCGCTGATCGCCCGCAAGAGTTTCTGGACCGTGGTGACGACGATCGAGTCGGTCGGCCTGACTGTCACGCCCTACCACGCGCACGTGCCGAGCTTCGGCGAATGGGGCTTCGTGCTGGCGGGCCGGCGGCCGCACCGCATACCGGCCGAACTGCCGCCGGGCCTGCGCTTCCTGAGCATCGACGGGATGCCCGCGCTGTTCCAGTTTCCGCACGACATGGCGCGCGTGCCGGCCGAGGTCAACCGCCTGTCCAACCAGGTGCTGGTCCAGACTTACGAGGCCGAGTGGGGCAAGGTGCACGAATGACTTTCACGCCGTCGTCATGGCGCTGAGCCGCCGCACGCTGCTGGCCGCCGCGGCCGGCGTGCCGTGGGCCGCCGCCTGCTCGCGCAACGACGCACCGCGTTACATCGGCGGCTATGGCGGCGGCTGGGTCGGCACGCAGCACGAACGTGGCCACCGCCTGCGCGAGGCCAAGTCCGGCCGCCTGCCCGAGCCGGCGCTGCAGGGCCGCGCCGGCGTGCTGATCGTCGGTGCCGGCATCGCCGGTCTCGCCGCGGCGCGCGCCTTGCGGCAGGCCGGCATCGACGATCTGCAGGTGTTCGACCTGGAAGACAGCGCCGGCGGCAACAGCCGCGGCCACTCGATGGGCGGCATGGCTTGCCCCCTGGGCGCGCACTACCTGCCGCTGCCGGGCGAGCGCGACGAAGAAGTGATTGCCCTGCTCGAAGAACTCGGCCTGCGCAGCACGCAAGCGGGCCAGCCGGTCTACGACGAGCGCCACCTGTGCCACAGCCCGCAGGAGCGCCTGTTCATCGCCGGCCAATGGCACGAAGGCTTGCTGCCGCCGGTGGAAGCATTGCCGCTCGCGCAGCGCGCCGACACCCTGGCGCAGTACCGCCGGTTCAGCGCCGCGGTGGCGCAAGCCGGCCAGGGCGGTGCGTTCAGCCTGCCGACGGCACGTTCGCCGTGGAGCGCGCCGCTGGCCGCGCTGGATGCGCAGACCTTTGCGCACTGGCTCGACGATCAGGGCCTGCGCGCCCCGGCGCTGCGCTGGTACCTGGACTACTGTTGCCGCGACGATTTCGGTGCCGGCGCGGCGCAGGTGTCGGCCTGGGCCGGGCTGCACTACTTCGCCAGTCGGCACGGTTTTCACGCGCCTGGCGACGACGCACCCGCCGATCGCGATGGGCAAGACGGCGTGCTCGCCTGGCCCGAAGGCAATGCCTGGCTGACCCGGCGCCTGGCCGCGCCACTCCAGCACCGGCTGCACACCGGCAGCGTGGTGCTGCGCGTGAGCGAAGAGCGCCACGCGGTCAGCGTCGATCTGTGGAACGCCGCCGAACAACGCGCCGAGCGCTGGAGCGCGCCGCAAGTCGTGCTCGCCGTTCCGCTCTTCATCGCGCTGCGGCTGCTGGCGGTGCCGCCCGCGGCGCTGACCGAGGCCGCAGCGCTGATGCGCCACGCGCCCTGGCTGGTGGCCAACCTGTTGCTGGAGCAGCCGCTGGTCGATGGAGGCGGCGCTGCGCCGGCCTGGGACAACGTGCTGTATTCACCCGGCCATGCACCCGACCGCGAGCCGCAGCGCGGCGCGCCACCGGCCCGCTTTGCGCTCGGTTATGTCGATGCCATGCACCAGAGCACCCGCCCCCATCCCGGCCCGACCGTGCTGACGGCGTACTGGGCGCTCGGCGGCGACTCGCCCGAACAAGGGCCGGCGCAGCGAGCGCGCCTGCTGAGCGAACCGTGGTCGGCCTGGGCGCAGGCGGTGCTGCTGAACCTGGCGCCCGCGCACCCCGATCTGCCGGGCAAGGTCAAACAGGTGGACCTGATGCGCTATGGCCATGCGATGAGCGTGCCGCTGCCGGGCGTGCGCAGCAGCGCAGCGCTGGCCGAACTGGCCCGCGGGGCTGGCCGCGTGCACTTTGCGCACAGCGATCTGGCGGCTTATTCGGTATTCGAAGAGGCCTTCTTCCACGGCCACGCCGCGGCTTGGCGCGTGCTGCGCGGCGACCGGGTCACGCCTGCATCAACCGCTCGATCTCGCTCGCATCCGTCGGCACCCCGCGGCTGATGAGCTCGCAGCCGGTGGCGGTGATCACCGCGTCGTCTTCGATGCGGATGCCGAGGTCCCGGAAGCGCTCCGGCACATCGGCGGCAGGCCGCACGTACAGGCCCGGCTCGATCGTCACCACCATGCCGGGCTGGAGCCGGCGCGAGGGCTTCTTGACCACCCTGCCGCCCAGGCCATCGGGCTGGTCGAGCGGGGCTTCGTCGGCCGAGAGGTAGTCGCCCACGTCGTGCACGTCGCGGCCGAGCCAGTGGCCGGTGCCGTGCATGTAGAAGCGCCGGTAGGCGGCCGAGTGGATGACGGCATCGACATCGCCCACCACATTGCGGTCGAGCAGCCCGGTGTCGAGCATGCCCTGCGCGAGCACGCGCACCGCAGCGTCGTGCGCGTCGAGCCGGCGCGCGCCGGGGCGGGTGGCGCTGATGGCGGCTTCTTGCGCGGCCTGCACGATGGCGTAGAGCTCGCGCTGCGCCGGCGTGAAGCGGCCAGCGGCCGGGAAGGTGCGCGACACGTCGCTGGCGTAGCCGTCGAGCTCGCAGCCGGCGTCGATCAGGCACAGCTCGCCGGCACGCAGCTCGGTGCTGCCGGCGGCGTAGTGCAGCACGCAGGCGTTGGCGCCGGCCGCCACGATGGAGGTGTAGGCCGGCCCCTGCGTGCCATGGCGGCGGAACTCGTGCAGCAGTTCCGCTTCGATCTCGTATTCGCGCACCGCGGCCTGCGGGTCGGCGCGAAAGCGCTCGGCGCAATAGCGCATGGCGCGCGCGTGCGCGCCGGCCGAGATCTGCGCGGCGCGGCGCATCAGCGAAATTTCGGTGCTGTCTTTCAGCAGGCGCATCTCGGCGAGCAGGGGGCCGAGGTCGCGCTGGGTCTGCGGGCAGCCCACGCCGCTGCGCTCGCGTTGGCGCAGCGCAGCGAGCCAGCGGTCCACCTGCGCTTGCAGGTCGGGGTGCACGCCGAACGGGAACCACACGGCGGGCTGGTTGGCAAGGCGCTCGATGGCCGTTCTGTCGAGCTGCTCCACGTCGAACGCAACATCGACACCGAGCACCGCGGGCGCGGCTTCGGGGCCGAGGCGCCGGCCGTCCCAGATCTCGCGCTCGGGGTGGCGTTCGCGGCACAACAGCGTGCTGTGGCCGTTCGCGCCGAGCAGCAGCCAGGCCTGCGGTTCGTCGAAGCCGGTCAGGTAGTGGAAGTGGCTGTCGTGCCGGTACGGGTGGTCGCTGTCGCTGTTGCGCTGACGCTCGGGGGCGGTGGGCACGACCGCCACGCCGCCGCCGGCATCGGCAATGCTTCGCGCCAATCGCATGCGGCGCTCGGTGTGGACGGATCGTTCCCTTGCGACGTTCATCGAGCCCCTATTTGTTCCTCGGGGCGGCCTTGGGCAGGTCGGGCGCAAGAGCGCCTTGCCGCAGGCGCTTGAGTTCGCGCACCATCTCGGCGTCGCGGCTGGGCGCCTGTGCGGCGGCGGCGCGTGCGGCGGCGCTCGCCTTGTCTTCGGCCTGCTTCAGCGACTGCCCTTCACCCCGGATCAGCTGGCGCGCGCGCAGGTGGTTGGCCATGGCTTCCACATCGTCGAGGCCGGTATAGGCGTCGGTCCAGGGCAGGTCCACGGGTTCGTTCTCGGCCAAGCGCACATCGAGCCGGACCAGGCGGTTGTGGCGGCCGTGGCGGAACGTGAAGCCGCCCGCGTCGTCGTCTTCTTCGACCGACAGTTCGCGGATGTTCTCGATCGCCACCTGCTTCACCTCGCCGCGCAACCCGCGCTGGGCCCACAGGAAGTTGGCGCTGGCCGAAACGCGTTCCCAGACCCACAGGTCGAGCGCCACCGCCGCGCCCACCAGCAGCAGGCCGCCGGTCCACAACCAGCCTCCGCCCCACTGCAGCGCACACCAGAACAGCACGCCGGCGCACAGCGCGAGCGCAATGACCTCCAACATTTCAGGGTGCGCGGTTTGGTAAGTGCGGCGCTCGTAGCGATAGGCCTCGGCCTCGCCGGTGGCCAGCGGCGAGGCGGCCCAGGCCACCGCCTTGGCCGTGCGCGACACGAACCAGTGCATGCCCAGGGCCAGGCCCAACATGAAGGGCAGGGTCAACAGAAGACTGATGGCTTTCACGACTCGCACGATAGCCAAGGCGTGACGCGAAGGAAAGGGCCTGGGCATCAACAAGCCGCATATTTGCGTGGATGGCACAAGCCGGGCGCCAGGCGGTCGCAGGGTTCTCGCTAACATGCTTCGGCCGCGGCCGGGTTTGCCGGGGGAAGGGGTCCCGATGACGACACACGCGCACGACCTGAGCGCCTGGCGCCACAGCCACCAGTTCGACGCCGGCAACCGCGCCGGTGAGGCCCGCACGCGCTGGGTGCTGGCGCTGACCCTGGTGACGATGGTGGTTGAAATTGGGTCCGGCTGGTGGACCGGCTCGATGGCGCTGCTGGCCGACGGCTGGCACATGGGCACGCACGCACTGGCGCTGGGGGTGGCGGCGGTGGCCTACGGGCTGGCGCGACGCCACGCTTCGGACACGCGATACGCGTTCGGCACCTGGAAGATCGAGGTGCTGGGCAGTTTTGCGAGTGCGCTGGTGCTGACGCTGGTGGCGGTGGGCATCTTGTTCGAGTCGGGTTTGCGCTTGTGGAAGGCCGAGCCCTTGTCGGCGCAGACGGCGCTGGTGGTCGCGGTGATCGGCCTGGTGGTGAACCTGATCTCGGCGTGGATGCTGCATGGCGCGCAGCCCGGCGAGCCGGCGGCCGACTCTCACGGCGGGCAGGGGCAGGGGCATGCGCATGCGCATGAACACGGCCATGCGCATTCGCACGGCCATTCGCACGCTCCGGGCAAGGACCTGAACCTGAGCGCCGCTTACGCTCATGTGCTGGCCGACGCCTTGACCTCGGTGCTGGCCATCGCCGCACTGGCCGCGGCGCTGTGGCTGGGCTGGTGGTGGCTCGACCCGCTGGTGGGCGTGCTCGGCGCGGCGTTGATCGGCGTGTGGTCGGTCGGGCTGATGCGCGAGTCGGCCACCGTGCTGCTGGACCGCGAGATGGACCACCCGCTGACGCAGGCCATCCGCGCCGCGCTCGAATCCGACGGCGACGCCAAGGTCGCCGACCTGCACGTCTGGAGAGTCGGGCGCGACCAATTTGCGGCAATCGCCTGCGTGGTGGCCGACGCGCCGCTGGCACCGGCCGAATACCGCGCGCGTCTGGCTCAGCACGATCAACTGGTGCACGTGTCGCTCGAGGTCAACCATTGTCCGCACCCGGGCGAAGCGCCCGCGGCGTGACGGCACTGCCCGCTCGCTCAGCCGGCCTGAAGTGCGGCCAGCCGCTCGGGCGTGCCGACGTCGGCCCACGGGCCAGGATACGGCGTGGCGCCGAGCCGGCCCTGGGCCATCGCTGCGTCGAGATAAGGCCTCAGCCGGGCCTTCGTGCCGGGCGCCACGGCACCCATCAGTTCGCCGACAAAGGCGGGGCGGAACAAGCCAATGCCGCTCCACGTGAAGCGCTCGCCCTCGGCACCGGGCACCACCCGCCCAGCGGCCATGCCGAAGTCGCCCAGCGGGTGCTGCGGCGGGTTCGGCACCAGCCACAGGCGGGCGAGTTCGTGGCTGCGCCGGAAGGCTTCGACAGCGCGCGGCTCGAACTCGAACTGCGGCGCGAACACGTCGGCCGCGACGTACCAGAAGCACGTGTCGGCATCGCCCCCGCCCTTCAACAGCGGCAGCGCCTTCTTCAGCCCACCGGCAGTCTCCAGCGCGCCGCCGTGATCGCGGCCTTCCATCGAATACGCGATCCGCAAGCCGAAGCGCGTACCGTCGCCGAGCGCCGCGACGATCTGCTCTTCCAGCCACGCGGTGTTGATCACCACCTGCCGCACCCCGCCGCGCGCCAGCGCTTCGAGGTGCCATTCGATCAGCGCCTTGGCGCGCACTTTCAACAACGGTTTGGGGCAAACGTCGGTCAGCGGCCGCATGCGTTCGCCGCGGCCGGCTGCCAGCAGGATGGCCTTCATGCCGAACTCGGCGCCAGGCCGCGCCGCAACGCATGGCGCTGCACCTGCACCGGCTCGAAGGCCGCGATCAAACGATCCATCAGCGTGTGGGCGCGGGCCGAGTTGTCGGTGCCGAGGTTGCATACATAGACATCAAGCGTCACCGCCGCCATCTCCGGCCAGGTGTGCACGGCCAGATGCGACTCGGCCAGCAGCACCACCCCGGTGATGCCCACCGGAGCGCTCGCCTCGGCGCCGGGCACAGCGGCAAACCGGTGGAACAGCTCGCCCACCGGCGCCAGCCCCGCGGCGCGCACGGCCGCCAGGCACAGCGTGCGCAGCGCGCCGGTATCGGTCAGCAACGGGCGGTCGATGGGGCAGCCGTGCAGGTCGGCGGTGAGGTGCAGGCCTTGCATGATCACGCTGATTATCCGGGCGCACCGTGGCGCCGTCGGCCTGCAATCGGCCCCTAAAATGCGCCTCTCCGCCGCCCCGCCTCTCCGCCTCCCCAACGCCACCGGGACCCGCATGTCCGCCACCGCCCCCACTTCCCTTGCCCAACCGGGCCAGACCGCGTTGATGGCGAATGCCATTCGTGCGCTGGCGATGGACGCCGTGCAACAAGCCAACTCGGGCCACCCCGGCGCGCCGATGGGCATGGCCGAGATCGCGGTCGCGCTGTGGGGCCGCCACCTGCGCCACAACCCGGCCAACCCGTTGTGGGCCGACCGCGACCGCTTCGTGCTGTCCAACGGCCACGGCTCGATGCTGCTATACGCGCTGCTGCACCTGACCGGCTATGACCTGGCCGTGAGCGAGCTGCGCAACTTTCGCCAGTTGCACAGCAAGACGCCGGGCCACCCCGAACATGGCCTGACGCCGGGGGTCGAAACCACGACCGGCCCGCTCGGCCAGGGCATCAGCAACGCGGTCGGCATGGCGCTGGCCGAGAAGCTGCTGGCCAAGGAATTCAACCGCACGGATGGGAACACGCGGCATGTGGTGGTGGACCACCACACCTACGTCTTCCTCGGCGACGGTTGCCTGATGGAAGGCATCAGCCACGAGGCCTGCGCGCTGGCCGGCGCGTGGCGGCTGAACAAGCTGATCGCGCTGTACGACGACAACGGCATCTCGATCGACGGCAAGGTCGGCCCCTGGTTCGTCGACGACACGCCCAAACGCTTCGAGGCCTACGGCTGGAATGTGATCGCGGGGGTGGACGGCCACGACGTGAATGCGGTCGATGCCGCCATCGCACGCGCCAAGGGCGCCGACAAGCCGACCCTGATCTGCTGCAAGACCACCATCGGCAAAGGTTCGCCAAACCGCGCCGGCACCGCCAAGGCGCACGGCGAAGCGCTCGGCGCCGACGAGATCAAGCTGACCCGCGAAGCGCTGGGCTGGCCGCACGAACCCTTCGTGATCCCCGAAGACGCCTACACCGGCTGGGACGCCAAGGCCCGCGGCACGGCGCGCGAAGCCGAGTGGGACGCCCGATTCGCGCTGTACCAGGCGGCGTTCCCCGAACTCGCCGCCGAGTTCACGCGCCGCACGCGCGGCCAGTTGCCGGCGAACTGGGCCCAGAGCGCCGTCGATGCGGCGATTGCCGCGCACACCAAGGCCGAGACCGTGGCCAGCCGCAAGGCCAGCCAGATCGCGCTCGAAGCCTTTACCAAAGCTCTGCCTGAACTGCTCGGCGGCAGTGCCGACCTGACCGGCTCGAACCTCACCAACACCAGCAGCACACCGGCGCTGCGCATGGAGGCCGATGGCGCTTCGAACGGCGGCCGCCACATCAACTACGGCGTGCGCGAGTTCGGCATGGCGGCGGTGATGAACGGCATCGCGCTGCACGGTGGCTTGATTCCGTACGGCGGCACCTTCCTGACCTTCAGCGACTACAGCCGCAACGCGCTGCGCATGGCCGCGCTGATGAAGCTGCGCGTGATCCACGTGTTCACGCACGACAGCATCGGCCTGGGCGAAGACGGGCCGACGCACCAGAGCATCGAACACGCAGCGTCGCTGCGGCTGATCCCGGGCCTGGACGTCTGGCGCCCTTGCGACACCGCCGAGACCACGGTCGCCTGGGCCTGCGCGATCGAGAACAAGGCGCGGCCGAGCGCGCTGCTGCTGTCGCGCCAGAACCTGCCGTATGCGCCCAAGAGCGGGCTCGACGGCATCGCCAAGGGCGCTTATGTGCTGGCCGAACCGAGCGAGGTGGGGCTGAAGAAAAAGGCGCAGGCGGTGATCATCGCCACCGGCTCGGAAGTGCAATTGGCACTGCATGCGCAACAACAACTTGCATCGATGGGCGTGGCGGTGCGTGTGGTCTCCATGCCTTCGACCAGCGTGTTCGACCGCCAGAGCACGGCCTACAAGGCCAGCGTATTGCCGGCGGGGCTGCCGCGCATTGCCGTCGAGATGGGCGTGACCGACGGCTGGTGGAAATACGGTTGTGCCGCAGTGATTGGCATAAACAGCTACGGCGAGTCGGCCCCTGCGGGCATATTGCTCAAACACTTCGGATTCACGGCTGACAACCTTGCAGCCACGGTGCTAGAAGCCCTGCGGGGTTGAACCGGCCCCGTCCCGAAATCCGAAGGAAACATCGCATGAAACTCGCTCTCACCCTCGCTTTGAGTTGCCTGGCCGTTGCCGCGCAGGCGCAGACCCTGACCGCCGCCAAGGTCAGCCCGGCCCAGATCAAACCCGGCGAAGCCGCCACCTTGACGGCCGACTTCGACGTGAGCGGCGGTGCGCTGAACTGCAACGTGCGCGTCAATTTCGGCGACGGCCAGTTCCAGAACATGAAGATCAACCAGGCCCAGGACGTGCCGCTGGTCGTGCAGCACAGCTACGCCAAAGCCGGCACCTACACCGTGGTGGTGGAGCCCAAGACCGCGATGCCGATGTTCAAGTGCAGCGGCAAGAACCAGACCGCGGTCGTGAAGGTGGTGGCCCCGCCGGTGGTGGTGGCGGCCGCGCCGGCGCCCGCGGTGAGTGGCCCGCCGTGCCCGGACGGTTGGAAGCTCAACCCCAAGAGCGTCAACAAGAAGTCGGGCGCCTATTCGTGCAGCGCCAAGCTCAACACCCCCACGCCGGCCAGCAAACTGGCGTGCCCGAACGGCCTGGAGTATTTTGAGAGTTCCAAGAAGGGTCAGCTCGGCTGCAGAGCCTAGGCCGGAATTTTTGCGCTTCGACGCGGTTCGACCGGCATGGTTTCTGCATCGTGGCGCGGGGCGGCCACGGTGCCCTCGATTTGAGTTCGTGTTTGTGTTCACTCGTTCAAGGAGAAAGAAATCATGACCGTGAAAATTGGCATCAACGGCTTCGGCCGCATCGGGCGCATGGTGTTCCGCGC
>JANOQS010000518.1:0-2662 GCA_031414975.1 Methylibium sp. | reverse complement strand
GTGTTCACGCGGCCGGCCAAGCGCAGCCAGCTCGGCGAAGGCGATTTCGACTTCGTCGGCGTCGACCAGCGCATGATGACTTCGCTGCTACGCAACGCCGTGGCGCGCAAGGAGCCGGGTGTCAACGTGTTGCTGTACGGCCCGCCCGGCACCGGCAAGACCGAACTGGCCAAGGTGGCCGCGCAGGCCGCCGGGCTGGAGCTGTACGAGGTGGAGTATGCCGACCGCGACGGCAACTCGCTCAGCGGCCGCGACCGCTACCGCTCGCTGCAGATCAGCCAGGTGTTCTTGAAGGCCAGCAGCAATGTGGCGCTGCTGTTCGACGAAGTCGAAGACGTGTTCCCGCCCATCTCGACCGAAAGTGCGCAATTGATGGCGCGGCTGGACACCGGCGACGGCGCGCCCAGCGGCAGCGTCAGCGGCAAGGCCTGGGTCAACCAGATTCTCGAGACCAACCCGGTGCCGGTGATCTGGGTCACCAACCGCATCGAACAGATCGATCCGGCGTTCCGGCGCCGCTTCCAGTACCACCTTGAGCTGAAGAGCCCGCCGCCCGGCGCGCGCGAGCTGCTGGTGTCGCGGGCGCTGGCCGGCGTGCCGGTGGGTGAAGGTTTTGCCGCCAAGCTGGCCGAACGCAAGGGGCTGACGCCGGCGCAGATCCGCACCGCGGTCAAGTTCGCCGGGCTGGCCGGTGACGGCAACGAACTCGGCAGCGACATCGAAGGGCTGATCGAACGCCAACTGGGTAACGCCGACAAGGCGCTCGGCAACAACACCAAGGAGCGCGGCGCACGGCGCGTGGTGACGAACTACGACCTGGGGCTGGTCAACACCGAGTCGCGTTTCGAAGTGCCCAAGATCGTCGAGGCGCTGCGCCGCAAGGGTTACGGCACTTTGTGTTTCTACGGCCCGCCCGGCACCGGCAAGACGGCGCTGGCCGAGCACATCGCCAAGGAGCTCGACAAGCCGCTGATGATCCGCCAGGCCAGCGACCTGGTCAGCAAGTACGTCGGCGAGACCGAGCAGAACATGGCCAAGATGTTCGACGAGGCGCAGACTGAAGAAGCGGTGCTGCTGCTCGACGAAGCCGACAGCTACCTGCGCAGCCGGCGCATGGCCGAACGCAGTTACGAGATCAGCGAAGTCAACGAGATGCTGCAGGGCATGGAGCGTTTCACCGGCGTGTTCATCTGCACCACCAACCTGTTCAGCGAGCTCGACGAAGCGGCGCTGCGGCGCTTCACCTTCAAGATCCAGTTCAAGCCGCTCACGCCGGACCAGCGTGAGCGCATGTTCACTGCCGAGGCGCTCGAAGGCGACGCCACGCGCCTGACCGACGAGCAGCGCCGCCGCCTGCGCCTGCTGGAGGTGCTGGCACCGGGCGACTTCGCCTCGGTGAAACGCCAGGTCGATGTGCTGGGCGAGGTGTTCGAGCCGGACGAGTTTCTCTCGCAGCTCGAGTCCGAGCACCGCATCAAGCCTGAAGTGCGCCAGCAGCGCAGCATCGGCTTCACGCACTGAACGGCGGCTTTCGGCAGCTTGCCACTGCCGACCGACCAGCGCTCCTGTCTGAGCCGTTCGGGCTCAAGCTGGCCGTTCATTCGCCGATATACCGCGGACGACACTCCATCCCGAAGTGTGCTTGCCCGGGCTCCGCGCCCGAGCGGCGTTGTTGTCCGAGCCGCACATGGTCCCAACCCTTGACGCTTCGGCCCTCTGGTCCACCGCCATGGCGCCGGCCTGGCTGGTCGGCCTCTGTTCCGTTCTGGTGACGCTCACGCTGCTGTTGCGGGTTGGCACGGTCAAAGCGCACGAAGCGCTGAGGTGGCGCCTCGGCGCCGCGTTGGCACTGGGCACCGGCCTGTGGGCCACGCAGATCATCAGCCTCTCGACCCCGGAGCTGCCGTTTGCGGTCGGCTACCACCCGCTCGGCGCGCTGCTGGCCTGGGCGCTTGCCGTGGGTGTGAGCCTGGGCGGGCTGGTGCTGTCCGGTGTGCTCGGCGGCCGCGCTGTGGCGCCCTGGCGGCCCTGGGCCGCGGCGCTGGCATGGGGTGCCGGCATGCTGGCGGTGCAATGTGTGTCCATGTCGGCCATGGGTTTGCGGCCGGGTCTGCGCGGGCATCTGAACGGGCTCGGCGCCGCACTCCTCGTGGCCAGCGCGGGCAGCGCACTCACGTTGATGTGGGTGGCGCGCGGGCGCACTGGCGCGCCGCGCTGGTTTGCCATTCGCGCACTGCCGGCCGCGCTGGTTTGGGCGGCGGCAGCGATCCTGAGCCGGCACCTGCTGATGGCGGCTTCCGGCCTGGGCGAACAAGCCTTCTCGGCGCACGAGCGGCGCCTGCCGGCGGGTTCGCTCAGCTTGCTCGCGATCGTCGGATCGGTGGTCCTGCTGGGGGTGATGCTGGTGGTGGCGTGGATCGACGGCCGCATGCGGGCCTCGCTGTCGCGCAGCCGCTCCGAACTGGCCCAGCACGCGTTGCGCGACGCGCTGACCAAGCTGCCGAACCGGTCGAGCTTCGAGGGCACCTTGGCCCAGGCCGCGGCGCTGGCGGACCAGCGCCGCGGCCGGATGGCACTGGAGGTAATAAACATCGACCGCGTCAAGCACGTCAACGAGACCAGCGGCCCCCGCGGCGGCGACCGGCGGTTGTGCGAGATCGCG
>JANOQS010000517.1:0-24901 GCA_031414975.1 Methylibium sp. | reverse complement strand
TGGTGGAAGACGGCCGACGCGTGCTGCTGTTCAGCCAGTTCACCGAGATGCTGGCGCTCATCGAACCCGAACTCACCAAGCTCAAGCTGCCCTACCTCAAGCTCACCGGCGACACGCAAGACCGCGCCGGCATGGTCGCGCAGTTTCAGCAAGGCGACGTGCCGCTGTTCCTCATCAGCCTCAAGGCCGGCGGCGTGGGCCTGAACCTGACCGCCGCCGACACCGTGATCCTCTACGACCCGTGGTGGAACCCCGCCGTGGAACAACAAGCCATCGACCGCGCCTACCGCATCGGCCAGGACAAACCCGTCTTCGTCTACAAGCTGCTCGCCAGCGGCACGGTGGAAGACAAGATGCTGGAGCTGCAGGCGCGCAAGGCCGGGCTGGCGGATTTGTTGCTGTCGGGGGTGGCGAGCGATGCGGCGTTGAATGCGGAGGATTTCGAGGAGTTGTTCAGGCCGGTGGGGGAGGGGTAGGGGGCAGCGCACGGTATCCACAGGTTTGTGGATGCGGGGTCGGCCGCGAGCGCACCGGCCTCAAGCAAACTGGCGATCATGCGGCGCGTAGGCCACCCTGATCGCACGCGTCGAAGTTGGCCAAACGCTCACTGGAGTCGGCCTGTGGTCGGCTATGGTCAAGAGAGCCCGCCGCGCCATATCACGTTATGCGCCCAAACGCCCTGCAACGCCACTACCGTCGGGAGTACCCATGCAGAAAGCCTAGCCCACCGGTCTTCGATCTCATCCGTAACGTGAATGGAGCGTGCCTCATGTCAATTCAATCAAACTTCGAAAGGCGATCACTTAGCCAAGGTTCAATCTACATTCTTGGCTTGATGGCGGCGATCTTTATGTCGTCGGCGAGCGCAGGAATACAGTCAAACACGATAGATCCGGCTGTTGAAGTCTCCGAGAACGGTCGGCACCTTCGCGTTACTGGACCAATTGCGTGCACTACGGGTCAACGAGCCGAGATACAAGTCACGCTCACTCAGCGAGCCACAGGCGCAATCGCAACGGGCAAGTCGCATTTCACCTGTACGGGCTATCTTCAGCAATGGGAGGTTCATGCTGTAAATCAAGGTCGAGAAGACTTTGAAACCGGAGCGGCAACAGCAGTTGCGGTAGGTATCACATCCAAGCCCGGAAAACCCGATGATGCTCACCAGTGGTTGGTTCAAGTCACCTTGGTCCATTGAGCGTACGAGTACCTCCGAAAGAAGGGCGACTATATACCAAAATCGCTGGTGCAAGACTTTTCAGCGCCAATTCAACCCAGCGGAGATCACGCCCATCCCATCATGCTTAGACTTCCTCCGCTCATAGTTCTACTTCTGTTCCTCGGACAGGAGGCTCGTTCTCAGACTGCCATCGAGTTGGCACGGGACAAACTGGAGACTTGCCTCTTTTGCCATCGCGCGAGCGTAGGCATGGGCTCTCCACCGGTTCTGGACGGCCAACAGCGAAGCTATCTCGTCGCTCAGATGGAATTGTTCAAGACAGACAAGCGCCAAGACTCAAAGGAATGGTTCCTTCCGCCGGGCATAACCCTCGACAAGAGCCTCGCCAATCCGATGTTCGCGCAACTGAGTCAGTTGACCGACGACGTCATCCTAGAGCTCGCGAAGTTGTTCGCCGAGAGGCCAACGTCGGCATCTCCTGAGCGCCTGGATGCCCAGCGCATTGCAAAGGGCCAAGCGGTCTCCGAAGCGCGTGGTTGCCAAACCTGTCATGGTATTGCGTACAACGGTCAGGAGTTGAATCCAAGGCTGGCGGGCCAGAATCCTCTATACACTGAGAAGCAACTGAAGGGAATGCGAGCCAAGAAGCGTGACCATCCCCAAGATGGAGGCGTTGCAACGCTAACGGACCAGGATGCCTTAGATCTAAGTCACTTTTTCGCGTCTCGAAAGTAGTATGGCGTGACCTTTTCAGAACATCTTCGATTTCACGTCTTGCAGGGGCCGATCCGCCGAATATTTGAGGGTATGCACGTGAACAGAACGCTGGTACGGAATGGACTCATCGCCGCAGGACTCATGAACATTGGGGGTGTCCTGTTTTTCTCTCGTGCATTCACGAACACTGCAATTAACAGTGCTGATCCGGTAGTGATGTCGAACTTCGGACTTCTGATGATAATGGTGTGGGGTCTGGCCTATCTAGGTGCTGCCGTTGTCGTCTCGAGCATCAAATGGCTGGTGGCAGTATTTGCGCTGGAGAAACTCGTCTATGTCATCGTGTGGTTCAAGTGGCTATCAGCCAATAGCCTCGCACAGCTTTATTCACAAGACTTGTTTGCCGGTATATTCTTTAGCATCTATGGCGCAAATGATTTGATTTTCATGTTGTTCTTTGCTTGGGTATCCTTCCAGCAGCATCGCAGCAGGTAGGCGCCGTGGGACTCTTGGCCTTCAGCATCAATGTTTCGCTCGACGGTTGCGTCGGACACCAGGAAGGAATCGCCGCACGGCCCGACCCTGTACCAGAGCGGGCTGCACGCGGCGAAGCACTGCAGCCTCAAGGTCGAGCCGGCCAGGACGAGCGCGACCAGATCTTTGACGACTGCCGGCGCATCCCGCGCAACTGACCCAGAAAGGGAACTCATGAGCCAAGGATTCGGTCGCGAATTGCCGCCCCACCATGTGCAGCCGATACACCGGGAGGTGACGAGGTACCTGGTCATCGTGCCGGCGGTCGAGGGGCCTTCAGTCGCCAGGCTCTTCCTCGAAAGTCGCGAGCAAGTGGCCGAGGTCGATGCGGCCACCGAAGAGGTGACGACCATGATCAAGGGCGTCGCTCCGAGCATCGGCGCCACGGGGCCGGAATGGGACGCAGCCTTGGCAGGCCACAGCGCCGCAGAGCGCGCGGCGGCGGCGGTCTACGCGTTGGCGCTCTGAGCTAAGCCACTCTTGTGCGTGACGGCCAGGCTGACCTTCACGCCGAACTCGTAGGCTTGCGCGCCTTGCCCTTGCCGATGCATTCGACCTCGGGTGCGTGCAGCGCGTAGAGCTTGTTCTTGCTGTGACGCTGCTGGGTGCGGATGCGCTCGGCACGTTCCAGCCACATCGTCAGCTCCGTGACGGCAAGCGCCGTGGGTTCAAGCCCTGCAACGCCCTGCGAAATCGACTCCAGGCCGCGCTGTGCATTGCGCATGAGTGCGCCCAGGATCGTGCGCTGACGCTTGACCGTGCGGCGCAGGCGCTTGAACTGCTTGGCGTGGGCATCGCCACCGGCCTTGCGGCGCAGTTCCTTGCCTTCCTTGGCGAAGGTTGTCAGGAGTCGGCGTAATCCGGCCACCCGGAGTCGGCATATACCGGCCACTTGGCGTGGCGCCCAAGGGCATCTCGAAGCACCCTGTTGACGGGGCCATTTTGCCGAGATTTCGGACCCGTTTGCGGATCCCCTTTGAAGGCTTTTTGGCGCGCCTTTCTTGAATTCCGGAGCGACCTTCGGATCGCGGTAGGACGGCCCGTCGAGCTCCAGGCAGTAGGCGTTGTGGCGCAGCCGGTCCAGCGTGGCCGAGGCCAGCAGCCGGTTGGTGGCGAACGCCTGGTCCCACTCGTCGAAGTCCAGGTTGCTGGTGACGATGGTGGAGGCCTGCTCGTAGCACTCGGCGATCAGGTCGTGCAGATCCTCGTCGGCCGGCGCACGCAGCGGCTTCAAGCCGAAGTCGTGATCAGCAGCCCCACGCGCGACAGCGTGGCCAGCTTGCGGTCATGCACCCCGGTAGCCCTTGCGGCATTCAGGCTGTGCGTCAGGCCCGAGCAAGAGGTGAACACCACGTCCACCCCTCGGCGCACCGCGCAGTGGCCCAACGCCTGCGCCAGATGGCTCTTGCCGATGCCGCTGGGCCCAACGATCAGCACCGGCGCCTTCTCATGCAGGTAGCGCCCCGTGGCCAGATGGTGGATCAGGCTGCGGTTGAGCGACCTGCACCAGAGCGAGCCGGTGCGCAGCGGTGCCTGAGGCCCATTCGGCAAGGCGTCATCGCCGAGGTTTGCCGTGCCCTTGCCCGAGTCGCCATGTGTGTGTAGACTCCCACACACGGAGACGCACATGGCCACCAACCTCGCAATCGACCCCGACCTGCTGGACCGCGCGCTGGAGGTGAGTGGCGAGCGCACGAAGAAGGCTGCCGTGACCAAGGCGCTTCAGGAGTTCATTGCCCGGCGCCAGCAGAAGAAGGTGCTCGACCTGATGGGCAAGCTCGAGTGGGACTCTTCGTATGACTACAAGGCGGAGCGTTCGCGCAAGTGACGCTGCTGGTCGACACGAGCGTCTGGTCGCTCGCGCTGAGGCGCGATGCCGAGGTTGAAGCGCCTGAAGTCGATGCGCTGAAGGAGGCGCTGGCTGGGGCAGACGTCGTGGTCACCACCGGCCTCGTATTGCAGGAACTGCTTCAAGGCTTCGCGGGCCCCAAGGCCAGCGCGCAGATCGTCGAGCGATTCTCTGCACTCGCATTGCTTCAACCCGAACGCGACGACCACGTTGCCGCGGCGGGCCTCAGGAATGCATGCCGGCAAAAAGGCGTGCAGTTGGGGACGGTCGATGCGCTCATCGCCCAACTCTGCATCCGGCATGATGTGATTCTGTTGAGCACGGACCTGGACTTCGTGCACGCAGCGAAACACTGCAGCCTCAAGGTCTGGTCGGCCCGAGCGACGAGGCGGCGGTGAACGCCGCCAAAATTGTGGCGACTCCCGCCGACGGCCTGGGCGTCATCTGCTTCGGCGAGGCCAACTCAAGAGAGGTGAACAAACATGCCAAGACGCGCTCCGCTGACTGGCCCTCGAGGTGAGGTTCGGAAACTGACGACGCATGATCTCAAGGGGTTCCGCCGCGCTTCGTCGTTGCCGCAGTCACTTCAGCAAAAGTTGGTGCTTGCCCTGCCCATCCAGACCCGGTCCCTCGTGCTGCGGCACTTCGTGCTCGAAGACGCGGGGCCGATTCTTCTACTCAACGCCGAGGCCTCCACCCGGCGGTGGCTGCCGTCGCATGTTTATGCCGACCTGCCGGCGGCCAAGGACGCGATGGCGTTCCTGATTGCCTGCTGCGCGGAGCCGGGCCACCCTCGGCTCGCCCCGTACGTGCTGGCCGTGGAGCACGCCGGCACGGGGCAGTTGCTCGGCCATGTCGGCTTCAGCCCGCTTGACGATGAAGTCGAGGTGTCCTACGCCATCGCCGAGTCGCAGCGCGGCCACGGCTACGGTGCCGAGGCGCTGTCTTGTGCCTGCGACCGGGTCAGCCAGGCCTTCGGGCTGCCCGGTTTCATTGCACACACGGCCGCGGAAAATATCGCCTCCCGGCGCCTGCTCGAGCGGACGTCTTTCCTGCACAAGCGAGATGTAAGCAGGCGCTTCCAGGGCGTCGAGCAGAGGGTCAGTTGCTACGTCTGGCGGGCGCTCTGATCTAACCAATGCAAATAGCGGCATGCCGAGGCAGCGAGCCGGCGCCGTCAGTGCTGGCCAGGTTGGCGAACAATGAGGCCCTCTGACTCCCTCGTCGCCCCACCCACCTTGCCATGTACTCGTCCACCTTCGTCTTCGCCAAGAAGCAGTTCGACGAAGCCTTCCACGCCCTCGACCAGCAGATCGCCGAGATGGCACGCGGCCTGCCCGGCTACCTGGGCGAGGAGAGTTGGGAGAACACGGCCAACGGGCTGGTGTCGAACGTCTACTACTGGGAATCGCTCGCGGACCTGCAGCGGCTGGTCCAACACCCGAGCCACCTCGCGGCCAAGGCCGCGCAGAGCCGGTGGCTGGCCGGCTACCAGGTGGTCATCGCCGAGGTGGTGCGCGTGTATGGTGACTCGGGGCTCGACCACTTGTTGCCGATCAAGAGCGCAGGTGAAGACAAGGCTTCTCAGGATCGGACATTTGACGGGCCAATGCTCGCGCGCGAGTTGTAGAGTTCAAGCATGCCAAAGACCGTGAGGGCCCCGGATGCGTCACCCACTGCCTGACGACGTTCGCACCGCCCTTGCCAGCGGCCGCAAGATCGACGCGATCCGCCTGCTGCGCGAGCGCACGGGGCTGGGCCTGGCGCAGGCGAAGGCGGCAGTCGAGGCGGGCTTCTTGCCGGACGCTGCGCCGACGCCGGCTCTGCAGCCGGGCCCGGCAGGCTCGTTGCCGTCAGAGGTCCATGCCGCGCTGGCGGCGGGCAAGCTGCTCCAGGCCATCAAGCTGCTGCGCCAGACCAAGGGCGTCGGCCTGAAGCAGGCCAAGGCGATGGCCGACGAGGCGCGCCCTGCGGTGGTGCCCCAGGCCCCGCAGACCGGGGAGGGGCCGTCGCCTGGCGAAGTGCCCCGCAGCAGGGTGTCGCCGGGCCTCGTGGTACTCGCCGTCGTGCTCGCCGGCGCGGTGTGGCTCTTGCTCGGGCGGTAGGCGGCGCTTGCGATGAGCCTGCAGGTTCGCGCCCTCGGCGCCGCCGACATCGCGCCGATGCGCGCAATGCTCGCGATGTTCGGCCAGGCGTTCGAAGACGTCCCGACCTACACCGCCCACCCGCCCGACGACACCTACCTGCAGCGCCTGCTCGGGAGCGACACCTTCGTCGCCGTGGCGGCCTGGGCCGGTTCGCAGGTCGTCGGCGGGCTGGCCGGCTACGTGCTGCCCAAGTTCGAGCAGGCGCGCTCGGAGCTGTACATCTACGATCTGGCGGTCGACGCGGCACACCGCCGGCAGGGCATCGCCACGGCGTTGATCGAGGCGGTCAAGGCGCTTGCAGCGGCGCGCGGCATCTACGTGGTCTTCGTGCAGGCCGATCGGGGCGACGAGCCGGCGATCGCGCTCTACAGCAAGCTGGGCGTGCGCGAGGACGTGCTGCACTTCGACATTGAGGTGGCGGCGCCCAGGAGCGGCTGAGGCAGCGCGGTCAGTGGCGCGGCGGCGACATGCTTGCGGACTAATGCGGGCAAGGTCGATAGTTCATCGCACAGGGCCGGGTGATGCACAGCATCCTTGCTGTGCGCTACCCGGGTTCTCACTTCAACGTGAGATTTCACGGCCAGCGACCCTGCAACTCACTGACTGGACACTGATGATGCGCATGAATTTCAATCGCCAAATCCCACTCGTCGTGCTGGCCGCCGCCCTCCTTGTCGGGTGCGCAAGTTACGAGTCACCGATTCCGCCTGGATACACCGGTCCCACGGTAGACATCATTGACGACGGGATGTACGAGGGCTCATGGAAGGCGCAGCTTTTCTACGTTCAGTCGATCGACGGCAAGGCAGTAGAGTCGAGCCGAATCCTGACTGGCCGCGCTACCGCGGGTGGCGGTCCGGCCGTTACGCTGCGGTACGCCATCAACAAGGTTCCTGTGAAGCCGATCAAGCTGAGGCTCGTCGGTACGCATGTGACGGGAATGCCGATCCACGAAGTTGCGAGCCGAATGGCGGGCACGTTCTTCAGCGTCGAGGGCGACGTAACATTCACTCCGGTCGAGGGAAGCACCTACCTCGTCACAGGCAAGTTGGACAAAGACAGTTCGGCAGTCTGGATAGCGGAGGTCAAGACCCGGCAGCCCGCGTCCGACGTCGTGACTCAGCGCAAATAGAACATCCGGCGCCTGACGATGTCGAGCTTGCGCTTCACACGAGAAGGAGATTCCCATGCTTCGCGGCAGTTGTTTGTGCGACGCTGTGCGCTACGAAGTCTCCGGCCCGCTGGCGGGCGCGCTCAACTGCCACTGTTCGATGTGCCGCAAGGCGCACGGCGCGGCCTTTCGCAGCCGCGCGGCGGTTAAGGCGGGCCACTTCCGCTGGGTCG
This sequence comes from Methylibium sp., assembly GCA_031414975.1. GTDB lineage: Bacteria > Pseudomonadota > Gammaproteobacteria > Burkholderiales > Burkholderiaceae_C > LGRD01. The sequence goes on along the minus strand of JANOQS010000517.1, from coordinate 17,130 downwards.
CGGGCGAGGCGCTGGTCACGTACTACGAGTCGTCCCCCGGCAACCACCGCGGTTTCTGCCGCGTCTGCGGCACGCCGCTGCTGAGCCGCTTCGACCATGACGCATCCGTCTTCGGCCTGCCACTCGGCGCGCTCGACGACGACCCGGGCATCAAACCCAAGCGCCATGTGTTCGTTGCCGACAAGGCGCCGTGGTTCGACATCACCGATGAGTTGCCGCAGTTCCCGGGCTTGCCCGAGAAGGGCTGATCCTGTTGGCCGGCACAATGCCATTCCCGAATCAAAGCGCTTGCGAGGTCACATGGCTTGGTTGCTCTTGGTCCTGGCAGGGCTCTTCGAAGTCGGCTGGGCGATCGGTCTGAAGTACACCGATGGGTTCACCCGCCCTTTGCCGACCATTGCCACGGTGGCGGCAATGATCATCAGCCTGGGCATGCTGGGCGTGGCGATGAAGTCGCTGCCGGTCGGCACGGCGTACGCGGTGTGGGTCGGCGTCGGCGCGGTCGGCACGGCGATCCTGGGCATCGTGCTGATGGGCGAGTCGGCAGCGCCGGGGCGCCTGATCAGCCTGGGGCTGATCGTCGCGGGCATCGTCGGGCTGAAGCTGGCATCGCCGTCGTAGCGGCGCGCGTTGCACCGGCTGTCGATTCCGCCCGCACCCGATCGTCGTAGTCTCAGAGGGCCGTCCTCTGCTCAACGCCAGACCCATCATGCCCACCAGCACCGTCACCCTCCACCGCGTTGTCCGTGCCACGCCCGAGCGGGTCTACCGCGCGTTCCTCGACCCTGGCGCCATGGCCAAGTGGCTGCCGCCTTACGGCTTCACCTGCACCGTGCACCACATGGACGCCAAGGTCGGCGGCACGTTCAAGATGTCGTTCACCAACTTCGGCACCGGCAACGGTCATTCGTTCGGCGGCGAGTACAAGGAGCTGGTGGCCAACGAGCGCATCCGCTACACCGACAAGTTCGACGACCCGAACCTGCCGGGTGAAATGGTGACCACCGTGAGCTTGCGGGCGGTCTCTTGCGGCACCGACCTGAGCGTGGTGCAGCAGGGCATTCCGGAAATGATTCCGGTCGAGATGTGCTACCTGGGCTGGCAGGAGTCGCTCGAACAGCTGATGAAGCTGGTCGAGCCGGTGATCCCGGACTGAACCGCCATGCCCGAACCGTTGCCCGATGACGTGCGTGCTGCACTCGCTGCCGGCCGCACGCTCGACGCCATCAAGCTGCTGCGCCAGGCCAAGGGCGTGGGTCTGAAGGAAGCCAAGGCGCTGGCCGACGAACCCAGGCGCAGGCTCGCGCCGCAGCGTGGGCAGGCGGGGGCCGACGGCCTGTCGCCCGGCGAGGTGCCGCGGCGCGGCGGCAAGGTGTTCACTGTGGCGGTGGTGCTGGCCTTGTTCGGCCTGGCGGCGTGGCTGGTCGGCGCGGTATAGCGCTTTCCAGGGGCACTCCCGGCGTCGGTTAACCTGCACGCCCACAAACGTCACAAACGGAGAGACTCCATGGCCATTCAGGCACAGCGAAACAGGGCGAGACTGCATGTACTCAGAGACAACGTGCACCGCGCGCGGCGCGACGTGAAGCGCGGGCTGCCGGGGGCCGCCGAGCGCTTGAAGGCCCATCTCGCCAACCGCCTGGCTTACGCCGAGACACGCAAGTAGCAGCGCGCCCGTGGTGACGAGAGACGTCGTCGCCGAGCCGGGCCGCCGCCGGCCCAGGGCGCTGCTGGCCGTGAAGATCGTCCACACCCTCGCGTGGGCCTTCTTCGCTGGCTGCATCGTGGCGATCCCGGTGGTGTCGTGGCTGGGCCATCACACGGCGGTGGCGTGGCTCATCGGCATCGTCTTCGTCGAGGTCGCGATCCTGCTGATCAACGGCTGGCGGTGCCCGCTGACGATCATCGCCGAGCGCTTCACGCACGAGCGGCACGACAACTTCGACATCTACCTGCCGCCCTGGCTGGCGCGCAACAACAAGCGCATCTTCGGCGCGCTGTTCTGCCTGGGCCTCGTGTTCGCCTATGCGCAGTGGGCCGGGCTGACCCGGTAGCTCGCTCCCGCCTCCACAAAGTTGTGGAGGCCGCCCCCGCAGCCCTTTGTAACCGCTGCCTACACTGCGCCTCCACAAGATCAAGGAGGCGCGGGCCATGCGCAGGGAACTCATCGTCAAGACGAAGACGCTGGTGGGGGTGTCTGACCTGACGATTGCGGCGCCGATCCGGCCCGGGCTGGTGCCGTCGCTCGACTCGGTGACGTACAGGAGTCGCGTCAAGGCGGTGCTGAAGGTGCTCAACACCTCGCGTTCGTCGTCGCACGAGTACTCGCTGCTGCGCACCTTTTCAGACTCGGTCGAGCGGGTCGGGCAGATCCACTCCGTGCGCATTGCCGTCATCGACGACAAGGTGATGCTGGCCGCCACCTTCGACGGCAACTTCGAGTCCTACATCCGCGTGCTGTACCGCAAGGTGGCCAAGCTGCTCGACCTGATCTTCTGCAACACCACCGGCCACGTCGGTTCGCACGACCACCGCTTCGAGCAGTGGCGCGACTGGGTCAGCTCGGTGCTGGTGGAGACCGACATGTTCTACAGCACGCCCGGCCTGAGCTTTGACGACGTGCAATACCTGCAGATGAGCGAACGCTTGTACCGCGACAAGGGCGGCGCCGCCGACCTGGAGGCCACGCGGCACTCGCTGCGTTCGGCCGAGGAACGTGCGGCCGCGGCGGTCGGCATGCCACCGGTGCTGCCTGCGGCCGGCGCGGCCGGCGCGGCCGGCGGGCCGGTGCCGTATCCGGTCGGCCACCTCGAGAACGTGAAGCAGGGCATGCAGGCGCTGGCGGTGCTGTACCGGCTGGCCGACTGGTACCTGCCGGGCACCGACGATGGCCACTACCTGCAGCGCGCCGCGCAGGACCTGCTGCTGGAGCTGCGCGCGCTCGACACCACCACCCTGCTGGTGCCCACCGACCCGGGGCTGGCACTGGTGCGGGAGCGTTTCGCCAGGCAGCTGGCGTGGTTCGAGGGCAGCGCGCCGCAACTGCCGCTGCCCGACCCCCACGCGCCGTGGGTGCCGCCAAGCTTCGATGCCGCCGACGTGCAGGGTGGCATCTTGAGCGGCTACCCCGATGGCATCACCCACGGTGCGCTGGTGCTGCTGCGTTTCGACAGCGCGGCCGGCGCCGCAGCGCTGCTGGCGTGGCTGCTCAGGCCGCAGCGTCTGTGGCTGCAGAGCCAGGGTGCAGCGGCCGGCGCGGCCAAGCCGCTGATCACAGTGGCCTTCACCGCCGAGGGGCTGCGCGCGGCCGGGCTGACCGACGCCGAGATCGAGCGCTTTCCGCCCGAGTTCATCGAAGGCATGGAAGCGCGTTGCAGCGTGCTCGGCGACCTGCACCTGAACCACCCGCGCCGCTGGCGCCTGCCGCCGCGCAACCGCGGGCCGGCGGCCGAGCACGGCATCAGCATCGAGATGGCAGCGGTGCATGCGGTGCTGCAGTTGCGCGTCGGCGACCCGCAGGCGACCGAGTTCGACGACGTCGGCGCCGCCGCGCACCCGCTGCGCAAGACGGTCGAGGCGATCGAGGCCATCGGCCCTGGCGTGCAGGTTCTGTGTGTGCAGACGATGCGGCGTGCCTCCAAGGTCGGCCAAGCACCGGCTGAACACTTCGGTTTTGCCGACCCGCTGAGCAACCCGCAGTTCCTGCCACCCTTCGAAGCAGCGCAGTACTACCGCAACCAGGTGCCACTCGGTGAGGCCTTGCTGGGCCACGCCAACCAGGCCGACGCGGCGCCGGTGGCGCCTGACCCGCTGCTGCGCAACGGCAGCTTCCTGGTCGTGCGCAAGATTCGGCAGGACGTGGCGCGTTTCGAGCAGGTCACGGCCGCGGCGGGCAGGCCCGGGCTGACGGTCGATCAGGTCAAGGCCAAGCTGATGGGCCGCCAGCTCGATGGAACGCCGCTGATCGCCCAGGTCGGCCCGGCTGCCGGGCAGAACGACTTCAACTTCACCACCGACCCCGACGGCGTGATGTGCCCGCTGCAGGCCCACGTGCGCAGAGTCAACCCGCGCGGCGGCCGCACCGGCCGGGCGGCGCCGGGCGACCGGCCCCCACTGATCGTGCGCCGCGGCATGTCGTACGGCCCGCCGTACGACCGCTCGAACCCCAGCGCGGCCGACAACGCTGAAGAGCGCGGCCTGCTCTTCATGGCCTACAACGCCAGCATCGCCGAGCAGTTCGAGGCCATCCAGCGCTGGCTCACCGGCGCCAACAGCAGCGGCATCTCGTCGAGCCAGAGCGACCCGATCGTCGGCGTGCCGCGGCCGGGCGATGCGCGTGTGATGCGCTTCAGTCACGATGGCGCGGTCTGCCGCGTCGCGCTGGACGACCCCCGCACCGGTGCCGACGCGCCCGGCGCTCCGGCGCCGATCACCCGGCTCGAATGGGGGCTGTACCTGTTCACGCCGTCGATCACCGCGCTGAAGGCTTTGCAGCAGCGCGCCCGCGCCTTGCCAAGGGCGGCGCTGCGGCCGGTACCGTGGAACGCCGCCGAGGGCCAGAAGCTGCTCGCCGAACTGATGGCGCATGCCGCAAGGCTGGCACCGGCCGACGCGGCGCTGCTCTGGAAGGCCGCGCTCGAAGACCCGGAGGAGCGCCGCCTGCACCGCAGCGCGTCGGTCTGGGCCGCGATCCGCGAATGCCATGGTGGGGTGCTGCACACGAACACGCCCTACGGCGTGCTGGTGGCCGACCCCGAGCTGGTGATGCGCGTGTTCGCCGACGACGACCGCAACGCTTCGATGGCCGGCCACCGGGCCCGCATGCGCGAGGGCTTCGGCGAGATCTACCTCGGGCTCGACCGCGAACCATCGACCCATGGCTGCGAGTACGAGCGCGTGTCGGCGGCCACGAACGAGGCGATCCAGAGGCTCGACGCCAAGACCGCCTTTGTCGCCGCCCGTCGGCGGACGAGCACGATGCTGATGCGAATGGTCCGGGCCACGATCGCCCAGAGCCGTGCCTACGGGCTGCCGGGCTGGGAGCTGAACCTGGACGTGAAAGAGGTGATCGACGCGGTGCTTGCCGGCCTGTGCACCAAGTGGTTCGGCGTGCCGGGCCGCAAGGCCAGCAGCACGCCGTTCGAACGCGGCGGCTACCGCTGGGACTGGACCGAAGGGCAGCCGCCGCTGATCCCCGGCCACCTCACCTGGCCGTCGCGCCAGATTTTCCAGCCGCTGCCGGGCGACGCCGTCAACACCTACGGCAACCGCTACGGCCAGGCGCTGCGGGTGGCGGCGCTGGCGTTCGTCAAACAGCATCGCGGTGCGGCGCCGCCCACGCGGCCGGCCGCTCCGGTGAGCCAGGCGATCTTCCAGGCCTTTCCCGGTGACGACGACCTGGTCGCGCGCACCTTGGTCGGCGCGCTGATGGGCTTTCTGCCGACCGCCGACGGCAACCTGCGCGGCACCTTGAACGAATGGTTGCGCGACGGCACGTTCTGGCGCCTGCGCCAGGCACTTGGAACGGCGATGCCCGTGAGCCATGACCACGCGCTGCGGGCGATCGGCCCGGCGCTGAAGGAAACCATGCAACTGCGGCCGACACCCGAGCTCGTCTGGCGCACGGCGGCCCAGGGACACACGCTCGGCGGCGTTCCGGTGCAAGCCGGCGAGCGCATCGTGCTGGCCATCGTTTCGGCCACGCAGCGTCGGCTCGAGGAGCGCAGCACCGACATCAGCGCGGTGTTCGGCGGCGTGCGCAAGAAGCCCGCCGATCCCTGGGCACCCGGACGGCCCACCCATGCGTGCCCGGCGATGGGTGCCGCCATGGGCGTGCTGCTGGGTGTGCTGGCCGGCCTGCTGCAGGCCAAGGGCACGCTGCGGCCGAGCCCGGCGCCGCTGTCTTTGACGTTCGAGGCCTGAGCTTCGAGGCCGGGCCCCGTCAGATCCCCGTCAGAGCCCCATCAGAGCGCCCCACCCAGCGCGCTGACCACCGTGTCGTCGCGCACGTACTTGCGCCGCTCGGGCCAGCCCAGGCGCGCCTGCTGCAGGTACCAGTGCATCTGCATGCGCTCGAACGCGGCGCTGGCCGCGGCGGCGCAGCGGCGCGCTTCACCGCTGCGGCCGAAACGTTCGTGGACTTCGGCCTCGCACAGATCGTTGACCGCCTGTTCGTGCGCCGACTCACGCGCCGCCGCCGCCCGCCGCGCCAGCGCCAGGTAGCGCGCCGCGCCGGCCGGGTCGCCGGCATGGGCAGCGGCGCGCGCCATGGCCCGGCAGGCCATCGCTTCGCCGATGCGGTCGAGCGCGCGGCCGCGGCGCAAGGCTTTGGCAACGTGGGCGCGGGCCTCGTCGGCCCGGCCGTCGCTGACCAGCGCATCGGCCAGCCAGCCGTGGTTGAACGAGACGACCAGCCGGCCTCGGCGCGACTCGATCCAGGCCGTCGCGTCCTGCAGCGCCTGCAAGGCCTCGGGGCTGCGGTGCAGCATCCAGTTGGCGTAGGCCGACTGCGCCAGGTGCATTGCGTAAAGGTGCGTGCTCTTGCAGCGCGCGGCAATGGCTGACGAGCGCGACGCGTTGTCGATCGCTTCGGCCCAGCGCCCCTGCCACAGCAGCACCGCGGTCAGCCAGCCCAGCACCGAGCTCTCGACCTGGTGGCCGGTGCCCGCCACCAGCGCCAGCGACTCGTCGAGGCAGGCGTGCGCGGCCGTGAAGTCGCCGCGGTCGGCCAGCACCAGGCCCTGGGTGGCGAGCGAATACGACGAGCCAATGGCCAGCCGGGTGCCGCTCTTCACGTTCTGGCGCTTCACGTCGACCGACTGTGCGAGCAGCGACAGCGCCCGCGGGTAGTCGGCCGCGGCGGCCAGCGCCTGGCCCAGGGTGGCGCGCACCTGCGCGGCCAGGCGCACGTCGCCGGCTTGTTCGGCCAGCGCCAGTGCCAACTCGCCGTGTTCGAGCGAGGTGCGCATCTCGCCGCGCGCATAGGCGATGTAGGTGAGCCAGTATTCGGCGCGCGCCAGCGTCTGCACATCGCCCATGGCGCGCGCCAGCGCGACGGCGCGTTCGAACAGCGCCAGCCCGTCGTCGAGCCCGAGCGGGTCGAACACGCAGGCCATGCCCAGGCGCTGCACCACCGAAACCCAGCGCCGCGCGACCTCGGGGTCGGCCAGGCCGTCGGCGTCGAGCGCATTCAACGCGGCACGGTACTGCGCCCGGGCGCGGTCGAGTGCCGATGCGGCCATGGCCTTGTCGCCGGCCAGCTCGGCGTAGCGCGCGGCGTCGCGGTGTTGCCCGGCGGCGCCGTGGTGGTAGGCGAGCGATTCGTACAGGTCTTCGGAACCGTGGGAATCGGAACCAGCCGTGGCACCGGCACCCAGTGCCTCGGCAATGCGCCGGTGCATCGAGGTCTTCTCGTGCAGGCCGATGGATTCGTAGATCACGTCGCGCGCAATGCCGTGCTTGAAGCGCAGCATGCCGGGTTTGTCGTCCGGGAACACCAGGTCGTGCTCGGCCAGCGAGCGCAGCAGCGGGTCGTCGTGGCCCACGCCGGTCAGGCGCTCGAGCAGCCAGGCCGGAAACACGTTGCCGATGATCGCCGCGGTGCGCGCCAGCCCGGCCTGTTCCGGCGCCAGCCGTGACACGCGCGCTTCGATCACCGCGTTGAGCCACACCGAGCCCGGGTGCAGCCGGTCGAGCCGGCCGGTGCCGCCTTCGCTGCGCAGCAGGTGGCACAGCTCCTCGATGTAGAGCGGGATGCCGCCGGCATAGCGGTGGATCTCGCCGGCCACGAACGGGTCTACCGAGGGCAGCAGCTTGGAGATGGTGGCACTGGCCTCTTCGAACGCCAGCGGCTCCAGCGCAATCAGCTCGGCGCCGGCCACCGTCGGGTCGGCCAGGCCGGTCACGCGCGCCGCCAGCACCACCAGCAGCGGCCGCTCCAGGCGCAGCAGCGCGTCCAGCACCTGGCGGCTGGCGTCGTCGGCCCACTGCCAGTCGTCGATGAAGACGATCTGCGCGCCCATGCGGGCCAGCCGGTCGAACAGGCTGCACAGCACCGCGACCATGCTTTCCAGCCCCGGGCGCTTGCCCGCAACGCTCGGAGTGGCCCCGGGCGCGCTGCCGGCCGTGCCAAGGGACAGCACCAGCAGCAACGCGTCGCGCAGCTCGGCGGCGCCGCCACCCAGCGGGGCAACGAAAGCCTCGACCGACGCTATCGCCTGCGCGGCCGGCAGCCCTGGCGTGATACCGACCAGCGTGCGCACGATCTGCAGGAACGGTTGCAGCGGCTCGGCGCTGAGCTCGCTTTCGCAGTAGCCGCGGTGCACCGCGTGCACGTCGGCGGTGGCGGCGTGCAGGAATTCTTCGAGCAGGCGTGTCTTGCCCATGCCCGGCTCGCCGACGACGGTGACCAGGCGTGGCTTGCCGCTGGCGGCGACGCGCAGGTGGCGCGCCAGGCTCAACAGCTCGGCCAGCCGGCCGGCCAGCGGCGCACGCGCGCGCCGCAGCCCTGCAGCCGGCGCCGAGCCCTGGGCGGTGATGCGGTCGAGCACGCGAACGGCGGTCAGCGGCTGGGCCCGGCCGGGCAGCTCCAGCGCGCGCGCTTCACCGAGCACGAAGTGGCGCTGGCGCGGGCCGAGGGTTTCTTCGCTGACCAGCACCTCGTCCCATTCGGCCTGCTTGGACAGGTAGGCCGCGATGTTGGGCACCGGGCCGACCAGCTCGAACAGCGCGCCTTCAAGGCCGCCGGGGCGCATCAGGGTGCGGCCGGCATGGATGCCGCTGTGCAGCGCGATCGGCTCGCCGCTGCGCAACCCGCCCGGCGGCTGCAATTGGCGCACCGCGGCGTGCAGCTCGAGGGTGGCTTCGATGGCGCGCCGGCTGTCGAGTTCGCTCGACGCGGGGTAGCCGAAGATCGACATCATGCCGTCGCCCTGGGTGCGCAGCACCGTGCCGCCGTGGCGCGGAATGATCTCGCGCGCGAGCCGGCGCATGTCGTTCAGCAGGTCGGCATACAGCTCGGCCTCCATGCTGAGGCTGCGCGCCGTGGAGCCGCACAGGTCGGCGAACACCACCGCAAGGTACCAGCGGCGGGTGCCAGGGCCAGGATCGCTGCTTGTTTCGTCCGCCAGGTTCATGGGTGAGGGCGCTCGCGGTCCCGCGAGTTCTGCGGGCTTGAGGCTGCGGGCGAGTGTAGCGAACGGGGGGCGTCTCGCGGGGCGGGAGTTGCCCCGGTTCAGGGGGTTGCGGCGCCTGTCACGGTGGCCCAGCCACCACTCGCCTGCGACGCGATACAAGCTTCGATGAAGGCCATCGTGTGGGCACCTTCCTCGATGCGCGGGTAGGGCCGCTCGACCGGCGCTTGCCCGAGTTCGCGTGCCATGCGCTCCTGCGCGAGCTCGGCGTAGATGTTGGCAAAGGCCTCGCGCAGGCCTTCGGGGTGGCCGCGCGGCGTGCGGCCGAGCGCGACGATCTCCGGCGCCAGGCCCGGGTCGCCGCGGCCGAGGGTGCGCACCGGCTCACCCTGAAGTGCCAGCTTCAGGTAGCTTTCATCGCGGTGCGACCAGTCGAGCAGGCCCTTTTCGCCATAGACGCGCAGGCGGATGTCGTTCTCGCCGCCGGCCGCCGCCTGCGTGACGGTGAAGGTACCGCGCGCGCCGCCGCCAAACTCGACCAGCGCGGAGACGTGGTCGACCACCGTGCGCCCCGGCATCAGCGCGCCCACGTCGGCCACCACGCGTGCCACGTTCAGGCCCGACACGTGGCTCGCCAGGTGCTGCGCGTGGCAGCCGATCGCGCTCATCACCAGCGCCTGGCCGCTGCGGGCGGGGTCGAACAGCCAGTCCAGGCGCTTGTTGCGCGGCCCCTCTTCGATGCGCATGGCCAGGCCACTCTGGATGTACTCCACCTGCACCAGCCGCACCGCGCCGAGCACGCCGTCGCGCACCAGCTGGCGCGCCAGGCGCGTCATCGGGTAGGCCGAGTAGCCGTGGGCAAGGGCGAACAGGCGGCCGTTGGCGTGCGTGCGTTTGACCAGGTCGAGCGCCTGCGCGTGGTCGTGCGTGACCGGCTTGTCGCACACCACGTCGAGCCCGGCATCGAGCGCCGCGGCCGAGTACGGGTAGTGGGTGTCGTTGGGCGTCATGATGGCCACCGCGTCGACGCCGTCGCTGCGCTCGACTTCGGCCTTCAGCATCTCGGCCACGGTGCCATAAGCGCGCGCCGGGTCCAGGCCCAGCAGCACGCCGGCAGCGCGCGAGCGCGCCGGGTCGCTGGAAAACACGCCCGCGGTGGTGCGGAACCAGCCGTCCATCTCGGCCGCGCCGCGGTGCATGTTGCCGATCCAGGAATCGGGCCCGCCGCCGACGATCGCCAGCCGCAGCGGGCGGCCGAAACTTTCGCGCAATCCCATCGCATCGTCTCCTTGTTGTGATGCTGAACGGCCGGAATGCTAACCGTCACCCATCACTTCGCGCCGTGCGGTTGCCGTTTCGTCGCGCCCTTCCTGAGGCTGCAGGGCCAGGGGGTGCGCGAGCGCATGCTGAGCGCTGAAGTCGAACGGCTGCGCAGGCAGGGTGAAGGGTGTCAGCCGGATTCAGCGCGCCAGGTCGCTCAAGGTGTCGGCGACCAGCTCCAGGCGCAGCAGCGGGTTGTCCAGCGCCATGAAGCGCTGTTTGAGCTCGGCACCGAGCGGCAGCAACTCGCTCCAGCGGTTGGCCAACCAGCCGCAATCGTCCCAGCGGTAAGGCTGCAGCAGCGGCCGCCCGGCCGGGTCGGCAATCTGCTGCTCGATGCGCGCGACCAGTTGCTGGAAGGCCGTGCGGGTGTGCGCCAGGTCGTCGGGCACGGCCACCGCCGGGTCGTCGGCGAGCAGCTCCACGTCGGCGGTCCACAGGCCGTGCTTGAGCTTTTCGCTGCGCTGCACCCGAAAGCGCTGCGTGCCGCTGCAGCGGATCATCATCAGCCCGGCCTGCGGGCGCTGCAGATCGTCGATGCGCGCGAGCGTGCCGACGGTGTGAAACGCCTCGTGCGCAAATGCGTCGCCGCTCGGCGCGGCCAACTCGCCGGGCGGCGGCGGGCGCAGCACTTCGGCGCCCTGGGTCAGGCAGACCACGCCGAACGGCGTGCCGGCCTTGTGGCAGCGGCCGATCATGTCGAGGTAGCGCACCTCGAAGATGCGCAGCGGCAGCAGCCCGCCCGGGAACAGCACACTCTGGAGCGGGAACAGCGGCAGTCCGGCCAGGGTCGCTTCGACCATCAGCTCACGCCCCCGAGCTGCGTTGCCACGATGATGGCCACACCCAGCCCCAGGTTCACCATCACCCAGGTGCGGATGCTGCCCAGCGCGGCCGCGCCAGCCGGCCAGGCCTGCGCGTCCACCGCCCGAGCGAGGCGCCTGAAAATCACCACGCGGATGTGGCCGAAGATCGCCATCATCAGCACGCCGAGCACCGTCATCACGTACCAGTCGAGCGGCATGTTGAACTTGCCGCCGGCTTGAGAGGCGGCCTGTGCCGCCTGGTTCATCATCCAGCCGCCGCTCACCAGCACCAGCGCTGCGGCCACCAGCACCACGTTGAAAAAGCGCGCCAGGGTGGCATGCATCAGCCGCAAGCGCACCGGCCCGTCCAGCGTGGCCACGGCGGGGCGCAGGCAGTGCAAGGTGAAGAACATGCCGCCGACCCAGGCGACGATGCCGAGCAGGTGAACGGTCTTGAGCAGGGCATACAGCATGGGAGCCTTGGTGGTGCAGGCGAACCTTAGCACCGGGCGAACGACCTGCGTGCGCGTGTGGGGACGCGTGTGGGGAGTCACCTGCCCCGGAACCATCGGATCACCAACGTTCCATGTACGGCCGCAGGTCGAGCTCGAAGGTCCAGGCGTCGCGCGGCTGGGTGTGCAGGTGCCAGTAGTTCTGGGCGATGTGGTCGGGGTTCAGGATGCCGTCCTGGTCTTTCAGTGCGTAGCGTTCGGGGAACTGGGTGCGGATGAACTCGGTGTCGATCGCCCCGTCGACCACGACGTGCGCGACGTGGATGTTCTGCGGCCCCAGTTCACGCGCCATGCTTTGCGCCAGCGCACGCAGCGCGTGCTTGGCGCCGGCAAAGGCCGCAAAGTTGGCCGAGCCGCGCAGCCCGGCCGTGGCGCCGGTGAAAAGTATCGTGCCGCGCTGGCGTTTGACCATGCGCCGCGCCACCTCGCGCCCATTCAGGAAGCCGCCGAAACACGCCATCTCCCAGATCTTGAAATACTTGCGCGCGGTTTCATCGAGGATGCTGCACGGCACGTTGGCGCCGATGTTGAACACCAGCACCTCGATCGGGCCGATGTCGCGCTCGATCTGCTCGACCAGCGCGATCACCTCCTCCTCCTTGCGCGCGTCCGAGCCGAAGCCGTGCGCCTTGCCGCCAGCGGCTTCGATCGCCTGGATCAGCGGCTGCAACTTGTCAGCCTCGCGGCGCGTCACGCAGGCGGTGTAGCCGCCGGCGGCAAAACGTTTGGCGATGGCGCCGCCGGTCGAGTCGCCGGCGCCGATCACCAGGGCGACCTTGGGGGCGCTGTTCGTCGCGTCGTTCGCTGCGTCATTCGTGCTTGTCATCTGGTTTCTCCGGAGGGTTCGCGGCCTGCCGCGTGGCAGTACCGTGGCTATGATGCGCCAGCTTTTTTCACGAGAGCATGGGGCAAGCATGAGCAAGACCGTCGAGTTCTTCTTCGATGTCGGCAGCCCGGCGTCCTACCTGGCCTGGACGCAGTTGCCGGCGCTGTGTGACTCGGCCGGCGCCACCCTGGTCTACCGGCCGATGCTGCTCGGCGGGGTGTTCCAGGCGACCGGCAACTCGTCGCCGGTGTCGGTGCCAGCCAAGGGCGCTCACATGCTGATCGACCTGCAACGCTGCGCACAGCGCTTCGGCGTGCCGCTGAAGCACAACCCGCACTTCCCGATCAACACCTTGACCTTGATGCGCTCGGCCACCGGCGTGCAACTGCGCATGCCGGAGCGGTTCCAAGACTTCATGCGTGCTGTCTTCAACGCGACCTGGGTGAACGGGCTCAACCTGAACGATCCGGCGGTGACGGCTCAGATGCTCGTCGAGGCCGGTTTCGACCCGGCCCAGATCGTCGCGCTGGCCGGCGACGCGGACGTGAAGGCCGCGCTGCGCACCAGCACCGAAGAAGCCGTGGCACGAGGGGTGTTCGGCGCGCCGACGATGTTCGTCGGCAGCGAAATGTTCTTCGGCCAGGATCGGCTCGACCACGTGCGCGACGCGCTGTCCGCATCAGCCTGAACCAGATGGACGCCGACGTGCTCGTGATCGGCGCCGGCCCGGCCGGGCTGGCGGTGGCGGGCTGCCTGGTGCAGCGCGGCCTGCAGCCGCTGGTGATCGAGCAGGCCGATGCGGTGGCGGCGTCGTGGCGCAATCACTACGAGCGGCTGCACCTGCACACCGTCAAGTCGCACTCGGCGCTGCCCGGCGTGCCGTTCCCGGATTCGTACCCGCGCTATGTGCCGCGCCAGGGGCTGGTGGACTACCTGGCCGACTATGCGCAGCGCCACAAGATCACGCCGCGCTTCGGGGAAGAGGTGGTCGCGATCACGCCGATCGCCGGTGGATGGCAGGCCACAACGCAAGCCGGCAACCGATTCGAAGCCCGCGCCGTGGTGCTCGCCACCGGAGCGAACTGCGAGCCGCGCGTGCCCCGCATCGCCGGGCAAGCGCAGTACCGCGGCCAGGTCATCCACAGCCGCAGCTACCGCAACGCCAAACCCTTTGCCGGCCAGCGCGTGCTGGTGGTGGGCATGGGCAACACCGGCGCCGAGATCGCGCTCGACCTGGTGGAGCAGGGCGTGCAGGCAGCGCTGTGTGTGCGCTCGCCGCTCAACATCGTGCTGCGCGACGTGCTGGGCCGGCCGACGCAGCTCACCTCCATTTTGCTGGCCAAGTTGCCGGCGGCCTGGGGTGATGCGATTGCGACGATGTTCCGCAACCTGACCGTGGGCGACCTGAGCCGCTGGGGCCTGCAGACCGCCGCGATCTCGCCGTTGCGCCAATTGCGCGAACATGGCAAGACGCCGGTGATCGACGTCGGCACCGTGGCGCGCATCAAGCGCGGCGAGATCAAGGTGCACCCGGGCATCGAAGCCTTCACTGCCGACGGGCTGCGCTTCGTCGATGGCAGCGAGCACAAGTTCGATGCGGTGATCCTGGCGACCGGCTACGCGCCGACGATCCAGTGCCTGTTCCCCGGCCGCACACTCGCGACAGACAACACCGGCATGCCGCTCGACGTGGTCGGCCAGGGAGCGTTTGCCGGTGTCTGCTTCGTCGGCTTCGACATCCGCCAGCCGGGCGGTGTGCTGCGCACGATCAACCTGCAAGCGCGCCGGGTCGCCGACGCGCTGTGCGGCCCGGCGGCGCCCGACGCAGCGCCGCTGCCCGCGCCTGTTTGAACGGGTTCGACGTCGCGAACCAGTGGCCGATCCCCGTGGCGATGATGAACGCCCCGTTGGACGACATCAGGGGCTTGTTCAGCGGTGCCCCAATCAAATCTGACTAAGGCCGCGGCACCCTGGGCCTGCGCGGCCCACGCGGTGCGCGGGGTCCAAGTGGTGGGCGAGGGCCGCGGGGCACACGCGGTCGCCGCGGCCCCGGCAAGCCGGGCAGCGCCTTCGGCGTGAGCGCGCCGGCGCCGTCGCCCGCCGAAACAGGTGGGGTGCCCAGTACCCCGCCCACCGCATTGGAAACGACGGCGAGCAGTGGCGCGCCAGTCAACAACAGCAGCCATTGCCGCCGACGATTGGGGGTGTTCATGAAGGCTCCCTTGCGAAGGGCCGCGCTGAGCCGGCGGCGGGGGCCAGTGTGGAGCAGCGTGCAGGCAATTTCAACCCCACGGATGGGCTCTCGGGCGGCGGATTGATGGTGCGCCGAAGTGCCGCTGCCCGCGCCTACTTGAATGGGTTCGACGTCGCGAACCACAGCCCAATGCCGGTGGCGATGATGAATGCCCCGTCGGTCACGCCCACCGCGAGGAAGAACTTGGTCTGCAACTCAGGCATCAGCTCCGGCTGCCGCACGCACCCCTCCAACAACTTCATCGACGCCAGCCCGATGCCGATGCACGAGCCCAGGGCAGGAATGCCGATCAACAGCGCGACGGCCAGCGGCAAGAGGTTGCTTTCGTTCATGGTGAGCCTTTCGGGGTTGGTGAGTTTGGGTTGGCTTCAGTGTCAGGTGGGTTGCGTAGCTTGGCGATGACGTGGGAGGTCATGGTCTCTGTCGTACTTCGAGCGCGTGAGCGGGAAGGTACTTCGCGCGGGTGAGCGGCAAAGGCGCACCGGTCCTGGCCGCTGGCAGCCATCTGCGCGTGTAGCCATCCGATTGATGATTGCAACACTCTGCATAGTGCTATCATCAGATCGTGAACGGAACGCACCGCAAGATGCTCGACAGGGTGCTCACTGGCCCGGTCAACGGAAACATCGAATGGGCCCGGATCGAGTCAATGCTCAAGGCATCTGGCTGCAGTGTTGCTGAAGGCGCAGGATCATCCGTCACGTTTGAGTTCAATGGCCGGAAGATGACGCTCCATCGGCCTCACCCGGGCAAGGAAGCGCTTCGCTATCGAGTCCTGGTTGTACGAGAGTTCATCGAGAGAATGGGGATCAAGCCATGACCAATTCCATGTCATACAAGGGCTACACGGCAAGCATGGTCTTTGACGCGGAAGACAGGATCATTGTTGGGCGCGTGCTGGACATTGACGACATCATCTCCTTCCACGGGGACTCGATTTCAGAGTTCGAGTCCAACTTTCATGCCGCCGTCGAAGGCTATCTGGCTGCTTCCAAACAACTGGGCTTGCCTCCCGAAAGGCCTGCGAGCGGCAAATTGATGCTGAGGATCGCACCCGAGATTCATGCTGCAGCCGTCAAGGCGGCGGCAAGAAGCGGCACCAGTCTCAACAAGTGGGCGGAAGGGGCGCTCGGGAAGGCGGCAAGGAAGCCGCCTTCCCGTCTCGGCGCTGCTTGACTCGAACGTCAGGCTCCATTCCATGCCAGAGTGGGAACCCATTTCGATCGGGCGCGGACTTGCTGCATCGGGCCGTTTACTTCAACGCCGGGTTGGACTGCCCAAACACGCACTGAGGCACGCAAATGCTGAAAGACCAGAGGTTCGTGGCCCACAATGACATTCTCGGTATGTCTGCGCTGGTAGCAAAGGACCCGGCGCTTTCGTGGCAGCTGCTATCAGCGCTCGTGGAAGCCCGAGATCAGGCCCACAACGTAGAACTCACGTTTTTGGACACCGCTGAGCGCGTGGCGGCTCCGGATCAGGTCAGCGCGGTGACCTTTTCCGACACGATTGTCCTGTTCTCCAAAGGGACAGCTCTCGTTGACCTCAGGACGATTGTGGTCCTGACAACCGAGCTACTGAACAAGGCACTACACCTCTGCGTTCCAATCCGGGCGGGCATCGCCGTTGGAACATTCTTCGTCAATCTAGAGAAATCGATGTACGCCGGCCCCGCCCTCATCGAGGCGTATCACCTTGGTGAAGAAGCACAATGGATCGGCATCACAACGTCTGAGGAAGTCTTCCTAAGGGCACAGGAAGCGGAGTTCAAGTCTGGTGAGTCCTCGGTGGTCGTCAGAAGCTACGTCCCGGTCGAAGGCGGCACGCGCGACGGCTACGCGGTGAACTGGCCCGCGATAGGAAGGAACAACCTGAAAGCACCGATCCCAGTTTCTGTGGCGCAGGTCTACGAAGGGTTCGCTCAGTACTTCGGTCCATTCAGCGAATTGCCGGCGAAGGTGCGTGCGAAATACGAACACACCGCTTGGTTCATCAACCAGAGGGGAGCTTGAAACCATTCGTTCAAGCGGACCTCCGACGGCGCTGCTTCACTCGAAACGATAACCCACCACCGTTGCACTCGCGGCGGGCGGTACCCGGCGGGGGCGATTTCTGGGGCGACGAGCAGCGCAGGGCTTGCGGCCCCGCGCGCAGCGCGTTCGTCAACTGACTCGTCGGCACTGTTTGAACGGAGCGAGCCGAAGGTGAGCGAAGTGAGTTTGCCGACGGGGCCGCAAGACCGAGCAGCGCAGTGCAGTCGGCGGTACCCGGCCGACCGCCC
>JANOQS010000516.1:0-2451 GCA_031414975.1 Methylibium sp. | reverse complement strand
AATCCGCGCGACACAAAGGTGGCGCGACACCGTGCAACCTGCGCGCCCACCGCGCACCACGGAGCCTGCTTTGTCGCCATCCACTTCGCCAGCCGCGTCACCCAGCCGATTGCCCGACCTCTACCGGCTGATGCGCCGCATTCGCGCCTTCGAAGACGCGGCCGATGTTGCCAGCCAGGGCGGCGTGGCCGCGTGGGGCCTGGCGGCCTCGGCCAAGCCGGCCCTGGTGCGCGGGCCGCTGCACCTGTCCACGGGGCAAGAGGCGGTGGCCGCGGGCGTGTGCATCCACCTGAAGCGCGAAGACCTGCTCACCTCCACGCACCGCGGCCACGGCCACACGCTGGCCAAGGGCGCGAACGCGGCCAAGATGATGTGCGAGCTGTTCGGCCGCGCGACTGGCTACAACAAGGGCAAGGGCGGCTCGATGCACATTGCCGACTTCTCGGTCGGCATGCTCGGCGCCAACGGCGTGGTGGCCGCCGGCATCCCCATCGCCACCGGCGCGGCGCAGGCGCTCAAGATCCGCAAGCTGCCGCACATCGTGGCCTGCTTCTTCGGCGACGGCGCAGCCAACCGCGGGCCGTTTCTGGAAGGGTTGAACTGGGCCCAGGTCTACCAGCTGCCTGTCCTGTTCGTGTGTGAGGACAACCGCATCTCGGCCACCACGCCGACCGGCCCGATGACGGCCGGTGCGGGCGTGTCGGCACGCGCCGAATCGATGGCGATGCCGGCGATCAAGGTCGATGGCAACGACGCGGCGGCGGTCGATGCGGCCGCCGGAAAACTCATTGCCGAGATCCGCGCTGGCGGCGGCCCGCGCTTGCTGCACGCGGTGACGTACCGCTTCAAGGGCCACGTGTCGGTGGACCCGGGCACCTATCGCGACGCGGCCGAGGTGGACGCCGCCAAGCGGGGCGACCCGCTGCTGATCACGCAACGCCAGTGGCTCGCCGCCGGTGCCACACAAGCCGACATCGATGCGATCGACCGCGAGGCATTGGCCGAAATCGCGCACGCGCTGGAGGTCGCCGAAGCCGCGCCCTGGCCCGAGCCGAGCGCGGCCTACGACGACATCATGAACAGCGGTGCCGGGGTGTGGCGATGAGCATTCAGACCCTCACCTACGCGCAGGCCGCCCAGCTCGCCCTGCAGATGGAAATGCGCGCCGACCCGAACGTGGTGGCACTCGGCGAAGACCTGGGCCGCGGTGGCGTGTTCGGCCAGTACCGCGGGCTGCAGGCCGAGTTCGGCCCCGAACGCGTGATCGACACGCCGATCTCCGAGGCCAACATCATGGGCGCCGCGGTCGGCATGGCGCTGGCCGGCCTGCGCCCGGTGGTCGAGATGCGCGTGATCGACTTTGCGCTGTGCGCGATGGACGAGATCGTCAACCAGGCCGCGAAGAACCGCTACATGTTCGGCGGCCAGGGCCGCGTGCCGCTGGTGGCGCGCATGCCGATCGGCATCTGGTCGGCGTCGGCCGCGCAGCACTCGCAGTCGCTCGAAAGTTGGTTCGCGCACCTTCCCGGCCTGGTGGTGGCCACGCCCGCCACGCCGCAAGACAACTTCTCGCTGCTGAAGGCCAGCCTCGCGTCGGGCGACCCGGTGATCTACATGGAGCACAAGGAGCTGTGGGGCAGCGAAGGCGCGGTGGACACCACGCTGGAGGTGCCGCTGGGCCAGGCCAACCGGCTGCGCGAGGGTGGCGACCTCTCAATAGTCACCTGGTCGCGCGGCGTGGCGCCCACGTTGCAGGCGCTTGAGCTCGATGCGCTGAAGGGCGTGCGGGCCGACGTGCTGGACCTGCGCACCCTGTGGCCCTGGGACCAGCGCGCGGTGTTCGAATCCGCCGCGAAAACCGGCCGCCTGCTGGTGGTGCACGAGGCCGTGCAGGTCGCCGGCTTCGGCGCCGAAGTCGCCGCCAGCGCAGCCCAGGCCACCGGCTGTCGTGTGGCCCGGCTGGGCGCACCGCGCATCCCGGTCGGTTATGCGCAGGTGCTCGAAAACGAGTCGCGCCTGACTGCGGAGAAAATAGCCACCGCCGCGCTGGCGCTGCTGGGCACACCGCGATAGACAACTGAAATAGACAGCTCAAACAGACAGCTCATTCACATCGAAGACAGGAGACACACCATGACCCTCGCCCCCAACCCCACCCGCCGCAGCCTGATCACTGGCACCGCCGCCGCCGGCGCCCTCGCCTCCATCGGCGCTCCGGTGTTCGCCCAGAGCGCCGAATTCACCTTCAAGTGGGCCAACAACATCCCGGCCACGCACCCGTCGACGATCCGCGTGCGCGAAGCCGCCGAAGCGATCAAGAAAGACAGCAACGGCAAGGTCGACATCCAGGTCTTCCCGAACAACCAGCTGGGCGGCGACACCGACATGCTGAGCCAGGTGCGCTCGGGCGCGATCGACTTCTTCCCGCTCTCGGGCCTGATCCTGCAGACG
>JANOQS010000515.1:0-3381 GCA_031414975.1 Methylibium sp. | reverse complement strand
GCCCAGCGCGCCGAGGTTCTGCAACGCTGCAGCGGCCATGCCTTGCTGCTGCTGAGGCGGCAGGAAGGTCGTCTTGGCCGTGAAGGTCGGTGTGATGAAGAAGGCAATGCAGAGCGCCACCAGGCCTGCAGCGAGGGGCGCCAGAACCAGCAGCTTCCAGTTTTCCGCTGCGATCACCACGAAGTCGAGCAGGCTGGTGTCTGCCGGCGCAGTTGAAGGGGTATGCGTTTCGACTTCCATTCGGAGTGAGGAGGCTTGTGTTCGGGGACCGGGCGGGTGCTACTGCTGATGATCAGCGCGAGCGTGTCTCATCGGGGCGTCGGGCGCCTGGAACACTTGGCTCGACCGACGCGTTCGGGTCGGCGCACGCGCACAGTCGTCTCCGGAAAAGGCGGCATTCTACATGGCGCAATCACGCCAACTTCACATGCCAGCGTCAGGTGCGCGGACGCGAGAGGCCGGGCACGCGGCGTCAGCATCCGTGGTATGCGCGATACCACTGGACGAACCTCGCGACGCCTGTCTGGACCTCGGTGTCGGGCCTGAAACCGACCCACGCGTCCAACTCGTCGGCATTCGCCGAGGTGGCGGGCACGTCGCCTGGCTGCATCGGCAGGTATCGCTTCTCGGCAGTGCGACCGAGCGCCGACTCGATCGCCTCGATGTAGGTCGTCAGCGGCGTCGGTTGGTTGTTGCCGATGTTGAAGACACGATAGGGCGCGTTGCTGGTGGCGGGATCCGGGCTAGCCGGGTCATAGCCGACGCGTGGCGATGCCGGCTTGTCCAGCACCCGGACGACGCCCTCGACGATGTCGTCGATGTAGGTGAAGTCGCGGACCATCTCTCCATGGTTGAAGACATCGATCGGCCTGCCTTCCAGGATGGCCTTTGTGAAGAGGAACAGTGCCATGTCCGGTCGGCCCCAGGGCCCATAGACCGTGAAGAAGCGCAAGCCGGTGGTGGGCAACGAGTAGAGGTGGCTGTAGGTGTGTGCCATCAACTCGTTGGCCTTCTTCGTGGCGGCGTAGAGGCTGACCGGATGGTCGACGTTGTCGTGTTCGCTGAAGGGCGTCCGGGCGTTACCGCCGTAGACGCTCGAACTGCTCGCGTAGACCAGGTGTTGAACGCGGTTGTGGCGGCAGGCTTCGAGAATGTTGGTGAAGCCCACCAGGTTGGCCTGGATGTAGGCATTCGGGTTCGTCAGCGAATAGCGTACGCCTGCCTGGGCTGCCAGATGGATGACGCGGTCCGGTCGTTCCCGGGCAAATAGCTCCTCCATCGCGGAGGTGTCGGCAACGTCGAGCTTGTGGAACGTGAACGCGGGATGCGGTTTCAGGCGGGCAAGTCTCGACTCCTTGAGGTTGACGTCGTAGTAATCATTGAGGTTGTCGACACCCACGACCTCGTCGCCGCGGGCGAGCAGTCGCAACGCGGTGTGCATGCCGATAAAACCGGCCGCTCCGGTGAGGAGAATCTTCATGGCGTTGGGTTGTCTTTGGTTGTTGGCGGAAGGCGAGTGCTTGCCGCGCCCCAGGGGTCAAGCTGTCTGCGCAGTGTTTGCTGCACCACGCGAGAGTCGCTACAGGCGCCACAGGCGCAGGCCGGCTGCCTTGGTCAGGTGCGGGTCGAAGCTACCCTTCACGTCGATGAGCACGGCACCGGGTACCGCCATGGCAGCGAGGCTCTCCGTCGTCAGGTCCCGAAACTCGCGGTGCGCGACGGCCGCGATGACTGCGCAGGCCTTTGGCATGGCGCTCAGGCTCACGAGCGTCACTCCGTACTCGGCGCTGGCCTGCTCGGGGGCGGCAATCGGGTCGTGCACGTGCACGTTGACGCCGTAGGTCTGCAGTTCCCGAATCACGTCGATCACCTTGCTGTTTCGCAGATCCGGGCAGTTTTCCTTGAAGGTCAGACCGAGCACGAGCACGTCAGCGCCCTTGACTGGCAGATCGGCGGCAAGCATCTCCTTAATCGTCTGCTCGGCGATGTACTTGCCCATGCTGTCATTGATGCGTCGGCCCGCGAGAATGATCTGCGGATGGTGGCCGAGCATCTCGGCTTTGTGGGTGAGGTAGTACGGGTCCACGCCAATGCAGTGGCCGCCAACCAGCCCAGGGCGAAACGGGAGAAAATTCCACTTGGTCCCGGCCGCTTCGAGCACCTCAAGTGTGTCGATGCCGAGCTTGTGGAAGATGATCGCCAGCTCGTTCATCAGCGCGATGTTAAGGTCGCGCTGGGTGTTCTCGATCACCTTGGCGGCTTCGGCGACCATGATGCTGCTGGCCTTGTAAACACCTGCGGTGATGATCGAACCGTACATCATCTCGACCAGGGCGAGGGTCTCGGGCGTGTCGCCGGCAACGACCTTCCTGATCTTGGTGAGCGTGCGTTCCTTGTCGCCCGGGTTGATTCGCTCAGGGCTGTAGCCCACAAAGAAGTCTCGCTTCCATTGCAGCCCAGAGATACGTTCGATGATGGGAATGCAGACCTCCTCGGTGGCACCTGGGTAGACTGTCGACTCGTAGACCACCGTCGTTCCGCGCTTGATGTGGCGGCCGATCGCTTCCGAACTCCTTAGCAACGCGGTGAAGTCGGGTCGGTGGGCGTCGTCAACGGGGGTGGGTACGGCCACCACGATGAAGTCGGCCTGCGCCAACACGGACGGATCGGTGGTGCACCTCAGCCGCTCTGCGGCCCGCAGTTCATCGCCGCTGACTTCACCGGTCGGGTCGATGAATCGCTGGTACGCGCTGACCTTTTCCGCTGACATGTCCAAGCCCAAGGTGCGGTACTTCTTACCGAACTCGACGGCAAGTGGCAAGCCCACGTAGCCCAAGCCGATCACTGCAACTGTGGATAGGGTGTCGTCGGTCATTGGCCCATTCCTGGTGAAAGGGTGCAAGTGGAGCAGTCAGTCCAATTCACTGGAAGACGCGGAGCCGGGTGCGAGCGGAGCCCACCTTCAACTCACTCGTTGTAGTCATACGCCTGAAACCCCGCCATCTTCACCAGGCTGTCGCGCCGCGCGGCAGTGTAGTCGGCCTCCACCATCTCCTTGACCAACTCCGCCAGCGTGGTCGTGGGCACCCAGCCCAGCTTGGCCTTGGCCTTGCTCGGGTCCCCCAGCAGCGTTTCGACTTCGGTGGGCCGGAAGTAGCGCGGGTCGACCTTGACGACCACGTCGCCGACCTTGCACTTGGCCTTGTTGCCTTCGACCTTGGCGACGGTGGCGATCTCCTGGTCGCCCTGGCCGCTGAACTTCAGCGTGATGCCCAGCTCCAGCGCCGCGAACTCGACGAACTGGCGCACGCTGTACTGCACGCCGGTGGCGATGACGAAGTCTTCGGGCTGGTCCTGCTGCAGCATCAGCCACTGCATCTG
>JANOQS010000514.1:0-15898 GCA_031414975.1 Methylibium sp. | reverse complement strand
CATGCCGACGTGGTCACCGACTGGAACCAGACCGCCCTCAACGCGACTCACGTCACCGCCGCCTTTGCCGGCGGGGCGTGGTTTCAGGCACGCACCCTGGCACACACCCACGCCGCCATCTTCGACACGGTCAACGCCATCGACCGCAAGTACACACCTTATGCGGTGGACGTGCAGGCTCCGGCGGGTACGTCGATCGACGCCGCGGTAGCGACTGCGGGCCACACCGTTCTTGCCGCACAGGCGCCGGCGCAGCGCGCCGCACTGGATCGCGCGCTGGCCGCAACGCTGGGCAAGGTGGCCGATGGACAGGGCAAGAGCGACGGCATTGCACTCGGCAAGCAGGTGGCCGACAAGCTGCTCGTGGGGTGGGCCGCGGACGGCACGAGTGACCCGGCCGTCTTCCAGATCCCGCCCGCCGGGCCGGGGGTGTGGCAACAAACACCTCAATGGGGTGCGCCCATCTACTACTCGTGGAGGCAGGTCAAGCCGATGGCGATCAAGGACGTCAAGGGGTATGACATCGGCGGGCCGCCCGCATTGGGCAGCGAGCGCTTTGCCAAGGACTTCAACGAAGTCAAGAGCGTCGGCGCGCGCAACAGCACCACCCGCACGGCCGAGCAAACGGCCGTGGCGGTGTACTGGACCGTGCAGACGATGATCCCGTGGAACCGGGCTGCGCAGGCTGCTTCCCGGGCCAGGAACCTCAGCGTGACGGAGAACGCCCGGCTGTTCGCGCTGCTCAACATCGCCGCGCACGACACCCAGATCGTCGGCTCAGAACAGAAGTACCGCTACAACTTCTGGCGCCCGTACCACGCCATCCGCTCCAGCGCCGAGCTGGGAAACAAGGCGGTCACCGCTGACCCGACCTGGGAGCCGGTGCTCAACACGCCCGGGTTTCCCGACTACCCGTCGGGCCACTGCATCACCTCGGGCGGCGCGCTCGGCGTGTTGCTCGCGCTGTTCCCGGACGACAAGGTCAGCCTGACCGACACGCACATGCCGCTGGTCGGTGTGGTGCGCACCTGGACCAGCTTCACGCAGATGGCCAAGGAGGTCGAAGACGCGCGCGTCTGGGGTGGCATTCACTTCCGGGCCGCCGATGAAGACGGCACGAAGATGGGCCGCAAGATCGGCGCCGATGTCGTGGCGGCGTTGATTCGGCCGCTGTGATGCACGCGCGCCGCTGGCAGGCCGGCTGCGTGGGCGCCCTTGCGCTGCTCGCCGGCACCTGCCAGGCCGCCGAGACCCTTCGCTATGTGCTGATGACCTCCGACGGCCACGTGGCCGGCGAACAGGTGGTCGAGCACGGCGACGACGGTCGCACCCGCGTGCGCTACATCTTCAAGAACAACGGCCGCGGGCCTGAGCTCGAAGAGACCATCCGCCGCGCGCCGGACGGCACGCTGGCCGAGTACGAGGTCAAGGGCCAGGCGGCGATGGGTGGGCCGGTGAGCGAGCGCTTCACGCGCAGCGGCGACCAGGCGCAGTGGCAGACCCTGGACGAAACGGCCGCCGGCAAGCTGCTGATGCCGCACATCGTGCCGGCCGGCTTTCTGGAGGGCCGCAGCACGTTCTCGTCCCGGCTCGGCCGGGTGATCGAGACACTGGATGAAGCCAAGGCCGCGGTCGACTGGTACGCCCAGCACGGCTACCGGCAGATCAAGATCTACAACTCGTTCCCGCGTGCGCACCTGCGCGAGACCGTGGCGCATGCACACCGCCGCGGCTTGCGCGTGAGCGGCCACGTGCCCGCGTTCCTGCGCGCGCAAGACGTGGTGGCGATGGGCTTCGACGAGGTGCAGCACATCAACCAGCTGATGCTGAACTTTCTGGTGAAGCCCGGCACCGACACGCGCACGCTCGAGCGCTTCTACCTGCCCGCGGAAAAGCTCGCCAGGTTCGACCTCCGGTCCAAGGCGGCACGCGACTTCATCGCACTGCTCAAGAAGCACCGCACCGTCATCGACCCCACCCTCGCCACGTTCGACTTCCTGAAGCAGCGCGATGGCGAGGTGCCCGCGCCGTATTCGGCCGTGATGCCGCACCTGCCACCCAACGTGCAGCGCTACTACCTCAGCGGCGGCATGAAGATTGCCGACGCTGCCACCGCCGCGCGCTACCGCGCCTCGTACGACACCATGGTGGCTTTCGTGGGTCTGGCCTACCGCGCCGGCGTCCCCATCGTTGCGGGCACCGACGCCCTGGCCGGCTTCACGCTGCACAGCGAGCTGGCGTTGTACGTGAAGGCCGGCCTCACGCCAGCACAGGCGCTGCAGGTGGCCACGCTCAACGGCGCACGCTACAGCGGCACCCTGCACGAGCGCGGCAGCATTCAGCCCGGCAAGCGGGCCGACCTGGTGCTGGTGGACGGCGACCCGACCCGCGACATCGCCGACCTGCGCAAAGTGGCGCTGGTGATCACGCAGGGCAAGCTGATCCGGCCCGCCGATGTACACCGGATGCTGGGCGTGCAGCCGTTCGTGGCAGACACCTATCGGCTGGAAGCCACGACTTCTCAACCCGACACTCAACCCGATACCCAACCCGTCACTCAACCCGAAAGGAGATGACCATGGCACTGAACGAAGCCAAGCTGAACGAGTTCATGGGCAACTTCGTGCGCGACATGGGCGCGGTGGCCCATGCGGCAACGATCGTCATCGGCGACCAGCTCGGTCTGTACAAGGCATTGGCCGAAGCGCCGATGACGGCCGAAGAGCTGGCCCGTGCCACTGGCACCGATGCGCGCTACGTGCTCGAATGGGCCAGCGCACAAGCGGCCAGCCACTACGCGCAGTACGACCCGGCCACCCAGAAGTTCAGCCTCAGCGAAGAACAGGCGTTCGCGCTGGCGATGGAGGGCAGCCCGGCGTTCATACCGGGCGGGTTCCAGGCGGCGCAGGCCATGTTTGCTGCGGTGCCCAAGCTGATCGACGCCTTCCGCAGCGGCGCGGGGCTGGGCTGGCATGAGCACCACCCTGCCCTGTTCGCGGGCACCGAGCGCTTCTTCCGCCCGGGCTACACCGCCAACCTGGTGGGCAGCTGGATCCCGGCGCTGGAGGGAGTGGACGGCAAGCTGAAGGCCGGCGCGCACGTGGCCGACGTGGGCTGCGGGCACGGTGCTTCCACGGTGATCATGGCGCAGGCGTATCCGAACTCGAGCTTCATCGGCTATGACTACCACGAGCCTTCGATCCACCATGCGCGCCAGGCGGCCGAGCGGGCGGGCGTGGCCAGCCGGGTTCGGTTCGAGGTCGCGCGGGCCCAGAGTTACCCCGACAGCGGCTTCGACCTGGTGGCCATGTTCGACTGCCTGCACGACATGGGCGACCCGGTGGGCGCGGCCCGCCACGTGCGCCGCTCGCTCAAGCCCGACGGCACCTGGATGCTGGTGGAGCCGTTTGCCAACGACCGGCTCGAAGACAACCTCAACCCGGTCGGGCGGGTGTTCTATTCGGCCTCCACCTGCATTTGCACGCCCGCATCGCGCTCGCAGGAAGGCGCCCTGTGCCTGGGCGCGCAGGCCGGCGAAGGGCGGCTGCGCTCGGTCGTCAGCCAAGGCGGGTTCAGCCGCATGCGGCGCGCCGCCGAGACGCCGTTCAACCTGATCTTCGAGGCGAGAGCGTGACGGTGAGGGTTGCATCAGCGTCGATCGCCCTGGAGGGCTTCCGCTACGACGCCGCGCAGGCCGAATTGCTCACCGATGCCGGCGAGCGGGTGAGGCTGCGCCCCCGTTCCCGCGAGGTGCTGCGCTGCCTGGCCCGCGCGCCAGGGCAGCTCGTCACGAAAGATCAGTTGATGCAGGCGGTGTGGCCCGACGTGGTGGTCACCGACGACAGCCTGGTGCAATGCATCGCCGAACTGCGCCGGGCCCTGAACGACGACGACCACCAGATCATCCAGACCGAGCCGCGGCGCGGCTATCGCCTGGTGCCCTGCACGACTGTCGCCGCGTCGGAGGGCACTTTGGAAGAGGCGGAAGCGTTCACGCAGGACATTCGGTTTGCGAGTACTGGCGACGGCGTCCGCATCGCTTACGCAAGCGCTGGCGACGGTCGGGTGCTGGTGCGGGCGGCTCACTGGATGACGCACCTCGACTGGGACTGGCGCAGCGCCACCTTCGGGCCGCGAATCCGCGCCTTGGCAAGCAAGTTCAGGCTGGTGCGCTATGACGGCAGAGGGTACGGATTGTCGGACTGGACCGTGGATCCGGCATCTCTGGAGCAGGCGGTGACGGACCTCGACGCGGTGGTGACTGCGCTCGGGCTGAGTCGCTTCTCGCTGCTCGGCGCATCTGGCGGCGCGCCTGCGGCGATCCGGTTTGCAGCGCTCAACCCTCACCGAGTCGAGCGCCTGGTGCTGCTGGGCGGCTTTGCGCGCGGCATGCTGCACCGGGGCGAACGCTCGATCCCGCAAGCGAACTGCGATGCGCTGCTGCGACTGATCGAGGCCGGATGGGGTCAGGACAACCCGGCGTACCGCCAGCTCATCACCTCGCTGATGTGGCCCGGCGCAGACGCCGCGCAGATGGCGTCGTTCAACCAACTCCAACGCATGTCCTGCTCCCCGGCCATGGCCTCGGCGCTGCTGCTGCGGATCGCCCACTACGACGTGACCGAAGACCTGCCGAAAGTTCGTTGCCCGACCCTGGTTCTGCACAGCCCGCACGACTCACGCGTGCCATTCGAAGAGGGCCGGCTGCTGGCATCGCTCATTCCAGGTGCGCGGCTGGAACCCTTTGACAGCCCGAACCACACCCCGCTGGTGGGTGAGCCGGCGTTCGGGCACGTGCAGCGCTTGATCGAAGGGTTCCTGCGCGAGGCCGACGATGGAGCCCTGCCTGCCATCCACCCCATGGGGCCGGTACTGCGCGCTGTCGGCGGTGTGCTGCTGGACGCCGCGCCACCCAAGGCGGCTGTCAACCCATGAAAGGCGGAAAGCACGTCATGATCCCGAGCTTCCCGAGCGCCGCTCGGGTGTGCGCCGCCCTGTTGGCGCTGGCAGCGTTCAACCCATCCTCGGCGCAGACGCCCTCGGTCGCTGCCGAGGCATTCCCGAATCGATCGGTCCGGCTGATCGTTCCGATGCCCCCTGGCTCGGCGCCGGACATTCGCGCCCGCCAGATTGCACAGAAGCTGGCCGAAGACTGGCGACAACCCGTGATCGTGGACAACAGGCCGGGTGCGACCGGAAGCATCGCGATGGAAATGGCTGCGCGCTCACCGGCCGATGGACACACGCTGGTGCTGGCCGGTGTGCAATCCATGGCCATCCTTCCTCACCTGACGCCGCTGCCCTTCGATCCGCTGAAGGACTTCGCACCGGTCACTGCGGTGTCGGCGGGGCCGTTGGTGCTGGTCGCCCACGCCAGCATGCCGTTCGATGACCTCGACGGAATGATCAGCCAAGCCCGGGCAAACCCCGGCAAGCTGAACGCCGCCTCGTCAGGAACCGGCGGTCTGGCTCACCTTGCCGTGCTGCTGTTCAACAGAACGGCCGGCATCGAGGTGACCCACATTCCGTACAAGGGCGGAAGCCAGACCACGGCCGACCTGATAAGCGGGCAGGTGCAGTTGATGTTCGACTTTGCCCCGGTGATCGCGCCTCACGTGAAGGCCGGGCGCCTCAAGGCACTGGCGGTGGCTGCAGAGCGCAGGTTGGCTCCACTGCCCGACGTACCGACCTTTGAGGAGCGTGGCTACCAGGGCATGCGCATCACCGGCTGGCAGGGAATCTTGGTGCCCGCAGGAACGGCGCCGGAGCTGATCCTGAAGTTGAACAGGTCGATCGCGAAAGCGCTGCGCGAGCCCGAGGTGTCGGAATCGATTCTCAGCACCGGTGGCGAGGTGGGCGGAAACTCGTCGGAGCAGTTTGCGGCGTTCATCCGAAACGAGCACGCGAAGTGGGGGAAGATCATTTCCGACGCGCGCATTCGACTGGAGTGACGCGTGGCACTCATGCGCGCACGCCATCATCTCGAGCGGTGAGTGCTTCAGTTCGGGTGCGCGTCCAAACGCTCCGCCGCCGGCCGCGTGCGCAGCGCCCACAACACGCCGGCCACCAGCAGCGCGATGCCGGCCATCGTCTGCACCTGCGGCGCCTGGCCGCGCAGCACGAACGCGTAGGCCAGCGCGGCAAGCGTCTCGAACACGATCAGTTGCCCGGCCAGTGCGGGTGGCAGGCGCTGGCTCGCTTCGTTCCAGCACAGGGTGCCCAGCCACGACGCGAGCAGGCCGATGGCCAGCATCAGGCCGACGAAGTAGAGCGGGCGCGGGCCCAGCGGCATCGCGAAGGGCACATCGGCAATGGCGAACCACAGCCAGGTCAGCGCATAACCCGCCAGCGCCAGCGGCAGGGTGGCCAGGCCCTGCGCGGTGGCCCAGCCGCGCGGGCTGCGGTCGGGGTGGGCGCGCAGCCACTCGCCGTTGCGGATCGGGTACCAGGTCCAGCACACCACCGCGCCCACCGCGAGCAGCGCGCCGATCGCGTAGCGCGCCAGGTCGGCCGATGGGTCGGCCCGCAGGTGCACCAGTTCCACATGGTTGACCAGCGCGATGCCGGCGCCGATGAGCCCCAGCGACGGCAACAAACGCAACCACGGCAGCGGTGCCTCCACGCGCATGCCGGCGCGCGCGGTGCGCAAATTTGCGGTGATCGCGATGACCACCGGCAAGGTGCCGATGATCATGGTCGGCAGCGGCCCGCCGGCACGCTGGATGCTGCTGGCCAGGAACAGGTAGTACACGACGTTGCCGACCAGCGCGAGCTTGAGCGCCTCGACCCAGTCGCTGCGCGTGAGCCGCGCCAGGCTCGCGCGGTCGAACCACGCCAGCGGCAGCGCAATGAGCCCGAAGGCCAGGTAGCGGCCGAACGACTGCAAGGTGGCCGGGTACTCCGGCAGCATCAGCGGGCCGACGAAGACCAGGCCCCACATCAGGCCGGCGGCGAGGGCGAAGAGGGTTCCGGTGATCAGCGGTGCGGAGGGCATGGCGAGAGGCATGGCGGCAGGAAGTGTCGCTCAGGTTCTGGGCGCGCCTTGCAAGGTCGGGCGCGCGTGACAGAAAGCGTGACACGGCGCGCCAAGGTCGCCTGGGCGAGAGACCGTCTCACAACAATGCAGCCATGGAAGTGCACAAGTCCATCACCATGGAAAGACACCGTCATCACTTCGACGGTGCTGGCCAGGGACACGCCCACTGCCTCGAACGCCAACACCTACGCCGCCCGAATGGCTGAGCGGGGCTTCGCCGATCGGCATGAAGCCGCCTCCTAAAATCTAACCCGCAGCGTCCGGCGTACCGGGTGTGCCCAAGCTGAAAAAGAAGGTCGCACCCTGGCCCGGCTTGGCGTGTGCGCGCACGTGCCCGCCGTGGCGATGCACGATGCGCTGCACGATGGCCAGGCCGACGCCGGTGCCCTCGAACTCGTCGGCCCGGTGCAGCCGCGCGAACACGCCGAACAGCTTGTGGGCGTAGCGCATGTCGAAGCCGGCGCCGTTGTCGCGCACGAAGTACTCGGTCACGCCGTTCTCGGTGGTGCTGCCGACCTCGATGGTGGCCAGCTCGCACTGGCGTGTGTACTTGACGGCGTTGCTCAGCAGGTTGATCCAGACCTGGCGCAGCAGCGCCAGATCGGCCTCGCAGGGCGGCAGTTCGGCCACGCGCAGCTCGATGCGGCGACCCTTGCACTGCGGCGCCAGGGTCTCGAAAGCATGGCGCACCAGTTGCCCGGCGTTGACCTTTCGCGGCGTCATCGACTGGCGCCCCAGGCGCGAAAAGGCGAGCAGATCGTCGATCAGCCGGCCCATCTTCTGCGCCGTCTCGCGGATGATGCCCAGGTAGCGCCGCCCGCTCTCGGGCAGCAGCGTGCCGTGGTCCTCGATCACGGCCTGCGAAAAACCGTCGAGTGCGCGCAACGGCGCGCGCAGGTCGTGCGAGACCGAGTAGCTGAACGCCTCGAGCTCCTTCACCGCGGCCTGCAGTTCGGCGGTGCGCTCGACCACGCGCCGCTCGAGCTCGCTGTTCAGGCGCGCGATCTCTTCGGCGCTGCGGCGCTGCGCGGTCACGTCGCTGAACTGGAGCACGCCGAACAGTGGCCGGCCCTGCGCGTCGTCCACGCGCGAGCCGCTGTAGCTGAAGACCTTTTCCCAGCCCTTGTCGGTGCGGCGCAGGCGCAACTCGAGCTGGCGCAGCGACTCGCCGGCCATCAGGCGCGCGTGCGGCCATAACGCCAACGGCAGCAACTCGCCGGCCAAGGTGCGCAGCTCGAACAGGCGCGTCGCTTCGGTGACCGAGATGCCGCGTGCGCTGGCGTCGTCGAACTCGTGCATCGCCAGCGCGGCCGGGTTCCATTCCGACAGTTTGCCGTCGGCCGAGTAAACCAGCAGGCCTTCGCTCATGTGCGCCACCACGGCCATCAGGCGGCGCTGGCTTTCGAGCAGGGCGCGTTCAGCACGTTTGCGCGCGCTGGTGTCGGTGGCGCTGCCGTGCCACAAGGTGGCGCCGTCGGGCCCGGCCGCCGGCGTGGCGTGCACTTCGAGCCAACGCTCGTCGCCGTCGGCATGGCGAACCCGGAACTCGGCGTGCCAGGGGCTCAGCGCGCGGGCCGACGCGGCGATAGATTCGTCCAGCGGCGCCAGGTCGTCGGGGTGGATCAGCTCAGCCACCACGCTCGCATCAGCGTCGAGCGTGCCGGGCGGCAGGCCGTACAACTGCGCCAGCCGCGCGCCGCCGTAGGGAAAGCTGGAGCGGCCGTCGGCGTCGCGCCGGAAGGTGTGCAGCACGCTCGGGGCGACCGCGGCAATGGCGGCCAGGCGCTGCTGTTCGACGCGCAAGGCGTCGAGCGCCAGACGGCGTTCGGAGATGTCTTCGGCGATGCCGGTGCGCCGGCTCCAGTGGCGCGCCGAGGCTGCAGGAACGTCCGGCGCCTGGCCGCTGTCGTGAATCCAGCGCAGGCTGCCGTCGGGGCGGACGATGCGGTACTCGACGTCGTAGGGGTGCATCGCGGGGCTCTCGATCCAGCGCGCGAACGCGGCCACCACCCCGGGCCGATCGTCGGGGTGGATCGCGGCGGTCCAGACCCTGGCGTCGGCATACATTTCTGCGGCCGGGCGGCCCCAGACGGACTCGAAGGCCGGGCTGACGTAGACGGTATGTTCGTGCGGCAGCAGGTCGATGACCCACAGCACATGGCGCTGTGCGCTGGCGAACTGGACGAACAGTTCGGCCACCTCGGCGGCAGACTGCAGCAAACCCGGCAGCGAACGGGTGGCCTGCGGTTCGGAGTCAGCGCGCGACATGGCAGCCCGGTTCAGAACGTTCCCGGGTAAGCGCCCCCATCGAGCAGGACGTTCTGGCCGGTCAGGTAACCGGCGTGCACGCTGCACAGGAAGGCGCACACGGCACCGAACTCCTCAGACGTGCCGAAGCGCGCCGCCGGCACGGTGGCGCGGCGCTTGGCCAGCACGGCCTCGACCGTCTGGCCGGTCTTGGCCGCGGCGCCTGCGGTGGTGGTGCGCAGGCGGTCGGTGTCGAACACGCCGGGCAGCAGGTTGTTGATCGTCACGTTGGCCGCGGCCAGCCGGCCCTGGCGTGCCAGCCCGGCCACGAAGCCGGTCAGCCCGCTGCGTGCGCCGTTGGACAGGCCGAGGATGTCGATCGGCGCCTTGACCGCGCCCGAGGTGATGTTGACCACCCGGCCGAAACCGCGCGCGGCCATGCCGTCGACGGTGGCCTTGATGAGCTCGATGGGAGTGAGCATGTTGGCGTCGATCGCCTTGATCCAGGCGTCGCGTTGCCAGTCTCGAAAATCGCCGGGCGGCGGGCCGCCGGCGTTGTTGACCAGGATGTCGACCTGCGGGCATGCGGCCAGCGCGGCGGCGCGGCCTTCGGGGGTGGTGATGTCGCCGGCCACCGCAATCACGCGGCCGCCGTTCAAGGCACGCAGTTCGGTGGCGGTGGCCTCGAGCGCGTCGGCGCCGCGGGCGGTGATCACGACGTTGGCGCCTTCGGCCACAAGTGCCTGCGCGCAGCCCTTGCCCAGGCCTTTGCTGGCGGCGCAGACCAGGGCCCATTTGCCTTCGATGCCGAGGATCATCTTGTCGGTCCTTTTGCCTGGAAATGTGGAGGCTGCATTGTGAGGTTCTTTCTCAGCGTGCACGCGTCAGCAACCAGATGCCCGCCAGCACCAGCAGCGTGCCCGCCGCCACCCAGGCCGTGAACGGCTCGCCCAGGATCAGCACGCCCATCAGGATGGTGGACAAGGGCCCCACCATGCCGGTCTGCGCCGTCATGGCTGCGCCGATGCGCTCGATCGCCATCATCACCATCAGCACCGGCGCAAAGGTGCACAGCGTGGCGTTGAGCACCGACAGCCACACCACCTCGGGCGCCACCACCAGCGCGCCGAGCGGCCGCAGCAGCAGGAACTGCACGATGCACAGCACGCAGGCCACGGTGGTGGCCAGGCCGGTCAGGCGCAGCGCGCCCAGGCGCTTGACCTCTTCGCCGCTGTAGACCAGGTAGACCGCATAACTGAGCGCGCTGCCGAACACCAGCGCAGCGCCGAGCGCCCCGTGCGCGCCCGACAGCGTGACCTCGTGGCCGAAGACCACCAGCACGCCGCAGTAGCTGACCGCCAGCGCGGCCAGCTGGGCACGGCTGACGCGGCGCTTGAACAGCAGCACGCCGAGGATCAGCACCAGGGTCGGGTTCAGGTACAGGATCAGCCGCTCCAGACTGGCGCTGATGTACTGCAGACCGGCAAAGTCGAGAAAGCTCGCCAGGTAATAACCGCAGAAGCCCAGGCCGCCGACCACGATCCAGTCGCGCCGCTGCAGCGCCGGCTTGCCGCGCCCGGCCCACCACGCGAGCGCCACGAACATCGGCAGCGCGAACAGCATGCGGTAGGTGATCAGGGTGACCGCGTCGACCCCGTGCCGGTAGGCCAGTTTGACGATGATGGCCTTGCCCGAGAACGCGATCGAACCGCACAGCGCCAGCAACAGGCCGGGCAGCAGCGACCCCGAGGGGGCAGGGACGGTACCCGCGGGAGCGCTCATGGACGGCCGATTCTAGGAGCCCGTCGGGTGGGCCCGGCGCTCCAGGTGCCAGGTGGTCACGCCACGCTCGAAGCCGAGCGATTCGTACAGCCCGATCGCCACGTCCGCCGGGTCGGCCACGATGACCAGCGTGTCCAGCCCGAGCGCGCCGAAGCCGTGCCGGCAGACCGCGTGGATCAGCGCGCTGCACAGGCCGCGGCGCCGCCAGGCGGGGTGGGTGGAGACGAACTGGAAGCGGCCCAGCCCGCGCCCGTCGGTGAACAGACCGCAGTCGGCGACGAGTTGCACGCCGTCCTGCGTGGTTGCGAGCACGCCATCCGGCGTGGGGGCGAACACGCCGAACCAGTCGCCCAGGCCGGCCGCCACCATCGCGCCGTAGCGCTGCATCTGGCGCCGGCGGAAGACGCGGTAACCGGCGGGCTCGAAGCCGCCTCCGTCGCTGGCCACCTGCTGCTCGACGGCAAGATGTTCTTCGGCGGGCAGGGCGAGCGGGCGAATGCTGAACTGCGGCGCCAGCGCGCGTGCCGGCGGCCGCAACTGACGGGGCTGCATCGTCAGCACCGTCGCGGCGTCCAGCGCCAGGCCGGCGGCGGCCAGGTCGGCGGGCAAGGCCCACGGCTGCGGTGTGTCGATGCCGAAAGCGATGTGGCGCGACAGCGGTTGATCGCGCGTGATCTCGGCGTCGAACGCGGCCAGCCAGGTGGCCGCGTCACCCTCCTGCGGGGCGCGGTCGAAAAGCAAGAAGTTGCCCCAGTAGAAGGTCGGGTTGTGCGGCGTGCGCACCAGCAGGTAGCCGGGGCGCTCGATCACCAGCGCATCGAAACGCGGGAAGATCAGGTCGGTGCGCCAACCCAGCGACAGCTCATCGATGGGCTTCATCACGCCCCGACATCGGCAGGCTCAGAAGCCCACCGCCTGCCCGTCCCGGCGCGGGTCGCTCGCAGCCACATAACCTTCACTGCCCGGGTCACCCAGGCGCCAGATGAACTGGCCGGCGCCGAAGTCCTGGTAGCTGTCGTTGATGACGGCGAGCTGGTGCCCGCGCTCGGCCAGGCCTTGCACGGTGGCGGGGTTCATCGACGCTTCGACGTTGAGCTCCAGCCCGTTGTTGTAGCGCCAGCGCGGCGCGTCGCACGCGGCCTGCGGGTGCTGTGCGTGGTCGAGCATGCGCACGAGCTTCTGCAGGTGGCCTTGCGGCTGCATGTTGGCCCCCATCACGCCGAAACTCATCTGCGGCTTGCCATCCTTCGTCAGGAAGGCCGGAATGATGGTGTGGAAGGGTCGCTTGCCCGGTGCCACCACGTTCGGACTGCGACTGTCCAGGCTGAAACCGTGGCCACGGTTCTGCAGCGACAAGCCGTAGCCCGGCACCACCACGCCCGAGCCGAAGCCGAGGTAGTTGCTCTGGATGAAGCTGACCATCATGCCGCGCTCGTCGGCCGCAGTCAGGTAGATCGTGCCGCCCTTGACCGGATTGCCGGCGCCGAAGTCCTGCGCACGCTTCGGGTTGATCAGGCGCGCCCGCGCCGCGAGGTAGGCCGGGTCCAGCATCTGCTCCGGCGTAAACGCCATGCTGGCCGGCTCGGCCACGTAGCGGTAGACGTCGGCAAACGCGAGCTTCATGGCCTCGATCTGCAGGTGCTGCGATTCGGCGCCGTCGACCGGCAGGCCGGGCAGGTCGAAGTTCTTCAGGATGCCGAGCGCGATGAGCGCGGCGATGCCCTGGCCGTTGGGCGGAATCTCGTGCAGTGTGTGGCCGGCATAGTCCTGCCCGATCGGCGTGACCCATTCGGGCTGAAAGGCGGCAAAGTCGGCGGCCGTCATCGCCCCGCCGTTCTCTTTGGCGTGGCGCGCGGCGGCCGCGGCGATCTCGCCGCGGTAGAAGGCCTCGCCCCGGCTCTGCGCGATCAGACGCAAGGTGCGCGCGGCGTCGGGGAGCTTGAACAACTCGCCCACGTGCGGCGCGCGGCCGTGTGGCATGAAGGCCTGCGCGAAACCGGGCTGGTGTTCGAGCAGCGGCACGGCGTTGACCCACTTCTGCTGCACCACCGGCGGCACGGCGTAACCGCGTTCGGCAATCTCGATCGCGGGCTCCATCAGGTCGGCGAACGGCAATTTGCCGAAGCGCTCGCTCAGGGCCATCCAGCCGGCCACGGCGCCGGGCACGGTCACGCTGTCCCAGCCGCGCACCGGCGTCTGGGTCGCGTCGGCACCGTACTTGCGCTTGAAGTAGTCAGGCGTCCAGGCCTGCGGTGCGCGGCCCGAAGCGTTCAGGCCGTGCAGCGCCTTGCCGTCCCACAAGATGCAAAAGGCGTCACTGCCCAGGCCGTTGCTGACCGGCTCGGTCAAGGTCAGCGCGGCCGCCGCGGCAATCGCGCCGTCGACCGCGTTGCCGCCCTTGAGCAGCATGCGCAGGCCGGCTTGCGCGGCCAGCGGGTGCGAGGTGGAGACGATGTTGCGCGCGAACAGCGGCAGACGCTGGCTGGGGTAGCCGGCGGTCCAGTCGAAAGGGTGCGTCATGGGGGCGATTCCATCGGGGCGGGAAGACGCCGATTATCGGACGCGGAAAACAAGCAAGCCGCCCCAGGGGCGGCTTGTCAGGCGAACCTTGCCCGAGCTCAGTCTGCGTCCTGGAACGCCACCTCGCGCTTTTTCTTGATCGACGGCAGCGACACGATGATGATCATCAGCAGCGCCGCGCCCAGCAGGCTGGCCGACAGCGGTTTGCTGAGGAAGGTGGTCCAGTCGCCGCGGCTCAGCAGCAGCGCCCGGCGCAGGTTCTCTTCCATCATCGGCCCCAGGATGAAGCCCAGCAACAAGGGTGCCGGCTCGCAGCCGAGCTTGAAGAACAGATACCCGACCACGCCGAAGCCGGCCGCCATGAACACATCGAAGTTGTTGTTGTTCAGGGTGTACAGGCCGATGCAGCAGAACACCATGATGGCCGGGTACAGGAACCGGTAGGGCACCGTCAGCAGCTTGATCCAGATGCCGATCAGCGGCAGGTTCAGGATCACCAGCATCGCGTTGCCGACCCACATGGAGGCGATCAGGCCCCAGAACAGCTGCGGGTTGCTGGTCATCACCTGCGGGCCGGGCTGAATGCCCTTGATCGTCATCGCGCCGACCATCAGCGCCATCACCGCGTTGGGCGGGATGCCCAGGGTGAGCATCGGAATGAACGAGGTCTGCGCGCCCGCGTTGTTGGCGGCCTCGGGGCCGGCCACGCCGCGGATGTTGCCCTTGCCGAACGGCACCTCGCCGGGGCGGCCCTTGGACTTCTTCTCGACCGTGTAAGCCGCGAACGACGCGAGCAGCGCGCCGCCGCCCGGCAGCACGCCGAGGATCGA
This sequence comes from Methylibium sp., assembly GCA_031414975.1. Lineage (GTDB taxonomy): Bacteria > Pseudomonadota > Gammaproteobacteria > Burkholderiales > Burkholderiaceae_C > LGRD01. The sequence continues at coordinate 1,483 of JANOQS010000514.1, read as the reverse complement.
GCCCAGCGCCGTGCCGCGCAGCACGGCGGGCCAGGCGTCGTTGAAGTCCTGGCGCGTCGGCCACAGGCCCTTCACGTCCTTCGTGAAGACTTCGCGGTGCTCGGCCGGTCGCGACAGGTTGGCGACGATCTCGCCGAAGCCGAACACGCCCATCGCGATGGCGACGAAACCGATGCCGTCGGTCAACTCCGGAATGTCGAAGCTGAAGCGTGCGGTGCCCGAGATCACGTCGGTGTTGATCTGGCCCAGCAGCAGGCCGAGCAGGATCATCGAGATCGCCTTGATGAGCGAACCCGAGGCCAGCACGACTGCGCCGATCAGGCCCAGCACCATCAGCGAAAAGTACTCGGCCGGGCCGAACTTGAAGGCCAGTTCGGTCAGCACCGGCGCGAACGCGGCGATGACGATGGTGCCCACGCTACCGGCAAAGAACGAGCCCAGGCCCGCCGCCGCCAGCGCCGAGCCGGCGCGGCCCTGGCGCGCCATGGCGTAACCGTCGATGGCGGTGACCACCGAGCTCGACTCGCCGGGCACGTTGATGAGGATGGCGGTGGTGGAGCCGCCGTACTGCGCGCCGTAGTAAATGCCAGCCAGCATGATGAGCGCGGGCGCGGCGTCCAGCGCATAGATCGACGGCAGCAACATCGCGATGGTGGCCACCGGCCCGAGGCCTGGCAACACGCCGATCAAGGTACCCAGCACACAGCCGAAAAACGCATACAGCAGGTTCTGCAGCGTGAAGGCCACGCCAAAACCGAGCATGAGGTTGTTGAGGAGTTCCATGGTGCCGCCTTCAGGTGCCGGCCAGGAAACTGGGCCACAGCGGAATGATCAGGTTCAGGCCCTTGATGAAGATCAGCCACGAACCCACCGTCAGCACGATGCAGCTGATGATCACACCCTTCCAGCTAAGCTCGTCACCGGCCAGGCTGGCGATCACGATCAGCAGCGGCAGCGAGATGAACATGCCCAGCTTGGGCAGGGCAAAACCGAAGACCGCGACCGCCCCAACAATCAGCACCAGCGGCTTCCAGGGGATGGTGCCGATCGGGTCGCCGCCCTCGGTTTCAATCGTCAGCGCCTTGAACAAGACCACCGCACCGAGCACCGCCTGGAGGAGGCCGAGACCGAGCGGGAAGAAGCCCGCGCCCGGCTTGGCCGACAACTGCATGAAGCGCGCCCACAGGCTGGTGGCGCACGGGTCGGCTGGTTGGCACACCGGGCCAAGGCTGTAGTTGGCGGCACCGATCGCAAAACCCACGCCAACGACGACGAACATCACCCCGGACCAGAAGTCCTTTTCGTTCTTTATTCTCAAGGCGTTGCTCCTCGCTTGATTTCTGCCAAAACGATTCTAGGCAGGCGATCCCCTACAAGCTCTGTGGTTTACACGTAGCAGCAACGCCCCTCGGTGCAGCGGATCACTCCCATTGCGGCGTGCAGCGCAACACCTCTTCAATCGTGGTCACACCCTCGGCGACCT
>JANOQS010000513.1:0-2392 GCA_031414975.1 Methylibium sp. | reverse complement strand
CAGGCGCATCGGGTAACCGTGTTCGGGGCGCAGGCGTTCGCCGTTCTGGTACAGCGCGACGATGCAGTCGTCCAGCAGCTTGGGCAGCGGCAGGCTCACGTTCATCGCCACCGCATCAGCGCCTTCGGCGATGGCCCAGCTCGCGTTGCGGTCCACACCCGCCTCGGCCAGCAGCACCGACACCGGTACGCCGGTCCATTCGCTGCACGACACCATGCCATGGAAGGAGCCGAGCGGCCGCTGGATCGGCTCGCTGTGCCAGCCGGCGTTGCTGTTGCCACCGCATTCGATGAAGATCAGGTGCGAGCGCATCGGGTAGCGCAGCAGCTCCTTCACGCCGAAGGTCAGCGGCTGTTTGACCAGGCCGTGGATCAGCAACTGGTGCAACGCCGGATCGATGTCGGGCACGCCGTTGTGGTGGCGTTCGAAATGCAGGCCGCTCGGTGTCAGCATGCCTTCCAGCTCTTCGAGCGGCGTCCACGACACGCCGTTGCCAGCCACCAGGCGATTGGCGCCGATGCGGCGCACCACACCCGCCTCGTGCTTCGACGGTTGGCCGTAGCCGCTGAACGGCTGGCCGGGAGTGCGCATCCAGGGCGGCAGTGGCAACAGCGGCGCGGCTGCATCGGCGGCGGCACCGCTGCTGCCGGCGGTGCCGAGCCCGGCCGACGCGGTGGCCAGCACCAGCCCGCGCCGCAGCAGCACGCGCCGGTGCAGCAGGCCGCCGCCCGCCACGGGCTTGAGTTCGTCAAGCGGCTGCGTCATCGGTTGCGGCTCACGGGCGCAGGTAGACGAACCCCTCGCGCGCCTGCAAGCGCGCGACCTCGGCCACGCCCGAGGGCACGACCTTGGCTTCCATCGCCACCTTGTCAGCCGCGATCTTGCGCACCACCAGGGTGTTGTTGCAGACCTTGAACTCCACGCCCCGGTTGGCCAGCTCGGCCACCGGGCCGGCGAACTTTTGGCCCTGTGCGTTCTCGGCGCCTTCGAGCAGGAAGTCGATCCCGGCGCCGTGCGTCACGAGCACGATCCTGGCCGTCGGGTCGGCCGCCAGGTGGTTGCGGATGTTGCCGACGGCCCGGGTCGCCTGCGCCAGGCCTTCACTCAGGTGATAGACCACCTTGACCGGCTCTTCGGCCGCCAGTGCCGCACCCGAAAGCCAGGGCACGGCGGCCAGCAACAGTGCTTGAACGATCTTTCTCATGAAGACTCCTGGTGCAGTGGGTTGCTCACGGACCGAAGGCCGAGCCCGATGCCGGAATGTGCCATGCTTGCCATTTTCGGCGCGAACCCGTTCATGAACCGCCTCGACCCGCACGCGCCCTCCCCGATCCCGCCGGCCACTGGCCGCTGACCGCCATGGTCCCCTGGCTGCGCCGCCCCGAAGACCCGCTGCCCGACACGCGCAGCGCGCTGCCGCCCGGCTCCGACGCACCGGGCCTGCTGGCCGCCGGCGGCGAGCTGACTCCGCAGCGCCTGACCGAGGCCTACAGCAAGGGCGTATTCCCCTGGTACAGCGGTGACCAGCCGGTGCTGTGGTGGTCGCCCGACCCGCGCATGGTGCTGATGGTCGACGAGTTCAAGCTGTCGCGTTCATTGCGCAAGACCGTTGCGCGTTTTGCGCGCACCAGCGGCTGCGAACTGCGCGTCGACAGCGCCTTCGCCAGAGTCATCGGTGCCTGTGCCGCCACGCCGCGCGATGGCCAGGATGGCACCTGGATCTTGCCCGAAATGGTTGACGCCTACCGCGCCTGGCATGCGCTGGGCCGGGTGCACAGCTTCGAGACCTGGATCGACGGCGAACTCGCCGGTGGCCTGTACGGCGTCAACCTCGGCACCATGTTCTACGGCGAGTCGATGTTTTCGCACCGAACCGACGCCTCCAAGATCGCCCTCGCCGCGCTCGTGTGTTTTTGCCGCGAACACGGCGTGGCGATGATCGACTGCCAGCAACGCACCGGCCACCTGGCGTCACTGGGCGGGCGCGAGCTGCCGCGCACCGAGTTCGAGCGCCACATCACCCCATGCTTGAGGGAGCCCCCCATCAGCGATTGGACCTATGATTCCAGCCTGTGGCGCCACCTCGGCATCGGTGGCCCGCAGTTCGAGGACCGCGCCCAGTGACCCACCCCAAAGAGCTCCCCCTCGCCTCACTGCAGTTCTACGCCACGGCGCCCTACCCGTGCAGCTACCTCGACGGCCGGATGGCGCGTTCGCAGGTCGCCACCCCCAGCCACCTGATCCACGCCGATGCCTACTCGGGCCTGGTGGCCAACGGCTTCCGGCGCAGCGGCATGTTCACCTACCGCCCCTATTGCGACGGTTGCCAGGCCTGCGTGCCGCTGCGCGTGCCGGTCAAGACCTTCGAGCCCACGCGCAGCCAGAAGCGCGC
>JANOQS010000512.1:0-11082 GCA_031414975.1 Methylibium sp. | reverse complement strand
CGGCGGCGGAACAGGGTTCGCGGACGGCCATGGAAGCACTCGCGTCCCAAGGCGACGCATGGGCCGATGACCGGGTTGCGGAGTGGGCCGATGACCATTGGCTGCGATCTGCCGCGGAACGGGCACTCGACACGGGGAATGTCGTCCGCGCCTGGACCTGGCATTACCTGGCGCTGGAGCATGGGGTCGACCTCACCCGCTCCACGATGGCCGCGTACCACGACGGTGGTGAGCGCGACGGCCAGTTCTATGACAGCGACTTCGGCGGACCCCTGTACGCCGGTGGCGGCGAGGGCCTGATGCTTCCCGACCTGGACCCTTCCTCACACGAGGTGGCCAAGGCGAAAGCCGAAGCGATCTTCAGCCGGGCGCGGTAGGAGCGCTGTCGACTGTTTGGATCCGACCTTCGGCGGTGGCGCAACTCGTTTGCGTCACCGTGTTGGTCAGGTTTCCGGAACGTCGATGGTGGCGTGTGGAGGTGGGCTTGCCGTGTCGACCCACGCTACCACGTCGTTCTCGCCGTCAAGGTCTGCGCGCTCGCGGGGCGAGCGCTTGCGGCCTGCGGCCGTCTGCGAACCCTGACAGCTGCGCTGCGCCGTGGTGCTCCGGTCTCGGGCAATCCCGCCCGACACACACCGGAGTTCGCCATGTCGCTGTCTTCCACTTCTTCCGTCGTTGCTGTCGATGCGCTTCTGGTGCGCGATGTCGATGGCCAGTACCGTCCGGCGCGTGCTGAGGAGGTGCTGTCGCAGGCGCGGCGCGTGCTGTCGCAGCGGGTGCGGCGCGGCGCCACGATGTCCTCGCCGCAGGCGGTGAAGGACCATCTGCGGCTTGAGATCGGTGTGCTGGAACACGAGGTGTTCTGCGTGCTGTTCCTCGATGCGCAGCACCGCATCATCGCGTTGAAGCAGATGTTCCGCGGCACGGTGTCGCAGACCTCGGTGTACCCGCGCGAGGTGGTCAAGGAAGCGCTGGCGATGAATTCGGCGGCAGTGATCCTGGCTCACAACCACCCTTCGGGCGCGGCGGAACCGAGTCGTGCCGACGAGTTCCTGACGCAGACGCTGAAGTCCGCGCTGGCGCTGGTCGACGTGCGGGTACTCGATCACCTGGTGGTGGCTGGCGCAGAGGTCACATCGTTCGCCGAACGCGGCCTGATCTAGCGAGCAGGCGCATGTCGGTGCCGGTATCGGCACCGACGTGAACCACGACGGGTCGGATCCGCCGGCGTCCGACTCGGGCGAAGGCCGTTCGGCCGGCATCCCATCAGTTGCTACCCGATCGCCCTGTCGATGGCCTTGCCCATCTGAACCAGCATGACTTTGGCCGCCTCGTCGAACTCAACCGTGCTCACCGACCACGGTGCGGCGACACCCAACGCCGCTTCAAACAGCTTGGCCGTCATCTCAGTTCCTCCATTCAGTGCTCAACATGACTCAAGACTACCCACTCGGAATTCAAGAGAGGCTCCAAATAGGTGTCACTGGATGCCCCGAGCGGGATGCGCGGGCTTAATGGGCATGGTTGCGGCGGCACCCGGCCTCGTCTGTGCGAAGGCACACAACACGAACACCGTTGTGTCGATGCCGCACTGCGCTCCCTTGTGTGGGGCAGCGCACAGTCGACACCATTCGGGGCTTCGATGATCGAAAGACCCTCCCAGAGATGGCTTGCTCGAAGCAAAGCCCCGACCCATGAAGCTCAGCGCATTCATCAAGGACAAGCTCGACGCCATCGTCGCCGACTGGGAGGCCTTCGCCAGGACACTGCCCGCGGGCCGGTCCATGTCCGCCCTCGCATTGCGCGACCACAGTCGGGAGATCCTGCTGGCCATTGCCGCCGACATGGAGATTCGACAGTCCGACCAGGAACGGGCCGAGGAGGCACAGGACATCGTTCCGACCGAAGAATCCACCACCAGCGCGGCCGCAGAGCATGGCGCGCTGCGGCAGATGGCGGGTTTCGATCTGGTGCAATTGTTCGCCGAATTTCGTGCCATGCGGGCCAGCGTGATGGCGTTTTGGCAGCGGGCTGACGGGGCCGAGCCGGGACCATCGTCGATCGAGGAGATCGCGCGCTTCAACGAAGGCATGGACAAGGCACTGGCCCATTCGGTGCAGCGCTACTCGAGCGAAGTGGCCGCCTCGCGCGACATGTTTCTGGCCGTGCTCGGCCATGACTTGCGCGGCCCGCTGGCAGGCATCGACATGTCCGTGATGCTGCTCGGCAAGCCCGGCCTGTCGGATCCAGCCAGGCAGCAGGCGGCGGCGCGCATCAAACGCGCCTCCCGCGAGATGAGCCGCCTGATCACCGACCTGCTGGAGTACACGCGCACCCGCCTGGGGGCCGGCATGCCGGTCGAACGGTCGGCATGCGATCTTGGCCCGGTGTGCGAGGCCTCTCTCGAGGACGTTCGCGCCGGCAACCCCGAGCAGCAGTTCGTGCAGCGGATCTCCGGCGACCTGAACCTGCAGGGCGACGCAGCCCGCATGCAGCAGGCCTTGTCAAATCTGCTGAGCAATGCGGTTCAACATGGCAATCGGAGTTCACCGGTCACGCTCACGGCTGACGGAGAGGCGGACGCCATCGTGTTGAAGGTCAGCAACGCGGGCGATCCGATTCCGCCGCACGCGCTGCAGGCCATCTTCGAGCCCCTGGTTCAGGCGCCGAACGCCAGCTCCGAAGCCCACGAGCGCTCCACGACCAGTCTCGGGCTGGGCCTGTTCATCGTGCGCGAGATCGTGCTCGCCCATGGGGGCTCGATCGCGGTGGAGTCCACGATCGCAGCGGGCACGGTGTTCACGATCCGACTGCCGCGCGCGGCGGTGGCGCCGGCCGGGGCGGATCAAGCCGCCTGACCGCCGAGCTCGTGTTCCTGTCAGGGCGGCGCCAGTCTGGTGTAGGCGCAAAAGCGGTAGCGCAGGCCCAGCGGGTCGGTCATGTTTTCGCCTGAGGTCAACCGGAAAGCCGCGCGGTCCCAGGGCGGGAAGAACGCATCGGCGGCGAAGTCGGCGTCGATCTCGGTCAGCAGCAGTTCATCGGCAAGGGGCAGGGCGAGCGCATAGATTTGCGCGCCGCCGATCACAAAGACCTTCGGCGCCGTCGCGACCAACGCCAGCGCCGCGTCGAGCGATGCGGCCGACTCGGCGCCTGCTGCCCGCCAGGCCGGGTTGCGCGTGATGACGATGCTGCGCCGGCCCGGCAAGGGGCGGCCGATCGAATCCCAGGTCTTGCGGCCCATCAGCAGCGGCGCGCCCATCGTCAGGCGCTTGAAGCGCGGCAGGTCGTCGGGCAGGTGCACGAGCAGCGCGTTGTTCTTGCCGATAGCGCCATTGCGGGCGACGGCGGCGATCAGGCTCAAGGTGGGGCGGGGCATGGCCGGGATTGTCGCAGCGACGCTGGGCGGCCCCGGCGCGTCCTTGGCAAATGCGCGGCTACGACAGCGATGCCGCTGCCTGGCCGTTGGCCATGTGCTCGCGCATCAGTTGCCGCGCACGGGCGGCGTCGTGTGCCTTCAGCGCGGCCATCAAGGCGCGGTGTTCAGCCAGTGAAGCTTCGAGCCGACCCTGCTTGAACAAGGAGTGGTGGCGGTTCAACTTCATGACCTTGCGCAGGTCCACCACCATCTGCACGCGCCAGCGGTTGTCGGCCAGATCGAGCAGCGCCATGTGGAAAGCCTCGTTGGCGGCGAAGAAGCGGTCGCGGTCGGCGGCGCTTGCTTCGAGTGCCAGGTGCAGCGCTTCCAGCCCGGCGATCTGCGCGGTCGTGGCGGTTTGTGCCACCACGCCGGCAGCGTCGCTCTCCAGCAAGGCCAGCAGGTGGAACACATCGGCCAGGTCGCGCTCGGAAACTTCGGTGACGTAAGCGCCGCGGCGCAGCTTCATCGTCACCAGGCCTTCGGTGGCCAGCACCTTCAGCGCCTCGCGCAGCGGCGTGCGGCTGATGCCGAATTCAGCCGACAGCGCCTGTTCGTCGATCCAGCTGCCGGCTCCCAGGCTGTGGTTCAGGATCCGCACGCGCAGCTTCTCGGCCACCTGTTCATAGAGGGCCATCTGGGGCAGCCGGCGCGCCGGGGGCGCTGCCAACGCTGCCGGCGCCGCTGGTGTGGCCGCGCGCCGGGCGGCCGGCTTGGCGCGGCGTGGGAGAGGGGGTGATGCCATGGATGAAAGTTGGTGAAAGAAGGTGCACGCTGGCGAAGGGCGCAAGCTGGCTGAAAGTTTCGGAGCGTACGCTATAATTCAATTTTGCATTATGGCGTGCTGGGGGCTTGACGTCCAGCCGCGCCGGCAGCCTGACCGTCATCGCAGAGGCCCCATGTCGAACGACCCGCTCCTGAACTCCGACGCCATCACCGCCTGGCACAAGGCCGCCGCCAAGTCGGCGCCGGGCGGCCAGGTGGACGCTCTGAATTGGGTCACGCCAGAGGGCATCACGGTCAAGCCGCTTTACACCGCGGCTGACCTGCAGGGCCTGCCGCACACCGACACCTTGCCCGGTTTCGCACCGTATGTGCGCGGCCCGCAGGCCACGATGTACGCAGTGCGGCCGTGGACGATCCGCCAATACGCCGGCTTCTCGACCGCCGAAGCGTCGAACGCGTTCTATCGCAAGGCGCTGGCGGCCGGTGGCCAGGGTGTCAGCGTGGCGTTCGACCTGGCGACCCATCGTGGCTACGACAGCGACCACCCGCGTGTCACCGGCGACGTCGGCAAGGCCGGCGTGGCGATCGACAGCGTCGAGGACATGAAGATCCTGTTCGATGCGATCCCGCTCGACAAGGTGTCGGTGTCGATGACGATGAACGGCGCCGTGCTGCCGGTCCTGGCCGGCTACATCGTCGCGGCCGAAGAGCAGGGCGTGGCGCAGGAGCAATTGAGCGGGACCATTCAGAACGACATCCTGAAGGAGTTCATGGTCCGCAACACCTACATCTACCCGCCCGAGCCGAGCATGCGCGTGATCGGCGACATCATCGAGTACACGGCGAAGCACATGCCGAAGTTCAACTCGATCAGCATCTCCGGCTACCACATGCAGGAGGCCGGCGCGAACCAGGCGCTGGAGCTGGCCTTCACCCTGGCCGACGGGCGCGAGTACGTGAAGACGGCGCTGGCCAAGGGCCTGGACGTGGACGACTTCGCCGGCCGCCTGAGCTTCTTCTGGGCCATCGGCATGAACTTCTATCTCGAAGTGGCCAAGATGCGCGCCGCTCGGCTGCTGTGGTGGAAGATCATGAAGGGCTTCGACGCGAAGAACCCGAAGAGCCTGATGCTGCGCACCCACTGCCAGACCTCGGGTTGGAGCCTGGCCGAGCAGGACCCGTACAACAACGTCGTGCGCACCACCATCGAGGCCATGGCGGCGGTGTTCGGCGGCACGCAGAGCCTGCACACCAACGCGCTCGACGAAGCCATCGCGCTGCCCACCGAGTTCAGCGCGCGCATCGCCCGCAACACGCAACTGATCATCCAGGAAGAGACGCGCATCACCAACGTCGTCGACCCCTGGGCCGGCAGCTACATGATGGAAAAGCTCACCCAGGACATGGCCGACAAGGCCTGGGCGATCATTGAAGAAGTCGATGCTTTGGGCGGCATGATCCGTTGCGTGGACAGCGGCTGGGCCAAGCTCAAGATCGAGGCCAGCGCGGCCGAGAAGCAGGCGCGCATCGATTCGGGCAAGGACGTGATCGTCGGCGTCAACAAGTACAAGCTGGCCAGCGAAGACGCCATCGACACGCTCGACATCGACAACGTGATGGTGCGCGAGAACCAGGTGAATCGTTTGCAGCAGTTGCGTGCGCAACGCGACGCGGCGGCCGTTCAGAAGGCACTCGACGCACTGACGGCGTGTGCCGAATCGGGGGAGGGCAATCTGCTCGACCTGACCGTGAAGGCGGTGCGCCTGCGCGCTACGGTAGGCGAGGTCAGCGATGCGCTCGAGAAAGTCTGGGGGCGCCACCGCGCCGATACGCAAAAGGTGACCGGTGTGTATGCAGCAGCCTACGACTCCGCCGAAGGGTGGGACCAACTCAAGCAGGAGATCGCTGCCTTCGGCGAAGCCCAGGGCCGCCGCCCCCGCGTGATGATCGCCAAGCTCGGCCAGGACGGCCACGACCGCGGCGCCAAGGTGGTGGCCACGGCCTTCGCCGACCTCGGTTTCGACGTCGACATCGGCCCGCTGTTCCAGACCGCCGAAGAGTGCGCCCGCCAGGCGATCGAGAACGACGTGCATGCGGTCGGCGTCAGCACGCTCGCGGCGGGGCACAAGACGTTGGTGCCGGCGATCATCCAGGCGCTGAAGGATCAGGGGGCCGACGACATCATCGTGTTCGTCGGGGGCGTGATCCCACGCCAGGACTATGAGTTTCTGTACGAGGCGGGCGTGAAGGGAATCTATGGGCCGGGCACGCCGATTCCGGCGAGTGCGAAGGACGTGCTGGAGCAGATTCGAAAGGTGGCAGGTCGATGAGCGACCCCTATTCCGCGAGGCGGGATCACTCGCAAGTGATACAGTAATACGGAAATACAAGGGAGCCCGCCATGGCCATATCCGTCCGCATGGATCCCATCCTCGAGAAAGAACTCGAGCTTGCCGCCAAACGCCGCGGGATCACAAAGTCCCAGTTCGTCATCGATGCCGTGCAGCGCGCGCTGGGTCGAAAGAACCCCTATGAACTGCTGCTGAAGTTGCAGGTCGAGGAACAGCGCGGCGTCTACGGCACGCCGGACCGTGAACCCAGCGCAGATCAGTTCAATGAACCGTACGAGGCCGACAAGGCGCGCGAGTTCATCGTCCGGAAGCTCGAGAAGAAGCATGGCGTCCGCGGCCCTCGTTGATACGGGCGCCATCGTCTCGCTGTTCGGCCGCGACCAGCCAAGCCGTCCTCACTACCGAGCGCTTTTCGAGCAGGCTGCGGCGCAGGAGTGGCAACTTTCGACCACTTGGCCCTGCGTCACCGAGGCCGCATTCCTTCTCGACACACCCGCCCGCTACTCGATGCTGCGTTGGATTGCCGCGGGCGCCATCGTCGTTTTCCCGTTTCCACAGGAAGCGCTTGAAGAAATGGTGCCAGTGATGCTGCGCTACACCGATCGACCGCGAACCGAGATGGACTTTGCCGATGCCACGCTGGTCTGGTTGGCCAATGACACCGGCGTGCTTCGTGTGATGACGACGGACGTGCGGGACTTTTCGCGCTACCGCCTGCCCGACGGGCGGGCGTTCGAGATCCTTTGATGGACGTCGCCGAGCAGACCCTGCGAGACGCTCTGCTGGATGCAGCGCCGAACACCAGGCGCCGCGCGCTGGCCAAGGCCATCACCTTGCTCGAATCGACGCGTGCCGACCACCGGCCGCGCGCCGATGCGCTGCTCAATTCGCTGCTGCCGCACACCGGCCGGGCGATGCGGCTGGGCATCTCCGGCGTGCCGGGGGTCGGCAAGTCGACCTTCATCGAGGCGCTGGGTCTGGCGCTGATCGCCAAGGGGCACCAGGTGGCGGTGCTGGCGGTGGACCCGTCGAGCAGCGTCTCGGGCGGCTCGATCCTGGGTGACAAGACGCGCATGGAGATGCTGTCGGTGAACCCGGCCGCCTTCATCCGCCCGAGCCCGGCGTCGGGCACGCTCGGCGGCGTGGCCGAGAAGACGCGTGAGGCGATGCTGGTGTGCGAGGCCGCCGGCTTTGACGTGGTGATCGTCGAGACGGTCGGCGTCGGCCAGAGTGAAACGGCGGTGGCCGGCATGACCGACATGTTCGTGCTGCTGCAGTTGCCCAATGCCGGTGACGACCTGCAGGCGATCAAGAAGGGCGTGATGGAGCTGGCCGACCTGGTGGTGATCAACAAGGCCGACATCGACCCCGACGCCGCGCTGCGCGCCGAAGCGCAGATCACCAGTGCACTGCGCGTGTTCAGCTTTCATGGCAACCCTGAACATGGCGGTGACCGCTGGCACACCCGCGTGATGCGCCTGAGCGCTCTGAACGGCCTGAAGGATGGCAGCGGCATCGAGGCCTTCTGGACCCTGGTGCAGCAGTTCCACGCGCAGCGCCGCGCCAGTGGCGGGTTCGACGCGCGGCGCAAGTCGCAGGCGCTGGCGTGGATGTGGGACATCGTGCATGCGCGGCTGCAGGCCGACTTTCGCAACCACGCCGCCATTCGCAGCGCACTGCCCCAGACCTTGCTCGACGTGAGCGGGGCTCGCATCGCCCCTTCCGTCGCAGCTCGCACGTTGCTCGACTTGTTCGAGACAGCGCACAAACCCTAGAAGCATCCGATCGAAGGAGAAACGTCCCACCATGCACGACATCATTCAACAGCTCGAAGCCAAGCGCGCCAAAGCCCGGCTGGGCGGCGGCGAAAAGCGCATCGCAGCACAACACGGCAAGGGCAAGCTCACCGCGCGCGAGCGGCTCGAACTGCTGCTTGACGATGGCAGCTTCGAAGAGTGGGACATGTTCGTCGAACACCGTTGCGCCGACTTCGGCATGGCCGACAACAAGGTGCCCGGTGACGGCGTGGTGACCGGCTACGGCACCATCAATGGCCGGCTGGTGTTCGTGTTCAGCCAGGACTTCACGGTCTTCGGCGGCGCGCTGTCGGAGGCCCACGCCGAGAAGATCTGCAAGGTGATGGACCAGGCCATGAAGGTCGGCGCGCCGGTGATCGGCATCAACGACTCGGGCGGCGCGCGCATCCAGGAAGGCGTGGCCTCGCTGGGCGGTTATGCCGAGGTATTTCAGCGCAACGTGATGGCCTCGGGCGTGGTGCCGCAGATCAGCCTGATCATGGGCCCATGCGCCGGCGGTGCGGTGTACAGCCCGGCCATGACCGACTTCATCTTCATGGTCAAAGACAGCAGCTACATGTTCGTCACCGGCCCCGAGGTGGTGAAGACCGTGACGCACGAAGAAGTGACGGCCGAGGCGCTGGGTGGCGCGACCACGCACACGCACAAGAGCGGCGTGGCCGACATGGCCTTCGACAACGACGTGGATGCGCTGCTGATGCTGCGCCGCTTCTTCAACTACCTGCCCGGCAACAACCGCACGGCGCCGCCGCTGCGCCGCTCCAGCGACCCGGCCGATCGGGTCGACCTGTCGCTCGACACGCTGGTTCCCGACAACCCGAACAAGCCTTACGACATCAAGGAGCTGATCCTGAAGACCGTCGACGACGGCGACTTCTTCGAACTGCAGCCCGACTATGCGAAGAACATCGTGATAGGGTTCGCGCGCATGGACGGGCAGACGGTGGGCATCGTGGCCAATCAGCCGCTGGTGCTGGCCGGTTGCCTGGACATCAAGAGCAGCATCAAGGCGGCACGCTTCGTGCGCTTCTGCGACGCCTTCGGCATTGCGGTGCTGACCTTCGTCGACGTGCCCGGCTTCATGCCCGGCACGTCTCAAGAGTACGGCGGCATCATCAAGCACGGCGCCAAGCTGCTGTTCGCGTATGCCGAGTGCACCGTGCCCAAGGTGACGGTGATCACGCGCAAGGCCTATGGCGGCGCCTACGACGTGATGTCGTCCAAGCACCTGCGCGGCGATGTGAACTTTGCCTGGCCGAACGCCGAGATCGCGGTGATGGGCGCGAAGGGCGCGGTCGAGATCATCTTCCGCGAAGAGAAGGGCGACCCGGCCAAGCTGGCTGCGCGCGAAGCCGAATACAAGGCCAAGTTCGCCAACCCGTTCGTCGCCGGCGCGCGCGGCTACATCGACGACGTGATCCAGCCGCACGAAACGCGCAGGCGCATCTGCCGCTCGCTCGCAATGCTGGCGCACAAGAAGCTTGACGACCCGTGGCGCAAGCACAGCAACATTCCTCTTTGATCCCGGCGGACGCACAGCACATGTTCAACAAAATTCTCATCGCCAACCGAGGCGAGATTGCATGCCGGGTGATCAAGACGGCACGCCGGATGGGCATCCAGACCGTGGCCGTCTACTCCGACGCCGACCGCGACGCGCTGCACGTGGAACTGGCCGACGAGGCCGTGTTCATCGGCCCGGCGCCCAGCCGGGAGTCGTACCTGGTGATGGACAAGATCATCGCCGCCTGCAAACAGACTGGAGCGCAGGCGGTGCACCCGGGTTACGGCTTCCTGTCCGAGAACGCCGAGTTCTCGCGCCGGGTCGAGGAAGAAGGCATCGTCTTCATCGGCCCCAAACATGCCTCCATCTCGGCGATGGGCGACAAGATCGCGTCGAAGAAGCTGGCCGGTGCGGCCAAGGTCAACACCATTCCCGGCGTCAACTCGGCAATCGACACCGCGGAGCAGGCGGTGGAGATCGCCAAGGGCATCGGCTACCCGGTGATGATCAAGGCCAGCGCCGGTGGCGGCGGCAAGGGCTTGCGCGTGGCCTTCGACGACAGGGAGGCGTTTGAAGGTTTCACCTCGTGCCGCAACGAGGCGCGCAACAGCTTTGGCGACGACCGCGTGTTCATCGAGAAGTTCGTCGAGGAGCCGCGCCATATCGAGATTCAGTTGCTCGGCGATTCGCACGGCAACTGTGTCTACCTGTGGGAGCGCGAGTGTTCGATCCAGCGCCGCCACCAGAAGGTGATCGAAGAGGCGCCGAGCCCGTTCCTCGACGACGCGACGCGCAAGGCGATGGGCGAGCAGGCGGTGGCGCTGGCCAGGGCGGTGAACTACCAGTCGGCCGGCACGGTGGAGTTCGTCGTCGGCAAGGACAAGAGCTTCTACTTCCTGGAGATGAACACGCGGCTGCAGGTGGAGCACCCGGTGACTGAATGCATCACCGGGCTGGACCTGGTGGAGCAGATGATCCGTGTCGCGGCGGGCGAAAAACTGGCGTTTACGCAGGCGCAGATTCCGCGCCGCGGCTGGGCGATGGAATGCCGCATCAACGCCGAGGATCCGTTGCGCGGTTTCTTGCCATCGACAGGCCGGCTCATCAAGTTCCAGCCACCGGCGCAGACGATGAGCGCAGCGCAGGCCCAGCCGCAAGGCGGCGGCGTGCGCGTGGACACCGGCGTCGAGGAGGGCGGCGAAATCCCGATCTACTATGACTCGATGATCGCCAAGCTCATCGTGCACGGCAGCGACCGGGCGGATGCGA
>JANOQS010000511.1:0-15633 GCA_031414975.1 Methylibium sp. | reverse complement strand
TGAAGAACGCCGACTGGACCTTCCCCGGCGGCAACTGCGAGGCGGCCATCGTCAAGGCGGTCGGCGCGGCGAACGTCGGCGCGTTCGACGCCGAGCAGGCCGCGATCCAGCTCGTCGGCGACTCGATCTACACCAACCCGCTGCTGCTGGGCTACGCCTGGCAGAAGGGCCGCATTCCCATCGGCCAGGCCGCGCTGATGCGTGCCTTCGAGCTGAACGGCGTGCAGGTCGACAACAACAAGGCCGCGTTCGAATGGGGCCGGCGCTGCGCGCACGATCTGGCGTCGGTGCGCGCGCTGTACCAGGCCGCCGCGGTGATCGAGATCGTGCGCAAGCCCGGGCTCGACGAGATGGTCGGCAAACGCGTCGAGTTCCTCACCGGCTACCAGGACGCGGCCTACGCAGCGCAGTACAAGGCCTTCGTCGACAAGGTGCGTTCGGCCGAAGCCCCGCTGGGCACATCGAAGCTCACCGAGGCCGTGGCGCGCTACCTCTTCAAGCTGATGGCCTACAAGGACGAGTACGAGGTCGCGCGCTTGCACACCGACACCGCCTTCCTCGACAGAATAGCGTCGCAGTTCGAAGGTGACTACAAGCTGCACTACCACCTGGCCCCGCCGCTGACGGCCAAGAAGAACGCCAAGGGCGAACTGGTCAAGCAGCCGTTCGGCCCGTGGATGCTGACCGCCTTCAAGCTGCTGGCCAAGCTGAAGGGCCTGCGCGGCGGCGCGCTCGACGTGTTCGGCAAGACCGAAGAGCGGAGAACAGAACGCGCGCTGATCGTCGAGTACCGTGACAGCATCGACACAGTTCTGGCATCGCTCTCACCCGCCAACCTGAGCCTCGCCGTCGATATCGCGCGTGTGCCCGAAGACATCCGCGGCTACGGGCATGTGAAAGAGCGCCACCTGAAAGCCGCGCGACCGAAGTGGGACAAGCTGATGGCCGACTGGCGCGGGGGTGGGCAGAAGCAGGCGGCGTGACGGATTAGTGCCGTGCTGTCATTTGCCGCCGCCGCTCATTCAGCGCGCCAGTTGCAGCGCTGTTCGAACCTATAGCCTTCGCCGATGGCAACTGCTCAAAATATCGCTGAGCGACTCATCGAAGAGGACATAAACGCCCGCGCGCACTTCCAAATCTGGTGGTCACTGCGCAATCTTGCGTTGCCCAAGTACCACTCGACGATGAGTGACTTCGCGCATGTCGACTTCTTCCACGCCGCAAACTCGGGGCACTACGTCCTCTTCTTCCTGGCGCTGGCGAAGATCTTCGACCGTGATCCACGCGTTGCAGGAATCAGCGAACTCAAACGAGCATTGCGCTCAGAAGGCATGACACCCAGCGCGAATCGGGTAGCACGCACACTGAAGCCATTTGAACCGCGTATCAAGTTCATCATGAACATTCGAAACCGCTCTGTCGTCCACAACGAACACTCGATCTCACGGAACAAGGTGTACCAAGTCAACGGCATCACACCAAGCCAACTCCGCGACTTGATCGATGCCACGTGCTCGTCGATAAATGGCGTAGCTGGCGACCTCGGCATTGTCAGCACGATCTTTGATAGTAATCGCGGTGAACGCGCCACACTGAGCATGCTTGAAACGCTGAGGCGCGGGCGCGCCGCACGAGCAGACCAATGAAGTCAGTCGCGGTTGGGCAGTGAGCATCGCGCTGGACCACCGCACAACGGTAACCGTACGGCCAAGGCCATGACTTGCACCTGCACTACATTGTAGTTAGCATGTGGATATGGGCGCACTTCGCTTCGAGTGGGACGAACGGAAGGCTGCCGCCAACCTGAAGAAGCACGGCGTTAGCTTTGAGGAAGCCCGAACTGTCTTCGTCGATGAACGTGCCAAGTTGATCGACGACCCGGATCATTCGGACGACGAGGACCGATTTGTCCTTCTCGGGCTGAGCAGCGCACTTCGGTTGCTGCTGGTCTGCCATTGCTATCGAAGCGAAGGCGGCGTCATTCGCATCATTTCCGCCCGGAAGGCTGCTTCCAGGGAATCAAGGTCTTATCCATAGAGGTGCCAAATGCGCAAGGAGTACGACTTCTCGGCTGCACGGAAGAACCCGTACGCAGCTCAACTCAAGAAACAAATCACCATTCGGCTGGACGAAGATTCGATCACGTACTTCAAGGCCATTTCTGAAGACGTCGGCATTCCGTATCAGAGCCTGATCAACCTGTACTTGCGAGACTGCGCAGCCTCGCATCGCAAGCTCAATCTCAACTGGAAGTAGGTAGCTCTGCTCGTCGCACGGCACCCACGGTGGCGAGCCGAGGGCGTCGGGTGACCGGCGGAGTGAAGTAGAGGAGGAGGGCCGAGTCTTTTCCGGCCCGGGGGACATGAACGGAGCCGGTCGCCCGATGGCCTCGGCCCGCGACACGGCGGAACCTCCCTTGTCTCCCCAGAGACATCGCACATCGCGCGGCGTTTCTACACTGGTCCGCACCTCACCGCCTCGGACGCAACCTGATGGACACCCCCACCGAACCGCTCACCACGCTCCGCGCGATCAACGCCACCGCGCCCTTCAACCGCTGGTGCGGCATCAGCGTAGACAGCGCCGCCGCCGGCACGGCGCAAATCAGCATGCCGTGGCGCGGCGAGGTGGGGCAGTACTCGGGCTTCCTGCATGCGGGGCTGGTGGGGGCGCTGATCGACACGGCCTGCGGGTTTGCGGCGGTCACGCTGGTGGGCAGGGTGCTGGCGTCGCACTACTCGGTGAACTGCCTGCGGCCGGCGGTGGGCACGTCGTTCATCGCTCGGGCGCGGGTGGTCAAGGCCGGCAAGTCGCAGGTGTTCACCGCGGCCGAGTTGTTCGCGATGACCGACGGCGTGGAAACGCTGGTGGCCACCGGCGAGACCTTGTTGTCGGTGGTACCGGCAGCCGCGCCGGCCTGATGCAGGCGCTGGCCCGCCGCGGCTGAACGTCATGCCGTACCAGTGGCTCGCCGACGCGGTGCTGAGCCTGCACTTCGCGATCGTCGTGTTCGTGGTCGGCGGCTTGCTGCTGATCGTCGCGGGCAACCTGCGCGGCTGGCGCTGGGTCAATGCGTGGTGGTTCCGGCTCGCGCACCTCGCGGCCATCGCCGTCGTCGTCGCGCAGGCATGGCTGGGCATCACCTGCCCGCTGACGACCTTGGAGATGTGGCTGCGCACGCAAGCCCGCGCGAGCACCTACCAAGGCAGCTTCATCGAACACTGGGTCGCTCGGCTGCTGTACTACGAAGGCCCGCCGTGGGGGTTTGCGCTGGCCTACTCGCTGTTCGCGCTGGCGGTGGTGGCGGTGTGGTGGCGCTTTCCGCCGGAGCGCTCACGCCCCTGATGTCGCACGCTGATCCCGCAGCCGCTGCAGCTCCCGCTCCAGCCTCCGCGCCGCCTGCACGCCCTGGTCTTCGAAATTGACGTTGACCAGCGCGTGCAACTGGAACGCGCGTTCGGTCAGCACGTCGATCTTCTGGGCCAGCTCGGTGATCTCGTCGTCGCTATAGACGTAGTTGAAGCGCTCCGACGACGCGGCCAGCCCCTTGGCGGCCCAGGTCTCGGTGTTGCGGCCATGCAGGCGCACGACGGCCAGGGCCGGGTTCGTCACCTCCCACACGCCCTGTGCGTAGTTGCCCACGCCTTGCGGTTCGTCGACGATCACGTGCGCCACGCCGAGCTCACGCTCCCAGGCCAGCGTGCGTCCGACCCGGTCGTCTGCAAACCAGGTCTGGTTGCGAAATTCGACCGCGAGCAGATGCCCGGCCATGCGATCGACGCAATGCTCCACGTGCGCGCGCCACGCCGCCGTGTTGCTGACCCACGGCGCAAACTGGAAGTGCACCGCCTTCAGCTTGCCCGACTCCTTCAGCGGCGCGATCGCCTCGATGAAGCGCCGCCACAACTCATCGCGAATCTCGCCGGGCACATCGGCGTAGTAGTAATTCTTCTTGGCCGGTTGCAGTGGCGGCATCAACGCCGCGATGTCCGGCGGCAGCGACTGCGGCGGCGTCTGGTGCCCGGTCAGCAGCCGGAAGGCCTTGATGTTGAAGACGAATTCGGCCGGCGTGCGCTCGACCCACAAGCGCGCGTTGACGGCCTGCGGCATCGCGAAGAAGCTGCTGTCGACCTCGACGATGGGGAATTGCGACGCGTAATACGCCAGCCGCTTCTCGGCCGTGCCGTGGCCACGCGGGTAGAAGCGTTTGCACTGGATCAATGACGGGTCGGCCCAGCTGCAGGTGCCGACGAGCACGTCGTCGCGGCGCGGCGGCGGCGGCGGTGGTGCAGGCGGCGCCGGCTCGTCGGCGTCGAACAGCCCGGGCTGTGCAGGTGCGTTCCCCATCGTCGTCGACATTGATCGGTTCACAGTAAGCGGCTGGATGAATATACAGTCGCGCCATGCCTCCGCACAACGCATCGCGCGACGACATCTTCGCCGGCCTGAACGACGCCCAGCGCGCCGCCGTCGAACACGGTCTGGAGGTTGACCCGCGCGAGGCGCCCGCCCTGCTCGTGCTGGCCGGCGCCGGCAGTGGCAAGACCAAGACGCTGGCCGCCCGCGTGGCGCGCCTGGTGCTGGCCGGCGCCGACCCGCAATCCATTCTGCTGCTCACCTTCTCGCGCCGCGCCGCGGCCGAAATGACCTTGCGCGCCGGTGCGCTGCTGCACCAGGCACTCGGCCTGCCGAGCACCACGGCCGCGCCGGTGCTGCCGTGGGCCGGCACCTTCCACGCCGTCGGCGCGCGGCTGTTGCGCGAGCACGCGGCGCACGCCGGCCTGGCGCCCGGCTTCACGATCATCGACCGCGGCGACGCCGAAGACCTGCTCGGCCAGGTGCGCCACGAACTGGGCTTCAGCACGACGAAGAAGCGCTTCCCGATGAAGGGCACCTGCCTGTCCATCTACTCGCGCGTGGTCAACAGCCAGGCCACGCTGCGCGAGGTGCTGGACCAACACTTTCCGTGGTGCGCCGAGTCGCAGGTCGAACTGGGCCGGCTGTTCGGCGCCTACGTGGCACAGAAGCAGCAACAGCAGGTGCTCGACTACGACGACCTGCTGCAGTACTGGTCCCATTTGATGACCGAGCCGGCGCTGGCGCGCCACATCGGCGCGCGCTTCGAGCATGTGCTGGTGGACGAATACCAGGACACGAATCGCCTGCAGGCCGCGATCCTGCTGGCGCTCAAGCCCGACGGCCACGGCCTCACCGTGGTGGGCGACGACGCGCAGGCGATCTATTCGTTCCGCGCCGCCGAAGTGCGCAACATCCTCGACTTCCCGAACCAGTTCACGCCGCCGGCGCGGGTGCTCACCTTGGAGCGCAACTACCGCTCGACGCAACCGATCCTCGACGCCTCGAACGCGGTGATGGACCTCGCCGCCGAGCGCCACGCCAAGCGTTTGTGGACCGACCGCGCCTCATCGCACAAGCCGCTGCTGGTGACGGTGGAAGACGAACCGGCGCAAGCGCGCTGGGTCGCCGACCGCGTGCTCGAACACCGCGAACAAGGGCTGCGGCTGAAGTCGCAGGCGGTGCTGTTCCGCACCTCGCACCACAGCGCTGCGCTGGAGTTGGAACTGGCGCGGCGCAACATCCCGTTCGTCAAGTTCGGCGGGCTCAAATTCCTCGAAGCGGCGCACATCAAGGACGTGCTCAGTGTGCTGCGCTGGGCCCAGAACCCGCGCCATCGGCTGGCTGGCTTTCGCGTCGCGCTGCTGGTGGCCGGCATCGGCCCGGCCAGCGCGAAGCGGTTGCTCGATGCGATGGAAGCGGCCACCGACCCGGCCGCGGCGTTCGCCGCGTTCACCCCGCCACCGGCCGCACGCGACGACTGGCACGCACTGCGCGATCTGGTGCTGGCCTTGCGCGAGCCGGCTGCCGCCTGGCCCGCCGACATCGAACACGTGCAGCGCTGGTACCAACCGCAACTCGAACGCCTGCACGACGACGCGCGCGTGCGCCTGGCAGACCTGGCGCAACTGGCGCGCATCGCCGCTGGCTATTCCAACCGCGAACGCTTCCTGACCGAGGTGACCCTGGACCCACCGCAGGCCACCAGCGACGAGTCCGGCCCACCGCATCTCGACGAGGACTACCTGATCCTGTCCACCATCCATTCGGCCAAGGGGCAGGAGTGGCAGTCGGTGCATGTGCTCAACGTCGTCGACGGTTGCATGCCCGCCGACATGAGCACCGGCTCGGCGCGCCAGATCGAAGAAGAGCGCCGCCTGCTTTACGTGGCGATGACGCGCGCGCGCCAGCACCTGCACCTGCTGGTGCCGCAGCGGTTTTACGTGACGCAGCAGGGCGCGTTCGGCGACCGACATCTGTATGGGTCGTTGTCGCGCTTTGTTCCGCCGGAGGTGGCGGCGATGTTCGAACGGGTCGGGCCGGTGGCGGCGGGCGCCATCGTGGCGGCGCCGGCCGAACTGGAACTCGCGGCGCCGCTGGACATCAAGGCGCGCCTCCGATCGGCGTGGTGACTCGACTCCCTCGCCCCGAGGGGGAGGGAGTCAATTCAACCCGGCGCGCATCACCTGATGGCTGATCTTCAGAGTCGCCGCAAACTCCACCGGGTTGTCATGCTCGAACACGAACAAGTCGCATCGCTCGCGCAGCTTCGGCAACAACGCCTCCCAGCCGACGATGCCCTGCCCCAGCGCACACCAGCCGTCTTCGCCGCGGCGCGGGCCGTCGGGTGCGATGTCCTTCACGTGCACCGCCACCAGCCGGTCGGCGTAACGCTCGACCCAGTGCAACGGGTCCTGCCCGGCCCGGCGCACCCAACCCAGGTCGGCCTCCCAGCCGAGCAACTCTGCAGGCACAGCGCCGAACAGCCAGTCGATCGCCATGCGGCCGTCGTACGCAAAGAACTCGAAGTCGTGGTTGTGGTACGCCATGCGCAGGCCGTGCTTCGTCAGACCTTCTGCAATGCCGCCCAGGCGCCGCCCCATCGCGGCCCAGCCGGCGCCGGTGGCACTCAGTTCGCCGCGCGGCAACCACGGCATCACCACCAGCGGGCAGCCTGTCGCCTCGCAGGCTTCGACCACATGGCCGGGCTGCGTTTCCAGCAGCTCCAGGCCGGCATGCATCGACGACAGCTTGAGGCCGTGCTCGGCCAGGGTCTGCGCGAACTTCGCCGGCGTCAGCCCGTGCGTCGACACGCTTTCGATCCACTCGAAGCCGGCCGCCTTGGCCAAGGCGAGTTGGGTGTTCAGGTCGCCCGCGTTGCGCAGGCTGTAGATCTGGACGGACAGTTTCATTGCAGGTTCCTTGAAGGATGCTTTATGCGAGCCGCCCGCTCATCGGTGCCGGCCGTTCGCAGGTGGTCGTGAGCTTCATCACGCGGCCGAGCGCGGCCGATTCGAGCGCCTTGTCCATCACCTCCAGCACATGCAGCGCCAGCGCCTCGTCGCAGCGGTGCGGGCGGCCCTGCTCGATGGCCAGCGCCATGTCGAGCAGGCCGATGCCGCGCGAGTTGGTGGTGTACGGCCGGCGTTCGCGCACCGTCTGCCAGTCGCCGTTCTCGGCCGACCAGCGCACGGTGCCGCCAAACAGGTTCGGGTCGTGGCCCAGGATCGTGCCCTTCTCGCCATACAGCTCGATCGGCGTGTGCGCGTGTTTCCACACGTCGAAACTGACCGTCAGCGACACCTCGGCGCCGGAGGCAAAACGCAGCAGCGAGACCACCGTGGTCGGCACATCCACCTTGATGGTCTTGCCCACGTTCTCACCGCGAGGAATGATGCGTTCGCGCCAGGTCATGCGCGCCGTGGCGCTCAGCTCGGCCACCGGCCCCAGGTGGTGCACCAGGTGGCTGATGTAGTACGGCCCCATGTCGTGCAGCGGGCCGGCGCCGGGGCGGTAGAAGAAGGCCGGGTTCGGGTGCCAGTGATCGGGCCCATGGCTCATGAACATCGCGCTGCCGCCGATGATGCGACCCACCGTGCCGGCGTCCACCAGCGCGCGCACCGCCTGGCTGCCAGCACCCAGGACCGTGTCGGGCGCGCAGCCGAGACGAAGGTTTTTCTTCGCGGCCAAGGCCACCAGGTCCTGGCCCTGCGCAAAGGTGGCGGCAAGCGGCTTCTCGGTGAACAAATGTTTGCCGGCGTTCAGCACCGCCATGCCGACCTCGTGGTGCGCCAGCGGCGGCGTGATGTTGAGCACCACGCCGGCCGGCCCGGCAAGCAGTTCATCAACGCTCATTGCCGTCAGCCCGAACTCGGTCGCACGCGCCTGCGCCGCGGCGGCGTTGCCGTCGGCAATGCCGACGATGCGGACCTTGCGCTGCTTGCGCAAGGTGTTCAGGTAAGCCGGGAAGATGTTGCCGGCACCGATGATGCCGATCTGGATGACCATGGGCAGGGGTTCCTTGTTGGGTGTCGAAGGGCAAGACGTCGCGCGATGGAGGGGCTCACGCGCTCACCTTGTCCAGGCTGCGCAACAGCCGTTTGCGCAGCGGGTGCGGGCCGGCCACGAGCGAGTCGCGCCAGACCAGGCTGGGCGCGTACTCGCGCGTCACCGGCAGCTCCAGGCCATAACAGACGTTGATCAGATAGCGGCATGCGTTGCGCGTGAACTCGGTGAACGGGATGCGCACCGTGCTGAGCGCTGGTGTGGTGTAGGCCGACAGTGCGCTGTCGTCGTAGCCGACGACCGACATGTCCTGCGGCAGGCGCAGGCCCTGGCCACCGAACACCGACATCGCGGCCATGGCCATCAGGTCGTTGGCGGCAAACACCGCGGTGAAGGGCCGGCTGCCGGCCAGCAACTCAGCTGCAGCGCGGGCGCCACCTTCGAAGGTGTAGTCGCCGCTCGTGCGCAGCGCATCGGGCACCACCAGTCCCGCATCGGCCAGCTCGGCGTGAAAGCCGGCCATGCGCGCGGCGTTGTCTTCGGCCACCGCCATGCCCGAGATCACCGCGATCTCGCGGTGCCCCTGTGCCAGCAGCGCGCGCGCTGCCAGGCGCCCGCCCTGCCCATGGTCGGCGCCAAAACATTGCGCTTCCAGGCCCGACACCACGCGGTTCAGCACCGCGATCTTCGGGAATCGTGCGTGCATCGCCAGCAGGTCCGTATCGAGCAACTCGTTGCTGCTGATGACGATGCCGTCGCACTCACGCTGCAACAGGAATTCCAGCCCGTCGAGCGCGAGCTGGCGCCCGTCGCCGGCACCGCAACCGTTGGCCACCACCATGTGGCGGTCGACCTCGCGCAGCTCGCTGTCCACCGCCTGCAGGATCGGGCCGTAATACAGGCCCGAGAAGTGCGGCACATACAAGCCCAGCATGCCCATCGTGCGCGTGGCCAGCGCGCGCCCGGCACTCGACGGGCGGAAGTTCAGCGCCTTGATCGCCGCGCGCACCCGATCGGCCGTGGCCGCGGCCACCGAGCCGTTGCCCGAGATCACGCGCGACGCGGTGCCCACGCCCACGCCGGCCAGCCGCGCGACATCCTTGATCGTCGTGGCCATCGTGTCAGAGCCGGTTCAGAGCCGTGCGCCGCTGGCCGCATCGAACAGCGACACGCGGCGCGGGTCGGCACGCAGCCCCAGCGCATCGCCGCGCGCGTGCGGCGTGTGGCTCTGGGTGTTGACGGCGATCGACGCGCCGCCCAGCTCCAGCCACAACACCACGTTGGCGCCCATCGGCTCGGCCAGCGCCACGATGGCGCGGCCGTCGGCCGGCTCTTCCGGCGCGAGCAGCGCAATGTGCTCGGGCCGCAGGCCCAGCACTGCGGCGCGGCCGGCCTGCGGCGGCGCGCTGAAGGCGTGGCCGGTCACGTCGAGCACCAGCGCCGCCGAGCGGAACAACACCCGGTCGCCCTGCAACTCGAGCTGGCCGTCGAGGAAGTTCATCGTCGGCGATCCCAGGAAGCCGGCGACGAAACGGTTCACCGGCCGCTCGTAGACCTCGCTGGGCGTGCCGATCTGCTGGATCTTGCCGTCCAGCATCACCGCGATGCGGCTGGCCAGGGTCATCGCTTCGGTCTGGTCGTGCGTCACATAGACCATGGTCGTGCCCAGTTCCAGGTGCAACTGCTTCAGCTCGCGGCGCAGTTCGTTGCGCAGCTTGGCGTCCAGGTTGGAGAGCGGCTCGTCGAACAGGAACACGCCTGCGTCGCGCACCAGCGCACGGCCGATCGCCACGCGCTGGCGCTGCCCGCCCGACAACTGCGCCGGCTTGCGCGCCAGCAGCGGCGTGAGGTGCAGCATGGTGGCGGCGCGCTGCACGCGCTTGTCGATCTCGGCCTTGGGCGTGCCGGCGATGCGCAGCCCGAACGACATGTTGCGCTCGACGTTCATCGTCGGGTAGAGCGCATAACTCTGGAACACCATGCCGATCGAGCGGTCCTTCGGGTCGGCCCAGGTCACGTCCTTGCCGTCGATCAGGATCGCGCCGTCGTTCACGTCGAGCAGCCCGGCGATGCTGTGCAGCAAGGTGGATTTGCCGCAGCCCGAAGGCCCGAGCAGGACCAGGAATTCACCGTCTTCGACCTGCAGGTCGATGTCTTTCAGGATGTCGACCTGGCCGAGGCGGACATGCAATTGTTCGATGCTGACACTGGACATGCGCGACCCTTGTTCGACCGTTGATTCAGCCTTTGACCGCGCCCGCGGCGATGCCGCGCACGAACCAGCGGCCCGAGACCAGGTAGATCAGCAGCGGCACCATCGATGTGAGGATGGTGGCTGCCATGTTGACGTTGTAGAGCTTCTCGCCGGTGGTGCTGTTGATCACGTTGTTCAGCTGCACCGTCATCGGCAGGTTCTCGCGCCCGGCGAACACCAGGCCGAGGATGAAGTCGTTCCAGATGTTGGTGGCCTGCATGATCACCGCGACGATCAGGATCGGCGTGGACATCGGCAGCATCAGCTGCACGAAGATGCGCCAGAAGCCGCCACCGTCGATGCGCGCCGCCTTGAACAGCTCCTGCGGGATCGAGGTGTAGTAGTTGCGGAACAGCAAGGTCATCACCGGCATGCCGAACACCGTGTGCACCAGCACGATGCCGTACAGGCTGCCGAACAGCCCCATGAAGGCGAGGCCTCGCACCAGCGGGTACATGAAGACCTGGTAGGGAATGAAGGCGCCGAGCAGCAGCACGCCGAACAGCCAGCCGGCCCAGCGGCTGCGCCAGAAGGCCAGCGCATAACCGTTCAGCGCGCCGACCAGGATCGAGAGGATGGTGCTGGGCACGACGATCTTCACCGAGTTCCAGAAGCCCACCTGGATGCCTTCGCACTTGAGCCCGGTGCAGGCGCTGGACCAGGCCTGCACCCAGGCGTCGAAGCTCGCGCCGCGGCCCGGCAGCGCAAAGATGTCGCCGAGGCGGATCTCGTCCATCGGCTTCAGCGAGGTGACCAGCATCACGTACAGCGGCAGCAGGAAGAACAGCGCGCCGAACAGCAGGAAGCCGTAGATGCCGACGCGCGCCGGTGTCAGCCACGGGCGCCGGGGGCGGGCGCGTGGCACGGCGGCAGCAGCGCGCCCGGCATGGGAAGGTGTCACGACGGCGTTCATCACTTCGTCCTCTCGTTGGCCAGCCGTTCGCTGCGCTTGCGTGCGTACATCCACGGCGCCAGCACCGCGATCACGGTGATCAGCAGCACCGTCGATGCGGCCGAGGCCATGCCGATGTTGGAGCGGCCGAACAGGTAGTCGAGGATGAACTTGGCCGGCACCTCGCTGGCATTGCCGGGGCCGCCGCCGGTCATCGCCACCACCACGTCGTAGACGCGCACGACCGACAGGAACAGCAGCACCAGCGCGGTGGCGATCGACGGCGCGATCATCGGCAGCACGATGCTCACGTAGACGCGCCAGCGCGGAATGCCGTCGATGCGCGAGGCGCGCCAGATCTCGTCGTCCACACCACGCAGGCCCGCCAGCAGCAGCGCCATCACCAGCCCCGAGGCCTGCCAGATGGCGGCCAGCGCGACGGTGTAGATCACCTTGTCCTGCGTGACGATCCAGTCGAAGCTGAAGCCGCTCCAGCCCATGCGGCGCACCGCCGACTGCAGGCCGAGCTCTGGGTTCAGCAACCACTGCCACACCAGCCCGGTGGCCACGAAGCTCATCGCATACGGGTACAGGAAGACGGTGCGCAGCACGCCTTCGGCACGCACCTTCTGGTCGATGAACACCGCCAGCAGAAAGCCGATCACCAGGGTGCTCAGCATGAAGACCGCGCCGAACTGCACCATGTGCTTCAGCGACACCATCCAGCGCTCGCTGCCGAACAGGCGTTCGTACTGCGCCAGGCCGACGAAGTCATTCGCCGGGAAGGTGCGCGAGCTGCTGACCGAAATGCGCACCGACCACAACACCGTGCCGATGTAGCAGAACAGCACGGCCAGCGACATCGGCACCAGCGCAATATTGAGCTGCCAGTTGAAGCGCGGGCCGCGGCGGGGACGGTTGGCACCTGCCATCGATGGTTCCTCTTGGGGTTGGCTCCCTCGCCCTGCAGGGGCGAGGGAGAAGAGCGCATCAGCCCTTGATCGCGCCTTGCAACGCCTTCACCACATCATCGACCGACTGGTTGTTGTTCCAGTACTTGGTCATCACATCGCTGATCGAACCCGCCACGTCGGGCGTGACCAGCATGTCGGGGTTGGCGAGGTGGCGGCTGCTGTCTTTCATGATCGCCAGGCCGGTCTGTGCGCACTGATCCATGTCGGCAGTGTTCACGTCGGTGCGGATCGGGATCGAGCCCTTCTTGTTGTTGAACGCCACCTGCGTGGCCGGCGAGGTCATCACCGTGGCCAGCATCTCCTGGGCCTTGATGGCGGCGGCGTCTTTGGTGCGCGGGAACACGAACACGTCACCGGCAATGATGTACGGCGACTTCGGCCCGAAGCCGGGGAAACAACCAAACTCCTTGCCCGCCGTCTGCTTGGCGGCCAGGAACTCGCCCTTGGCCCAGTCGCCCATGATCTGCACGCCGGCCTTGCCGGTGATGACCATCGAGGTCGCGTCGTTCCAGTTGCGCCCCGGCGAGCCCGGGTCTACATAACTCTTCAGGCGCTTGTAGTCGGCCAGCACCTTGCGGAAGGCGGGTGAGTCGACCGTCTTGGCGTCGCGGTCGCGGTAGAACTTGAGGTACAGATCGGCACCGCCGGTCTGCGCCAGCCAGCCCTGGAACAGCAGGTTCTCCTGCCATGCCTGGCCGCCAAAGGCCAGCGGCACCAGGCCGGCGGCCTTGAGCTTGTCGAGCGCAGCAAAGAACTCGTCCATCGTCTTCGGCTCGGCGGCGATGCCGGCCTTGGCGAACGCCGGCTTGGAATACCAGAACCACGCCGGCATGTGGATGTTCACCGGCACCGCGTAGAAGTGGCCCTTGACCTTGATGCTGTCGATGATGGGCTTGGGCAGGATCTTCTCCCAGCCCTCTTTCGCCGCCACCGCGTCCACATTGTTCAGCAGGCCTTCGGCAATCACGTCGTGGTACTGCTTGGAGGTGTTGAACTGCGCCGCTGTAGACGGGTTGCCGCCGACGATGCGGTTGATGGCCTGGGCTCGTGCGGCGTCGCCACCGGCCACGGCCGAGTCGACCCATTGACCGCCGGCCTTGTTGAAGGCGTTGGCCAGTTCCTGAACCGCGGCCGACTCGCCGCCCGAGGTCCACCAGTGGATCACTTCGGCCTTGGTTTGCGCGGCCGCTGGCGCTGCGGCCACGATGGCCAGGGTGGCAAGCACGGCGCCGACCACGGGTTGGATGCGAAAGTTCATCGATGTCTCCTGTAGGAATGTGGGGCATGCCGCCCCGGGGTGGGATCTTGGAAAGTCCTCTGCGGCTCGCTTGATTCGAATCGGTCAGCGCGGGCGCGCCTGCAGGAAGGCCCGCAACGCATGCGCGCTGTGCTTGAGCGTGCGCTGCTGCGTGGTGTAGTCCACATGCGTGATGCCGAAGCGGCGTTCGTAGCCGAACGACCATTCGTAGTTGTCCATCAGCGACCAGACGAAGTAGCCGCGCACGTCCACACCGGCGGCCATGGCTTCGTTCACGGCCATCAGGTGGCGTTCGAGAAAGCGGATGCGCTGAGGGTCGGCCACGTTGCCATGGCCACTGGAATCAAGGACGACCTTGTCATCGCTGGCCATGCCGTTTTCGGTGATGTAGATCGGCGGCAGGTTGGGGTAGCGCTGCTTGAAGTCGACCAGCAGATCGCGCAAGCCCTGGGGGTAGACCTCCCAGCCCATCTGCGTGCGTTCCACGTCCGTCGGCGGGGCTTCGACGAAACCATGTTTGCCGTCGCTGCGCACAACGGTGCGGAAGTAGTAATTGATGCCGAGGAAGTCGTTCGGCTGTGAGATGAGCTTCATGTCACCGTCGAGCACCAGCGGCTCGGTGCCCGGCCACAGGCGGAACAGGTCGCGCGGGTAGCTGCCCTTGAGCAGCGGGTCCAGCACCCACTGGTTGTGGAAGGTGTGGCCCAGGTGCACCGCTTCCACATCGGCCGCATGCATCGTGGCCGGCGTGAACGCGCCGACGTTGGCGACGATGCCCTTCATCGAGGCCGGGTCGTTGGCCCGCAGCGCCTGCAGCCCCAACCCGTGGCCCAGCAGCAGGTGGTGCATGGCCTGCGTGGCCTGGCCCAGGTCGGCGTGGCCCGGCGCATGGATGCCGATGCCATGGCCCAGGAAGGCCGAGCACCACGGCTCATTCAAGGTCGCCCACGCATCCACGTGGCCGGCCAGTTCACGGCTCATCAGATCGGCGTAGTCGGCAAAGCGGTAGGCCGTCTCGCGGTTCAGCCAGCCGCCGCGGTCCTGCAGGTGCTGCGGCAGGTCCCAGTGGTACAGGGTCACAAAGGTCTTCAGACCCTTGTGCTTCAGGCGCGCGAGCAGGCGCTTGTAGAAGTCCAGCCCGCGCTCGTTGCGCCGGCCCTTCTCATCCATCACACGCGGCCAGGCGGTCGAGAGCCGGTAAGCGCCCACCCCCAGCCCGGCGATCAGCTCGACATCGGACTCCCAGCGGTGGTAGTGGTCACACGCCACCGCGCCGGTGTCGCCACCCAGCACCTTGCCCGGCGTGGCCGAGAACGTGTCCCAGATGCAAGGCAGCCGCCCATCCTCTTGCGTGGCCCCTTCGATCTGGTACGACGCGGTCGCCACACCGAAGAGAAACGCCGGCTTCGCGATGGCGGCGCTGGCGGGGATCTGCAGTGCGGGGATGGGTTGAGACATGCTGGGTGCGACGTGTTGTGGGGCTTGGAATCAGCAAATTGGAACCGATTCCATTTGCGCGCATTGGAGCACTGGAGCGGAGGGCGTGCATCCGGAGTTACCCGATCGTGGGTTCGGGTTGCGGGCAGGCAAAGGCGCGTCCGGGCCAGGCGGAGGGCGTAGCATCGGCGGTCACCGCTGGGGCTCCGCCTGCCATACCCACAGCGCCGAAGAGGCGCCCACCGGCCGGCCCGGACGCACCTTTGCGGCAACGTTTTTTGTATTTGCTGCAAAGAGCGAAAACCGTTCCGCTCGCGGCGGGCGGTGCCCGGCGGGGGCGATTTCTGGGACTTTGATCCGCTCCGGGCTTGCGGCCCCGCGCGCAGCGCGTTCGTAGACTGACTTGTCGCCGCCTGTTTGAACGTAGCGCGGCGAAGCAAGCGGAGTGAGTTCGGCG
>JANOQS010000510.1:0-5027 GCA_031414975.1 Methylibium sp. | reverse complement strand
CACCGTGCGGGTCCATGCAGCATTGCTCATGGCGCGGGCTTGCTGAGCGACTGCTTGCGATGCTCACGCACGGCCCTCGACGCCATGTCGGGCACAGGCGGGGCGGTCGTCGCCGTGGCATGCTTCGGCCAGACCGATACGCACCCAGGGCCCCCGCATGAATCTCACCCCCCGCTGCGCCTGCGGCATCGACGTGCACGCGCACGTCGTGCCCGAGCGTTTCCCGGCCTACATGGGCAAGACCGTTCCGGCGCCCTGGCCTGAAACGGCCCCCGCGCCAGACGCGAAAGGGCTGTGCCACCGCCATGTGCTGGTCGGTGGCAAGCACTACCGCACGGTGTCTGAGCAATGCTGGTCGGCCCCGCGCCGGCTGGCCGATCTGGACGCGATGGGGCTGGAGCGGCAAGTCGTGTCGCCGATGCCCGAGTTGTTGTCCTACTGGCTCGCGCTGCCCGATGCGCGGCCGCTGATCCGCTTCCTCAACGAGCAGACGGCCGCGATCTGTGCCGACTCCGGGGGCCGGCTGCTCGGGCTGGCGGCCGTGCCGCTGCAAGACATCGACGCGGCGGTGGCCGAGTTGCGGCATGCGGCCGAGCAGCTCGGCCTGGTCGGCGTCGAGGTCGGCAGCAACATCAACGGCCGGCCGATCGGCGATGCGCTCTTCGACCCCTTCTTCGCAGCCTGCGTGGCGCTCGACCTGCCGGTGTTCGTGCATGCCTTGAAGCCGGCCGGCATGGACCGCCTCGTCGGGCCGGCGCCACTGCAGCAGGTGTTGGCCTTTCCGACCGATGTGGGGCTCGCGGCGGCGTCGGTCATCACCGGCGGCCTGCTGTTGCGGCACCCGGCCCTGCGCATGGCCTTCAGCCACGGAGGCGGCACTTTGGCGATGCTGTTGCCGCGCTTGCAGCAGGGCTGGCAGGTGTTCCCGGCGCTGGCCGAATCGATCGGCGAGTCGCCACGTGAGCAAGCCCGGCGCCTGTACTTCGACACGCTGGTGTTCGATGCCCCGACCTTGCGCCACCTGGCACACAGCTTCGGCACGTCGCAGTTGCTGATCGGCACCGACCACCCCTTCAACTTCAGCGAACGCCAGCCGCTCGAACGCCTGGGCGCGGCGGGTTTCGACGCCGCCGCCTGCGACGCGATGGCCTCCGGCAACGCCCGCCGCTTTCTCGGCCCGCCGGCGGCAGCCCTTTTCAAGGAGAGTGCATGAAGTCCCCGTGGATCCAGGGCCTGCGCAGCGTGGCGTTCGACGTGCCCGACCTTGGCGCCGCCGAGGCCTTCTACACCGGCACCTGGCGCCTCGCGGTGGCCGAGCGGGCGCCGGGCGCGCTGTGGCTGCGTGGCAGCGGCGCCGACCACCATCTGCTCGCGCTGCATGAGCGCGCCGGTGCGCCGCGCTTGCGTGCCGTCACGCTGCGGACGCGTGATGGCGATGCGCTCGACGCCATCGCGCAGGCCAGCGTCGATGCCGGCGCCACGCTCGAATACCGCGGTGCCGCGCGCGACCCGGCCGGCGGCCAGGCGCTCGTCATCCGCGACGCCGACGGCCGCCGCTTCGAGATCGTGCAGGGCGACGCGCGGCGCGCGGTCGACGAGCCGCCCCCACGGGACCAGCCGATCCGCCTTGCGCACGCGGTGCTGAACAGCCACGACGTCGCGGCAACGCAGGCCTTCATGGAGCGCGCGCTCGGTTTCGTGCTCGCCGACCGCACCAGGATCATGGCCTTCATGAACTGCGACCGCGACCACCACACGATCGCGCTCGGCGATGCCGACAACGACGCGCTGAACCACGTCGCTTTCGTGATGCCGGCGGTCGATGCCGTGATGCGTGGCGGCGGGCGCATGAAAGACGCTGGTCACCCCATCGAATGGGGCCCGGGCCGCCACGGCCCGGGCGACAACGCCTTCAACTACTTCATCGACCCGTTCGGCATCGTCATCGAATACACCGCCGAGGTCGAACAGATCGACGACCGCTACGTGCCCCGCGGCCCGTCGGACTGGACCTGGCCGCCCGGCCGGGTCGACCAATGGGGCATCTCCGCCCCGCCGAGCGCACGCCTGAAGCAGGCCCAACGCACCGTCTTCTTCGCCCCCACTCTGTAAGGACACCCCGCCATGCGATTCACCACCTACCTGCGCAACGGCCAGCCGCGGTTGGCCGTCGTCGACGGCGACGTCGCCATCGACCTGGCCGCCGACCTGCGGGCCGAGCTCGAAGCCGGCCACGACGTCGTCGCCGCGGGCCGCGCCGCTATTCGCTCGAACGCACCGCGCCTGCCACTGGCCTCGCTGAGCTACGCGCCGCTGGTCCCCGAACCCGGCAAGATCGTCTGCCTCGGCCTGAACTACTTCGACCATGCCAAGGAAGGCGGCCGCGACAAACCCGACTACCCCTGGTTCTTCTTCCGCGGCAAAAGCTCGCTGGTCGCCCACGGCGCGCCGGGTGTGGTGCCCCGGGTGTCGGCGAAGTTCGACTACGAGGCCGAGCTCGCGGTCGTGATCGGCCGCACCGTGCCGCGCCATGTGGCGCAAGACGCGGCGCTGCAGTACGTGTTCGGCTACACCTGCTTCAACGACATGTCGGTGCGCGACTACCAGAAGCGCACGCCGCAGTGGACGATCGGCAAGAACTTCGACGGCACGGGCGGCTTCGGCCCGGTGCTGGTGACGGCCGACGAACTGGCCCCCGGCGCCACCGGCCTGCGCATCCGCAGCCTGCTCAACGGCCAGACCATGCAGGACGCGAACACCACCGACATGATCTGGGGCGTGGCCGAAACGATCGCGCTGCTGTCGCAGTGCATGACCCTGGACCCCGGCGACGCGATCATCATGGGCACGCCCGCCGGTGTGGGCCAGGCGCGCACGCCGCCGGTGTGGATGAAACCGGGCGACACGATCGAGATCGAGATCGAGAAGATCGGCAGCTTGCGCAACCCGATCGTCGCCGAGGCGGCTTGATGGCGGCGGTCTTCGACGTCGCGATCGTCGGCTACGGGCCGGCCGGCGCGGTGGCGGCGGCCTTGCTCGGCCAGGCCAGCCTGAGCGTGCACGTGTGCGAGCGCATGCGCGATGTCCATCAAATCCCGCGCGCCATCTCGCTCGACCACGAGATCATGCGGGTGTTCCAGCAGATCGGCATCGTCGAGGCGATCGCGCCGTTCATCGAGCCGTTCACGCCGTCCGAATACTTCGGCGTCGACGGCCAGCTGATCCGGCGCATGACGATGGTCGCGCCGCCGTACCCGCAGGGTTACACGCCGTCGATGGTGTTCACGCAACCTGCGGTGGAGCGCGCGCTGCGTGCGCGCGTGGCGCAACTGCCCACTGTGAGCGTGGCGCTGGGCACCGAGCTGCTGTCTTTCGAGCAGGACGCGGAAGGCGTGACCCTCTCGTTGCGCAGCGATGGTGGCACGACCAGCGAGGTGCGTGCCCGTTGGTTGATCGGCTGCGACGGCGGGGGCAGCGGGGTGCGCGGCCAGGCCGGCATCGAGCTGCACGACCTGGACTTCGACGAACCCTGGCTGGTGGTCGATGCGATGGTCAACGATCGTGGGCTGGCCAGGCTGCCGACGACGAGCGTGCAGTATTGCGAGCCCGAGCGGCCCTGCAGCTTCCTGATCGGGCCGGGCCGGCACCGCCGCTGGGAGATCTCTCTCAAGCCCGGCGAAGATCCGCGCGAGGTCGCTACGCCCGAAGGTACGTGGAAGCTGCTGGAGCGCTGGCTGAGCCCGGCCGACGGTGAACTGTGGCGCCAGGCCAGCTACCGCTTCCACGCGCTGGTGGCCGAGCGCTGGCGTGCCGGCCGCGTGTTCGTGGCGGGCGACGCCGCGCACATGCAGCCGCCGTTCCTCGGCCAGGGCATGTGCCAGGGTGTGCGCGACGTGAGCAACCTGGCCTGGAAGCTCGCCGCCGTGGTGAAAGGCGAGCTTTCCGGCGCAGCCGCCGAGGCGCTGCTCGACAGCTACGGCGCCGAGCGCATGGCCCATGTGCGCGAGTTGACGACGCGCATCAAGGCGGTCGGCGCCGTGATCTGCGAGCGCGACCCGGCCAAGGCGCGCGCACGCGATGCGAAGCTGCTGGCCGACTGCGGCGGCGTGGTGAAAGACACGCCCCGGCAAGACATCCTGCCGCGTCTCGAGACGGGGCTTTTGTCGGCGCTTGCCAGCAGTGCGCGCGGAACCCTCTTTCCGCAACCGCGGATGGACGACGGGCGCCTGATGGACGAACGATTCGGCCGCGGCTGGCGGCTCGTCTCGCTGCGCGTCCCGGCGGGGACCGCTCGCGCCGGCCTTCAGCTCATCGACCTGGGCCGCACGCCGGAGTTGGAAGGCGTGGTCGAAACCTGGATGCACAAGCACGGCTGCTGCGCGGCGCTGGTGCGCCCGGACCACTACGTTTACGGGGTAGCGGCCAACGAGGCAGAGGTCGACGCCCTGCTCGACGAGTGGCAAGCAACGCGGGCTTGATAGTTCAGCGAAGAGAACGTCGGCCAGAGAAACTCGGCTTGAGCACCGTGATCGGGTTGCGCAAGCAAAGGCGCGTCCGGGCAGGCCGGAGGGCTTCGCTTCAGCGGTCTCCGCTGGCGCTCCGACTCCCTTCCGGTGCTCAGTCTCGTGGCCCGTCGCCGAACTCACTTCGCTCACTTCGTTGCGCTACGTTCAAACAGGCGGCGACAAGTCAGTCGTTGATGCACGCTGCGCGCGCGGGCCACG
Source organism: Methylibium sp. (assembly GCA_031414975.1). Taxonomy (GTDB): domain Bacteria; phylum Pseudomonadota; class Gammaproteobacteria; order Burkholderiales; family Burkholderiaceae_C; genus LGRD01. The sequence goes on along the minus strand of JANOQS010000510.1, from coordinate 303 downwards.
AGCCTTCCGCTCCTCAGCGCCGAAGAGGCGCCCTCCGACCTGCCCGAACGCCCCTTTGCGGCACCGGCTTTTCTATTTGCGGCAACGAGCGAAACCGGTTCCGCTCGCGGCGGGCGGTGCCCGGCGGGGGCGATTTCTGGGGCTTTGATCCGCACAGGGCTTGCGGCCCCGCGCGCAGCGCGTTCGTAGACTGACTTGTCGCCGCCTGTTTGAGCGTAGCGCGGCGAAGCAAGCGGAGCGAGTTCGGCGACGGGCCGCGAGACCGATGCAGTGTGCCCGGACGAAGAACAGTCCCTGCGGACT
>JANOQS010000509.1:0-14391 GCA_031414975.1 Methylibium sp. | reverse complement strand
CCGATGCAGGCGGCCCAGTTGTCGGTGATGCTGCCGGCTCCCAAGCGCTTCGAGAAACGCCCGCATTCGCCTTACGTGCTGAGCCGCGCCGGCACCGTGGTTGCGCGCATGGGGGCGGTGGAACTGCCGTAGGGCACGTGGCGCTTGGCGAGCAAGGCCGCGGGGCCGCTTCTAGAATCGCCGCCATGTCCACGACCGTGTCCGAACAGATCGCTGCCACCGCCGCCCGGCTGGTGGTGGAAGAGGGGCTCGACTACGGCCCGGCCAAGCGCCGCGCGGTGCAGTCGCTCGGCTTGAATGTGCGCGCCGCGTCCCTGCCCGACAACGGCCAGGTCGAAGCCGAGGTGCGCGACTACCTGGCCCTGTTTTGCGCCGACACCCAGCCGGCCGAACTGGCTGCCTTGCGCGCGGTGGCGCTGGAATGGATGCAAAGGCTCGCGGCCTTCCGCCCGCACCTGAGCGGCGCCGTCTGGCGCGGCACCGCAACACGCCTGAACAATGTGCATCTGCAGCTTTATTGCGACGATTCCAAGCAGGCCGAACTGGCACTGATCGACTTGGGGCTGACCTACGACGTGGGCAGCACGCCCGGCCCGCGCGGCGAACCGGTGGACGTGCTGAGCGTGTCCAGCCGCAGCACCGCGCTCGGCGAACACGTGACGGTGCTCCTGACGGTGCTGGACCACGACGATCTGCGCGGCGCGCTGAAGCCCGATTCGAGCGGGCAGACCCAGCGCGGCGACCTGGCCGCGCTGCGCCGGCTGATGGAAGCCACCCCGTGAACCGGCGTGCCCTGTTGAACGGCGGTGTCGCCGCGGTGGCCGGTGCGGCCGGCATCGGCGCGGCCTGGTGGCGCGAGCAAGGTCGCCGGGCGAACCCAGGCCTTGCCGCAGCGCCGCCCGTCCCATCGACCGCCACATCGGCCGACATCTGGAACCTGCGCTTCGATCAACCCGGCGGCGGAGAGTTGGTGCTCGCCAACCTGAAAGGCCAACCGCTGTTGCTGAACTTCTGGGCCACTTGGTGTCCGCCCTGCATCACTGAAATGCCGCTGCTGGATCGCTTCCAGGCCGAGCACAAAGGGCGAGGATGGCAGGTCGTCGGCCTGGCGGTGGACAGCCCGACGCCGGTGCGCGAGTTTCTGGCCCGACAGCCGATGGGCTTTGCCATCGGGCTGGCAGGGCTGAACGGCATCGAACTCGCCCGCTCGCTCGGCAACCCCAGCGGCGCGCTGCCCTTCAGCGTGGTGTTCGACCGCCAAGGCAAGGCGTTCCGCACCAAGCTGGGGAGCCTGCACGACAAGGATCTGGCGGACTGGGCCGGCGCGATGGCCTGAGCCGGCGTGTTGCCGCAGCGCTGCGCGGATCGCCAAACACCGGATTGGTTTCTTGTCAATTGCAGCCAACGGTGTGCAAACCGCGTAAAGTCCGCAGCTTCCTGACAGCGGGGCCGGCTCCGCCAAGACATTTCAGCGCACCTTCAGTGCCCCCAGATCGACGCCGAACTCAGCCGGTTGGCAGCAAAAGCCGGCGCTTTGGACGATCGACATAAAAGCAGAACCCGGAGACACGCATGGACCTTCGAAAACTCAAGACGCTGATCGACCTGGTGTCGGAATCCAACATCTCCGAGCTCGAAATCACGGAAGCCGATGGCAAGGTGCGCATCGTCAAGGCCGACCCGAGCTTCGTCGCACAGCCCGGCCAGGCTCAGATGTATGCGATGGCCGCGCCGGTGGCACTGGCACCCGCCGCCGCCCCGGCGGCCGCAGCGGCTCCTGAAGTGGCGGCACCGCCGGCCGGCCACGCCGTCAAGTCGCCGATGGTGGGCACTTTCTACCGCACCGCCAACCCGGGCGCCAAGCCGTTTGTCGAACTCGGCACGGTGGTCAAGGAAGGGCAGCCGGTCTGCATCATCGAGGCGATGAAGATCATGAACGAGATCGAGGCCGACAAGTCCGGCACGATCACGCGCATCCTGTGCGAGAACGGCCAGCCGGTGGAGTACGGGCAGCCCCTGTTCATCATCGAATAGGGCGGGCCATGTTCAAGAAGATTCTGATAGCCAACCGCGGAGAGATTGCTCTGCGGATCCAGCGGGCGTGCCGCGAACTCGGCATCAAGTCGGTCGTCGTCTACTCCGAAGCCGACCGCGAAGCCAAGTACGTCAAGCTGGCCGACGAGGCGGTGTGCATCGGCCCGGCGGCGTCGGCGCAGAGTTACCTCAACATGCCAGCGATCATCTCGACCGCCGAGGTGACCGACGCCGAAGCCATCCACCCCGGTTACGGTTTCCTGTCCGAGAACGCCGACTTTGCCGAGCGCGTGGAGCGCAGCGGCTTCACCTTCATCGGCCCGACGGCCGAATCCATCCGCATGATGGGCGACAAGGTGTCGGCCAAGATCGCGATGATCAAGGCCGGCGTGCCCTGCGTGCCCGGCGCCGAAGGCGGCCTGCCCGAAGACCCGAAAGAGATCGTGCGCCAGGCGCGCGCGATCGGCTACCCGGTGATCATCAAGGCCACCGGCGGCGGCGGCGGGCGCGGCATGCGGGTGGTGCACACCGAGGCGGCGCTGGTCAACGCGGTGCAGACCACGCGGGCCGAAGCCGGCGCGGCGTTCGGCAACCCCGGCGTGTACATGGAGAAGTTCCTCGAGAACCCGCGCCACATAGAGATCCAGGTGCTGGCCGACGAGCACCGCAACGCCGTCTGGCTGGGCGAGCGCGACTGCTCGATGCAGCGGCGCCACCAGAAGATCATCGAAGAAGCGCCGGCGCCGGGCATTCCGCGCCGCGTGATCGAGAAGATCGGCGAACGCTGCGCCGCTGCGTGCAAGAAGATCGGCTACCGCGGCGCCGGCACCTTCGAATTTCTGTACGAGAACGGCGAGTTCTTTTTCATCGAGATGAACACCCGCGTGCAGGTGGAGCACCCGGTGACGGAACTGGTGACCGGCATCGACATCGTGCAGATGCAGATCCGCGTGGCGGCCGGCGAAAAGCTGCCGTTCACGCAGCGCAACATCCAGATGCGCGGGCACTCGATCGAGTGCCGCATCAATGCCGAAGACCCGTACAAGTTCACCCCGTCGCCCGGGCGCATCACCATGTGGCACCCGCCCGGCGGCCCGGGTGTGCGGGTCGATTCGCACGTCTACACCAACTATTTCGTGCCGCCCAACTACGACTCGATGATCGGCAAGATCATCGTTCACGGCGACACGCGCGACCAGGCGCTGGCGCGCATGCGCATCGCGCTGTCGGAGACGGTGATCGAGGGCATCCTGACCAACATCCCGCTGCACCGCGAGCTGATGGTCGACGCCAAATTCGTCGAAGGCGGCACCAGCATCCACTATCTGGAAGGCTGGATGAGTCAACATAAACGGTGATGCTGGAACTGATCCTGCTCGCACCGCAGGACGCGGTCGAGCCGGTCTCGGACGCGCTGATGGACGAACTCGGCGCGCTGTCGGTGTCGATCGAAGACGCCGACGCCGACACCGCCGACGAGCAGGCGCTGTTCGGCGAGCCGGGCATGCCGGCGCCGCGGGGCGGCTGGCAGCGTTCGGTGGTGCGCGCGCTGTTCGAAACCGAAGCCGCCGCCGAAGAAGCCGCGAGCTTGCTGCTGGCGCAAGACTGGGCGACCGGCGTGCAGCGCCAATCGCTGCTGCCGGTGCCCGAACAGGACTGGGTCCGGCTCACGCAGTCGCAGTTCGCGCCGGTCGAGGTGGCGCCGGGCTTCTGGGTCGTGCCGAGCTGGCACGAACCGCCGGCCGCTGCGCAGCGCGTGATCCGGCTCGACCCCGGCCTGGCCTTCGGCACCGGCACGCACCCGACCACGCAGATGTGCCTGCGCTGGATCGCCGCGCAGGCGCCGGCGCACGCGGCCGGCTGGTCGCGCGTGCTCGACTACGGTTGCGGCTCGGGCATCCTGGCCATCGGCGCCGCATTGCACGGCGCGCGCGCCATCGACGCGGTGGACATTGACCTCGCGGCGGTGCAATCCACGCGCTCGAATGCCCAGGACAACGGCGTGGCGCTGCAAGCCGGCACGCCCGAGATGGCGCAGGGCCCTTACGCGCTGGTGCTGGCCAACATCCTGGCCACGCCGCTGAAACTGCTCGCGCCGCTGCTGTGCAGCCATGTCGCGGCCGGCGGCCACCTGGTGCTGGCCGGCATCCTGGAGCGCCAGGCTGACGAACTGAAGGCGGCTTACGCGCCCTGGCTGGCGCTTCAAGTGAGCGACCGGCAAGACGGCTGGATCCTGATGACGGCCACCTCGCCACGGCAAACCCCCATGGCATGATTCAGACATGAGCCTGGCCACCCGTTGCACCGCCTGCGGCACCGTCTTTCGGGTCGTGCAGGACCAGCTCAAGGTCTCCGAAGGCTGGGTGCGTTGCGGTCGTTGCGACGAGGTCTTCAACGCGCTCGAAGGCCTGTTCGACCTGGAACGCGAACCGCCGCCGCCCGGCCCGCTGACGGCGGCTTCGACCGCGCAAAAGCCCGGCCCCGGCAGCGCACGCGCGGGCGTGGGCTCCGACGACCCCGAATGGCCGATGACCACACCGGCGGACGATTGGCAGCAGCATCCACCGCTCGACCACCTCGGTGCCGACCTGATGTCCACCCGGCCAGGCGACCCGGGCAGCGCGGGGGGCCACGCACATGAGCACCCGGCCCCGGCACGCGACGAGTCGGTCGAGTTTTCGAACGCGCGCTGGGACGCCGAACTGCTGACCGACGTGGCCGCGCAGGAAACCCGCATCGTCCAGCACGAACTCGATCCACTGGACGCCGACGACGATGAGGACGACGACGCGACGCGAATCATGCCGCAGCACGCGCCTGAATTCCTGCGCCACGCCGAGCGCCAGGAGCGCTGGCAGCGCCCGCAGGTCCGGCTGCTGATGGGGCTGGCGGTGCTGGTGCTGCTGGGCGCGCTGGGGCTGCAGATGGCGCACCACTTTCGCGACACGGTGGCGGTGCGCTGGCCGCAGGCCCGGCCGCTGCTGCAGGAGTGGTGCGCGGCATGGCAGTGCACGCTCGAAGCGCCGCGCCGCATCGAGGACATCTACGTCGAGAGCACGACCCTGGCGCGCGCCGGTGCGGCGACCGACGCTTACCGCCTGTCGGTCAACCTGCGCAACCGCAGCGCCCTGCCGCTGAGCGTGCCCTCGGTCGACCTGAAGCTGACCGACGGCAGCGGCGCGCTGATCGCGCGGCGCATGCTGTCGGCGCGCGACTTCGGCAGCACCGTGGCTGCGCTGCCGCCGGGCTCGGACACCACGCTGCAGATGCTGATGTCGACCGGCAGCCTGGCGATCACCGGCTACACGGTCGAAGTGTTCTACCCCTGAGGGTGACGGGCATGGTCGCGGGCCACGTCCTGGCGGTCGGCGGCGCCAACATGGACATCATCGCCAGCGCCGGGCAGGCCCTGCGCAGCGGCGACTCCACGCCGGGCAAGGTGCGCGCCTCGCCGGGCGGCGTGGCGCGCAACGTGGCGGAGAACCTGGCCCGGTTGGGCGATGCGGTCGGGTTGATCAGCGTCGTCGGTGACGATGCTCCCGGCCACGCGCTGCTGGCGGCCACGCGCCAGGCCGGCGTGAATGTGAGCGGCTGCCAGGTGTTGATCGGCGCGGCCACCGCCAGTTATGTGTCGGTGCACGAACCCGATGGAACGCTGGCGTTGGCGGTGAACGACATGCAGGTGCTGGAGCAGCTCACACCGGCCAGCCTGGCGCCACAGGCACAAGCCGTGCGCGACGCGGCGCTGCTGGTGCTGGACTGCAACCTGTCCGATGCAGCACTCGGCTGGGTGTTCGCCCAGCGCGCCGCATCGCACGAGCCTGCCCCGGTGTTTGCCGACGCCGTCTCTGCACCGAAGTGCCTGCGCCTGCGCCCCTGGCTGGCGCAGATCCATACGCTCAAGCTGAACCGGCTCGAAGCCCAGGCGCTCAGTGGCCTGCCGGTGAACTCGCCGGCCGAGATCGAAGCCGCCGCGCGCGCCTTGCACGCGCAAGGCGTGGCGCAGGTGATCGTCAGCCTGGGCGCGCAGGGGCTCTATTTCAGCAGCGCCACCCAATGCGGCTGGCAAACCGCGCTGACCGTGCCCGTGCTCAACACCACCGGCGCTGGCGATGCGCTGCTGGCCGGGTTCGCGCACTCGCACCTGCGGCATGCCGCGCTGCCTGAGGCGGCGCGCTTCGCCGCCGGCTGTGCCGCGCTGACATTGACGACCCCCACCGCCAACCACCCCGAACTGTCGGTCACCTTGGTGGCACAGTGCCTGAACGAACACGCAACACGATGAGCGCGCGATGACACCGCACCTGCACCTGCACCCGCACCTGCACCCGAACCTGCACCCGAACCCGCACCTCGACGTCCACCCCGACGTCGCCACCGCGCTGGCCGCCGGGCGGCCGGTGGTGGCGCTGGAATCGACCATCATTTCGCACGGCATGCCCTACCCGCAGAACGTGGCGACGGCCCGCCGGGTGGAAGCCGAGGTGCGCGCCGCGGGCGCCGTGCCGGCCACCATCGCGATCATCGACGGGCGCCTGAAGGCCGGGCTGACGGACACACAGATCGAACAACTCGGCCAAGGCGGACGCCATGTGGCCAAGGTCAGCCGGCGCGACCTGCCCTTCATCGTGGCCGCCGGGCAGACCGGCGCGACCACGGTGGCCGCCACGATGATCGTGGCCGCGCAAGCCGGCATCGCGGTGTTCGCCACCGGCGGCATTGGCGGCGTGCACCGCGGCGCGGCGCAGAGCTTCGACGTGTCGGCCGATCTGCAGGAGCTGGCGCGCACCAACGTGGCAGTGGTGTGCGCCGGCGCCAAGGCCATTCTCGACCTGCGCCTGACCCTGGAATACCTGGAAACCCACGGCGTGCCGGTGATCGGTTACGGCACCCACGTGCTGCCGGCGTTCTACACCCGCGACAGTGAATTCAAGGTTGACTACCGGCTCGATTCGGCGGCCCAGATCGCCCGCGCGATGCATGCCAAGTGGCAGCTCGGGCTGGCCGGTGGCCTGGTGGTGGCCAACCCGATCCCTCAGGCTTTCGCGATGCCGCGCGAGCGGGTCGATGCCGCGATCGAACAGGCCTTGCGCGAGGCGCAGGCGCAAGGCGTGAGCGGCAAGGACAGCACGCCGTTCCTGCTGGCCCGCGTGAGCGAGCTGACCGGCGGCGACAGCCTGGCGGCAAACATTCAGCTGGTGCTGAACAACGCGCGGCTGGCGGCGGCCATCGCAACCGAGTACGCGATCGAATCCTCCGTGCCGGTGCCAGGGACGACGGCGTGATCCACCGCTGCCGCCTCGACGGCGCCTCCGCACTCCCTGCCAGCGCCACCGCCGCGTTCACTCGCGACGGTGTGATCGTGATCGAAGACTTCGTCTCGCGCGCGTCGTGCGATGCGCTGCGCGAACGCGCGCTGGCTCTGGTCGCCGAACACGCGCCGAACGCACCCGGCACGGTGTTCTCCACGCACGACCAGCGCCACGCGCGCGACGCGTACTTCGAGGCCTCGGCCAACCGCATCGCCACCTTCTTCGAAGAAGGCGCGTTCGATGCCGACGGCCGCTTGTGCGTGCCGCTGGAGCGCGCGATCAACAAGCTCGGCCATGCGATGCACGACCTCGACCCGGTCTTTCGCGCGTTCTCCAGCGGGCCGCGCCTGCACGCCGTGGCGCAGGGCCTGGGGCTGGCCGACGCGCGGCTGGTGCAATCGATGTACATCTTCAAGCAGCCCGGCATCGGCGGCGAAGTGGGCTGCCACCAGGACTCGACCTACCTGTACACCGAACCCGAGTCGGTGCTCGGCCTGTGGTTCGCGATCGAAGACGCGCACCGCGGCAACGGCTGCCTGGGCGGGCTGGCGGGCCAGCACCGGCGCGGGCTGAAAGAGATCTTCCGGCGCCAGGGCGATGGGGCATTGAAGCTGGAAGCCCTGCAACCCGACCTGCACTGGGACCTGGCCGGCCTGGAGTGGCTGGAGGTACCGCAAGGCACGCTGATCGCGTTCAACGGCAGCTTCCCGCACCTGTCGGAAGCGAACCGCTCAGCGCAGTCGCGCCATGCGTTCACCTTGCATGCTGTCAGCGCGGCGGCGCACTATCCGACGAGCAACTGGATTCAGCGCCAACCTCGCGTGGACCCGCCCTGGCGCGGGTTCGTGTAGGCGGTTTGCCGCTCCGCAAGCCGGTGCCCCGCGTGGGCACCCCGCAGGGCCGTCGTCGCCTCGGATGGGCAATCTTGATGAAGACCCGGCAAGCGCGTGGGCGTAGATTGCTTCTGCGTGCCATCGTCGTCCGGGCACGCTGAAGGCAGGGTGGACGACCAGCAGCAAGGAGCTTGCCATGAAGACCCCCCCGGACTTACTCACCATCAGGCTGTTCGATCAGGTGCGCCTGCGCGACGAATTGGTCCGCCTGCACCCCGAAGTGCTGTACCCCTGGTGGCGTCCCTGCACGGTCAACGTGCTGATGCTGACCGACGGTGGGCTCGACTTCGGCCTCGGAGACTTCGGCCTCTCGGCGTTCGTCAACCTCATCGTGAACGACGGGCGCAGCTACGTGCGCTTCAACATCACGCTGGGCCACTTGCGCAGCGATGTCAGCGACGCGCAGGTGATGAACGGCGCCGCCGGCATCGCTGCCAGCATCAAGGACTTTCGCTTCGACAACCCGAGCCACTTCACCGACTCGAAGTTCGACGAGGTGTGGCTGTTTGGCATCGAGACCAACTTCTACAGCGCCTCGTACGCGCACCGCAATGCCAACCGGGCAAGCTACCCCCCCGACCGGCTCAGCGACGCCGAACTGTCGGTTCTGAACGCGCACATGCAGCGCGGCGGCGGCGTCTTTGCCACCGGTGACCACGGCGCACTCGGTCGCGGCCTGTGCGGCAGCGTGAACCGGGTGCGCAAGATGCGCTACTGGAACAGCCACGTCGTTGGCGGGCAAGACGAAGTCGGTATGAACAACGCGCGCCGCAACGACACCAACCAGCTCGGCGACGCCGGCTCGCAGTTCAGCGACCAGAGCGACGACATCCCCCAGACCATCGACCTGAAGCTGTACAGCTCGCGCATCAATTTCTTCACCCGCGAGCGTTACCCGCACCCGCTGCTGTGCGGGCCGGGCGGGCGCATCAACGTGTTGCCGGACCACCCGCACGAAGGCGAGTGCATCGAGCCCGCGACCCTCACCGACACATTCGCACCCGATGGCTCCGAGGAGTTCCCGGCAGCCATCGGCGGCGGTCCGCGCGTCGCGCCCGAGGTCATCGCCACCAGCCCGGTGCCGGCGGGCAACACGGCCTCCTATTTCAGCTCGTTCAAGGCTCCCACGGTCGCACACTCGTTCGGCGCCATCAGCGCGTACGACGGGCACCGCGCCGGCGTGGGCCGCGTGGTTTGTGACGCCACCTGGCACCACTTCATCAACGTCAACCTGATCGGCGTCGTCGAGGGCGGGAACTTCGACGACCTGACGCCGGCGAACAGCCCGACCAAGCACAACGGCTTCCTGAGCACGGCATCGGGCCTGGCCGCGCTGGCCAAGATCAAGGACTACTTCGTCAACATCGGCGTGTGGATTGCGCCGCCGGCCCGGCACCGGTGCTTCAACGGCCGGCTCTGGTGGGACGTGATCTACGCCGACCGGATCATGGAAGCCGCGTTGGTGGACCCGGGCGTGCCGCTGGCAAAGATTCCACTGGACGTGCTGCACCACATCGGATCGAGCGCGCGCGACGTGATCGGGCGGGTGGCGGGCCAATGCCGCTCGCTCGAGTTTTGTTTCGGCGCTTTCAAGGCCATCGTCCCGGAGTTGATCGAATGGGTCGACCCCTGGAAGCCACCCATTCCGCGCCCCGACCCGCCGCCGTTTCACTGGATCGAGCCGATGCAGTTGCTCGACGCCGGCCTGGGTGCGGCCGTGGTCTTGCTGCGGCAGGCCTACCCGTATCCGGTGGCGGAGTTCACCAAGGACGTGGAGGCTCAGGCCGCCAAGGCGATCCAATCGGGGCTGACGCAAGGGCTGGGGCGCGGCTTCAAGCAGCTTTCCAAGGACCTCGGCGACTTCAACAAGGCGGTCAAGGCCGGTGCGGACCGCTTGAAGTGATCTGTGCACCACCCGGCGCATGCACGCCGGTCATGGCTCACCGCACTCCGGATGCTGCAGCGCCGCGACCGCCGCGGCGCGCGCCTCGGCGGGCATGAACGAAGCCTGGGCGGCGCTGAGCATCATGGCTGCGATCTGCGCCGCCGCCAGGCCGCAATGGCCCTGCACCGCCGCCAGCTCGCCGCTGAGCGTCACGCCCGACATCAGCCGGTTGTCGGTCGAGACCGACACGCTCAGCCCGGCCCGCAGCATCGCACTGATCGGGTGTGCGGCCAGCGACGTGGCGGCGCCGGTGTGCACGTTGCTGGTCGGGCAGACCTCGAAGTGCAGGCCCAGGCGGCGCGCCGCTTCGACGCGCTGCGCCACCTGCTGCGCATCGCCACGCATGATGTGGACACCGTGGCCGATGCGCGTGGCGCCGAGCGCCGCGGCCTCGAGCACACGAGCGCCGTCGTCCGCCTCGCCGGCATGGCAGGTCAGGCCCAGGCCGGCATCGCGCGCGATCGCAAACGCCTTGGCGTGCGGGCCGGGCGGGAAACCGCGTTCGGCGCCGGCCAGGTCGAAGCCGACCACGCCCTGGCCGGCACCCTGCCCGGCGCCCTGCCCGGCAAACCGCGCAGCCAGGCGCGCGCTGCGTTCGGTGTGTTCGGGTGGGTCGGTGCGCATCGCGCAGACGATCAGGCCGCTGGGCAGCGCGCTTCGCCCCAGGCCGCGCAGCAGCGCCTCGACCGCCGCCTCGCCCGCCAGCCCGAACGGCTCGAGCAACAGCGGCGCGATGCGGAATTCGGCCAGCACGCAGCCGTCGGCCAGCGCGTCTTCGGCCGCTTCAAAGGCCACGCGCTCGCAAGCCTCGGCGGTGGCCATCGCCGCCACGGTCAGCCCAAAGCAGATCAAGTAGCGCTCCAGGCTGCCGGAGTCGGCGTTCGCCCGCACCCAGGCGGCCAGGCCCGCGGCGTCGTCGGCCGGCACGCTCAGGCGCTGGGCGCGGCACAGGTCCAGCAAGGTCTGCGGGCGCAGGCCACCGTCCAGGTGTTCGTGCAGCAGCACCTTGGGCAGGGTCTGCCATTGGCCAGGGTCGGCATTGCGCAATATCATTCGTGGACTCTTTCGCCTTCTCAGTTTCACTTCAAGCAAGGGCATCATGAACCACAACACCCGACTCGCCACACGACTCACATTCCTCGTCGTTGCCCTGGCCGGCACAAGCATGGCCGGTGCCGAACCCGCCGTCGTGTACGACATGGGCGGCAAGTTCGACAAGTCTTTCAACGAAGCCGCCTACAACGGCATCGAGCGCTGGAAGAAGGAGAGCGGCAAACCTTATCTCGAATTCGAGGTCGCCAACGAGTCACAGCGTGAACAGGCGATCCGGCGCATGGCCGAACGCGGCGCCAACCCGATCATCGGCATCGGCTTCGGCCAGGCCTCGGGCATCGAGAAGGTGGCCAAGGAATTTCCGAAGCTCAACTTCACGATCATCGACATGGTGGTGAAGCTGCCCAACGTGCAATCGGTGGTGTTCAAGGAGCAGGAGGGCAGCTTTCTGGTCGGCGTGATGGCGGCGCAGGCGAGCAAGACCGGCAAGGTCGGCTTCGTCGGCGGCATGGACATCCCGCTGATCCGGCGCTTCCAGTGCGGCTATGAACAGGGCGCGAAATACGCCAACCCGAAGGCCGAGGTCTTCGCCAACATGACCGGCACCACCGGCGCGGCCTGGAACGACCCGGCGCGCGGCGGCGAACTCACCACGGCGCTGTTCGCCATGGGCGCCGACGTGGTGTTCGCCGCCGCCGGCGGCACCGGCGTGGGCGTGTACCAGGCCGCCAAGGACGGCGGCAAACTCGCCATCGGCGTGGACAGCAATCAGAACCACCTGCAGCCCGGCACCATGCTCACGTCGATGCTCAAGCGAGTCGACGTGGCGGTCTACAACGCCGCCAAGGCGCACCAGCCCGGCGTGACGGTGCTGGGTCTGAAGGAAGGCGGCGTGGACTATGCGATGGACACGCACAACGCCAAGCTGGTGAGCGCCGAGATGAAGGCCAAGGTCGACGCGGCCAAGGCCGACATCATCAGCGGCAAGATCAAGGTGGTCGACTACATGGCCGACAACACCTGCAAGTTCTGAGTCTTATCACCCTCCACTGACCACGCACCGGCAGCGACCGCATGAAGGCGGACCTGCCGCCCCCGCGCCCGACGTCTGCAGCGCCACCGGCGCTGCGCATGTCCGGCATCCACAAGCGCTTCGGCGCGGTGCAGGCCAACGCCGACGTGAGCCTGACCGTGGCGCGCGCCACGGTGCACGGCATCGTCGGTGAAAACGGCGCTGGCAAGAGCACTTTGATGTCGATCCTGTACGGCTTCTACGCAGCCGACGGCGGAACCATCGAGGTCTTCGGCGCGCCCGCCCACATCCGCAACGCCAGCGACGCGATCGCGCTGGGCATCGGCATGGTGCACCAGCACTTCATGCTGGTCGACACCTTGACCGCACTCGACAACGTGATGCTCGGCGCCGAGCCGAATGCGCTGCTGCACAAGGCCGAAGCCGCGGTGCGCCCGCGGCTGGCGGCGCTGATGAAGTCCACCGGCCTGCAGGTGGACCTGGACACGCTCGTCGCCGACCTGCCGGTGGGCGACCGCCAGCGGTTGGAGATACTGAAAGCGCTCTACCGCGGCGCGAAGATCCTGATCCTGGACGAACCCACCGCGGTGCTCACGCCGCAGGAAACCGAACAACTCTTCGGTGTGCTTTCGCTGCTGCGCGAACAGGGCACGACGATCCTGCTGATCACCCACAAGCTGAAAGAAGTGATGCGCCTGTGCGACCGCGTGACGGTGATGCGCGGCGGGCGCGTGGTGCACGAGGCGGCGATTGCCGACACCTCGGTCGAACAACTCGCCGAGGCGATGGTCGGCCGCAAAGTGAACATGGGGCGGCAAGGAGACGCCGGCACGCAGACCGGGCCGGTGCTGATGCAGGCGCGCGGCCTGGTCTTGCAAGACGCGCTGAAGGTAACGCGGCTGCAGGGCGTGGACATCACGCTGCGCGGCGGCGAGATCGTCGGCATCGCGGGCGTCTCGGGCAACGGCCAGAGCGAACTGCTGGAGGTGCTGTCGGGCCTGTTGGCGCCGAGTGCCGGCGAGTTGCGCGTCGGCGAGCAAACATTCACCGCAACGCGCTGGCTCGACCCACGCACCGCGCGCCGCCTGGGCGTGGCCCACGTGCCCGAAGACCGCCAGGCGCGCGCGATGGTGATGAGCTTTGGCGCGTGGGAATCGGCCGTGCTGGGTTATGAGGGCCTGCCCGATTTCAGCCACCAGGGCTGGATGCGCCACGGACGCATGCGCAGCGCGACCGCGCAGATGATGGACCGCTTCGACGTGCGCCCGCAGAACACTCGCCTGCAAAGCGCCAAGTTCTCGGGTGGCAATCAGCAGAAACTCGTGCTGGCCAGAGAACTCGGCCAGGCGCCCAAGGTGTTGCTGGTGGGCCAGCCGACGCGCGGCGTGGACATCGGCGCGATCGAGTTCATCTACGGCCGGCTGCGCGCGTTGCGCGACGCGGGCTGTGCGGTGCTGGTGGTGTCGAGCGAACTGGATGAAATTCTTGCGCTCGCCGACCGTGTGATCGTGATGAACCAGGGGCGCATCACCGGCGAGTTGCCGATCAACGCCTGCACCGAGGCGCGGATCGGGATGTTGATGGTGGGTGAGCGGGTGGAGGCGGCTAGATGAGCCGCACATGCATACGCCGAACGGCAAAGGCGCGTCCGGGCAGGCCGGAGGGCTTCGCTTCGGCGGTCTCCGCTGGCGCTCCGACTGCCTTCCGGTGCTCAGTCTCGTGGCCCGTCGCCGAACTCGCTTCGCTTGCTTCGCGGCGCTACGCTCAAACAGGCGGCGACAAGTCAGTTGTTGATGCGCGCTGCGCGCGCGGGCCACGAGACTTCCGCTCCTCAGCGCCTCAGAGGCGCCCTCCGACCTGCCCGAACGCACCTTTGCGGCACCGTCATTTCTATTTGCTGCAAAGAGCGAAAACGCTTCCGCTCGCGGCGGGCGGTGCCCGGCGGGGGCGATTTCTGGGGCTTTGATCCGCACAGGGCTCGCGGCCCCGCGCGCAGCGCGTTCGTAGACTGACTTGTCGCCGCCTGTTTGAGCGTAGCGCGGCGAAGCAAGCGGAGCGAGTTCGGCGACGGGCCGCGAGACCGATGCAGTGTGCCCGGACGAAGAACAGTCCCTGCGGACT
>JANOQS010000508.1:0-1626 GCA_031414975.1 Methylibium sp. | reverse complement strand
AGGCTGGAACGACAACAACGAGTACCCGATCTGGAGCGAGACCGGCGTCAGCGAAGCACAGGGCCGGCGCTTGCCGATCCACCGCACGCGCCCGCTGCATGCGCTGCTGATGACGCAGGCCACCTTCGAGCGCCAGCAGGCACTGAGCCCGGCTGAGCGCGTCTTCACGGTCACCCGTGGCGGCCCGCCGGGCCTGCAGCGCCTGGCGCAGACCTGGTCGGGCGACAACACCACCAGCTGGCACACGCTGCGCTGGAACCAGCGCATGGCGCTGACGATGAGCCTGTCGGGCCTGTTCAACATCGGCCACGACATCGGCGGCTTTGCCGGCCCGGTGCCAGACGCCGAGCTGCTGACCCGCTGGACGCAGGCCTGCTGCCTGCTGCCGCGCATGATCATGAATTCGTGGAAGGCCGACGGCAGCGTCAACTCGCCCTGGCTGCACCCCGAGGCCACGCAAGACATCCGCGCCGCGGTGGCGCTGCGCCTGCACCTGATGCCGACGCTGTACACGCTGATGTGGCAGGCCGCGCGCGAGCACCGCCCTGTTCTGCGCCCGACCTTCTTCCACTTCGCCGACGACCCCGCCTGCTGGCGCGACAACGACGAGATGATGGTCGGCCCCGACCTGTTGGCAGCACCCGTGTTCGAACCCGGCGCGCGCGAGCGCTCGCTGGTGTTGCCCACCGGCGCGCACGCGCCCGGCTGGTACGACTTCTGGACCGGCCGCTACCTGGCCGGCGGCTCGACGGTGACGGTCGAGGCGCCGCTCGACCGCCTGCCGCTGTTCGTGCGCGCCGGCGCGCTGCTGGCCCGCACCGACACCTGGGACGACAGCGCACTCACCGAGGAGCACTCGCGCGCATGGCACTGGTTCCCGCCGCCGCCCTACGCGCCGTCGTCCGACACCACCGCCTGGCTGTTCGAAGACGACGGCCTGCAGATCGGCGACGCCGCCGAGCGCCATGTGCTGCACCGTGTCGACGCCCATGCCGACGCAACCGGCCTGCAGCTCCGCGCTTCACAGAGCGGCCACTGGCAGCTGCCTTACGCGCAGATCCGCGTGGTGCTGCCGGCCGGCGAAACGCGCGCCCTGACGCTGACCGCAGCCGCGGTGCCGCTCGTGCGATGAAACCCTGGCCCTGGCTCGGCGACCCGCAGGCCACCGCCGCCCGCCGCCAGGCCTTGCGGGCACTGCTCGGCCCTTTGCCGACACTTTCGGCGCTGCCCGGTGCGCCGCAAGGCGAGTTGCTCGAAGCGCGCGCGCTGCCGCACGCGCGGCTGGAGAACTGGCGCCTCGCGTTGAACGCCGAAGAACCCGTGCCTGCCTGGCTGCTGCTGCCGCCGGCCGGGGTGGCGACGCGCGGCGTGCTGCTCTACCACCATGCCCACGGCAACCGTTTCGAGTTCGGCAAGGACGAGCTGCTGCGCGGCCGCCCCGCGCTGCAGGAGCCACCCTATGGCGAGTTGTTGCCGGCCTTGGGCTGGGCCGTGCTCGCCATCGACCATTGGTGCTTCGGCGAACGCGCCCACCATGCCGAGCGCGCGCTGGTGAAACAACTGCTGTGGGAGGGCCGCACCCTGTGGGGCTACCGCGTGCACGACACCCTGGCCGCGTTCGACTGG
>JANOQS010000507.1:0-17660 GCA_031414975.1 Methylibium sp. | reverse complement strand
GCCTGCTGGCGCTCGAAGGTGGCCTGCGTCATCAGCAGCGCATGCAGCGGGCGCGTGCGGTGGATCGGCAAGCGCCGGCCCTGTGCTTCGCTGACGCCGGTCTCGCTCCAGATCGGGTACTCGTTGTTGTCGTTCCAGCCTGCGGTGAAGCCGGGCTCCAGCACCTCGCGCTGCAGGCCGTCTTGCCACCAGCGGCGGTCGGTATCGCGGGTGAAGTCGAGGTGGCCGCCCCAACCGTCCCAGAAGGGGTCGAGGCAGACGGCGCCGTCGGCCTCGCGCACGAAGCCGCCCGCCGCCGCGAGCGCCTCGAACGCCGGGTGGTCGTCGAGCAGACAGGGCTTGATGTTGGCCACGGTGCGCACGCCGGCCGCGCGAAAGCGCTGCAGCAGTTCTTCCGGCTGCGGAAACTTGTCGCGGTTCCAGGTGAACACGTAGCGCCGCTTGCCGCGGCTGCTGTAGCCCGAACCGAAGTGGAATGCCGAGAGCGGGAAGCGCAGCGCCTGCGCGGTGGCCAGGAACTCGCCGATGCGCGCCTGCCCGTCGGGGGCGTCGGCGAGCGCCATCGCCGTGTTGGCGTAACCGAGCGACCAGCGCGGCGGCATCGCGGTACCGCCGATCAGCGCGACGAAGCGGGCCAGCGCGCCGGGCACGTCGGGGCCGGCGATGACGTACAGGTCGAGGTCACCGTCGGCGATCTCGGTGGCGCGGTAGAAGCCGTGGTAGTTGTCGAACTCCTGGCCGAAGTCGAAGCTGCATTCGGCCAAGGTGTCGTAGAACAGGCCGCAGGCCGAGCCGCTGTCGGCACGCCGGCCGATGAAGAAGGGCCAGTGTTTGTAGAGCGGGTCGGAGGTCTCGCCGTTGTAGCCCAGCGCGTCGAGCTGGCGCGTGCGCAGGCGGCGCCCGGCCTTGTTCAGCGGGCCGGTCTTGTCGCCCAGGCCGAAGTACTGGTCGTGCTCGTCGCGCTGCTGCCAGTGGCCGCTGGTGCCGGTGCGGGTGGCGCTGCCGTAGGCGAAGCTCGGGCGGTCGGCGCAGCAGTGTGTCCATGCGGTGCCGTCGAACTGTTCCCAGACGAGCATGAACGGCGCGAGCGTGACGTGCACGCGCAGCAGCGCATCGGCCAAGGTCAGCCGATCGTCGTCAGCGCTGCCGTCCCGCGCGAACGTGGTGTCGGCGCGCGGCGCGAACAGTGCCAGCCGGTCGGCGCCGCTCCACGGATCGTCCGGGTCCTGCGCCTGCGCGATGGCCCAGGTGCGCGGCTCGCGCAAGCCGTCGGGCGGCAGCAGCAGCACGCGGCCGATGCCTGCGGCCGGCAGCGCAATGCGGCAGCGCCAGCCGGCGTCCAGCGCCACTTCGATGGCGTTGGCATCCGCCGTCAGCAGCCGGGCTTGCCGGAACGGCTTCAAGACCGTGCTCCCAGGCGCAAGCCCGCGCCTTCACCATTCGCTTCGAAAAGGTGGCAGGCCGATGCCGGGGCGTAGAGCGTCAGCGCATCACCCGGCCGCGCGCTGTGCTGGCCGGCACATTGCGCAGTGAACGCGGTGCTGCCGTCGGGCAGGGTGCCGTACAGCAGTGCGTGGCCGCCCAGCTGTTCGACCTGCACTACGGTCATCGGCAGCGCCAGTGCGCTGTCGTGCGGCCCCTCTTGCGGCGTCAGCGAGAGGTGCTCGGGGCGCACACCCAGTTCCAGCTCGGTGCCGGCGGGAACCGGCGCGGCCAGCGCCGCAGGCAGCAGGCAGCGGCTGCCGTGCCGGGTTGCCACGGCGCCGTCGGCCGTGGCTGTGACCGGCAGGAAGTTCATGCGCGGCGAGCCGATGAAACCGGCCACGAAACGATTCGCGGGCTGGTTGTACAGCGCCAGCGGCGTGCCGACCTGCTCGATGCGGCCACCGCGCAGCACCACGATGCGGTCGGCCATCGTCATCGCCTCGACCTGGTCGTGCGTCACGTAGATCATGGTCGCACCCAGGCGCCGATGCAGCGCGGTGATCTCGCCGCGCATCGACACGCGCAGTTCGGCGTCCAGGTTGGACAGCGGTTCGTCGAACAGGAAGATCTTCGGCTCGCGCACGATCGCACGGCCGATCGCGACGCGCTGGCGCTGCCCGCCCGACAGTTGCGTGGGCTTGCGCTGCAGCAGCGCGTCGAGCTGCAGCAACCTGGCCGCACCTTCCACCTTGGCCCGCACCGCGGCGCGTTGCATGCCGATGTTCTCGAGCCCGAAGGCCATGTTCTGGTAGACCGTCATGTGCGGGTACAGCGCATACGACTGGAACACCATCGCCAGGCCACGATCGGCCGCGTTCACATCGTTGACGCGCTGGCCGTCGAGCAGCAGGTCGCCCGAGGTGGCCTCTTCCAGCCCGCAGATCAGGCGCAGCAGGGTCGACTTGCCGCAACCCGACGGGCCGACGAAGACGACGAACTCGCCGTCGCCCACCTGCAAGTCCACGCCGTGGATCACCGGCGTGGCGCCGAAAGACTTGACCAGTTGCCTGAGCTGCAATGCCGCCATTCACTTGACTCCGGCCGAGGCGATGCCCTGGGCAATGTACTTTTGCAGGAACGCGAACACCAGCGTGATCGGCAGCAAGGTGATCACCGTCATCGCCAGCAGGTAGTTCCATTGCGTCACCAGGTCGCCCTGGAACGCGTTGAGGGCCAGCTGCAGGGTGAACTTCTCGGAGCGCGACAGCACGATCAGCGGCCACAGAAAGTCGATCCAGCGCCACATGGTCGAGAAGATCGCCAGCACCGCCAGCGCAGGCGCCGACAGCGGCAGCACGATGCGCCAGTAGATGCGCCATTCGCTCGCATGGTCCATGCGCGCGGCGTCGAGCAGCTCGTCGGGAATCGTCAGCATGTACTGGCGCAGCAGGAACACGCCGGTGGGCGTGGCCACCGCGGGCCAGATCACGCCCCACAGGCTGTTCAGCAGGCCGAGTTCGGAGATCACCAGGTAGTTGGGCACCAGCACGATGGCCGGCGGCACCATCAAGGTGCCGATGATCAGCAGGAACACGCCAGACCGCCCGCGGAACTGGTACTTGGACAGCGCAAACGCCGCCATCGAGTTGAACAGCAGCGTCAGCAAGGTGGCGACCACGGTGATGAAGACCGAGTTCCACAAGTACAGGCCGAAGTTGAACTTGCCACCGAGCTCGGTGTAGTTCTCGGTCGCCAGGCGGAACTCGCGCACCGGCTCGCGCTGGTCGATGTTGACGCGGATCAGCACCTCGGGCTGCGCCGGATCGACGTGCGTCGCGATCAGGCCGATGCGGCGCAACTCGGCCAGTTCGCGCACGCTGCCATCGGGCAGGGTCACGCGGTAGACCGGTTTGCGCGCGTCTTCGCCGGGCACGCTCACCTGCTTCTGCCCGTAGGGCAGCAGGCTGGGCGGGAACTCGGTCAGCGCGGCCTCGGTCTTGAACGAGGACAGGACAAGCCAAAGCACCGGGCCGAACATCAGGAACAGGCCGAGGGTGAGGTACAGGTACGTGAGCCAGTCGGTCCAGTCCGGCGCATCGCGGCCACGCGTGCGAGTAAAGAACGCAAGCGCCTTCATCGCGCCCGCTCCCCGGCTTCACCCGCCCTGGTTGCGCGCAACTGCAGCAGGGTCAGCACGACCAGCGCCACCGCCAGCAGCAGCGAACCCGCCGCGGCCAGGCCGTATTGCCGCACCGATTCGACAAACCCGGTCTGGTAGATGAACTGCACCACAAAGGTCGTCGCCGAACCCGGGCCGCCGCCGGTCAGCACGAACACTTCATCGAAGGTCTGCACCGCGCGGATCGCCGCCAGCACCAGCACCACCAGCAGGTTGGGCAGCAGCAGCGGCAGGGTGATGCGGCGCAAGGTGCGCCAGGGCGAGGCGCGGTCCATCTGCGCGGCTTCGTACAGGTCGGCCGGGATCGCCTGCAAGCCCGCCAGCAAGATCAGCGTGTAGAACCCCATGTGGGCCCAGATGCTGACGAAGATGACCCAGAAGAACGCCCAGCCGGCCTCGGCCAGCCACAGCACCGGCTGCGCGCCGATGCCCACCATCGCACCGTTGAGCAGCCCGTCGCGCTGCAGGATCCACTTCCAGATCAGCGCCACCACCACCGGCGACAGCAGCACCGGGTAGAAGAACACGCCGCGCCAGAAGCCGCGCCCGATGATCTTCCGGTTCAGCACCAGCGCGGTGATCAAACTGAACAGCACCATCAGCGCCACCTGCAGCACCGAGAACGCAGCCGTGTTCCAGACCGCGCGCCAGAACAGGTCCTTGCGGCAACTCGACGGCTCGAAGTAGTTGCGGCACTCCATCAGCACCGCCAGGTTTTCCATGCCGACGAAGGGCCGATCGCGCGGGTACAGCTCCACCCCGCCGGTGAAGGCGTAGTACAGGTTGATCGCGATCGGCAGGAAGGTGAAGACGCCGAAGATGACCAGGTTCGGCGCCAGGAACCACCAGGGCGTGCCGGCGGCCTGTTTCATCGCGCGCCCGCTTGCCGATTGCCTGCGGGCCTACTTGGCCGCCGCCTTGACCTGCTCGTCGATGTCGGCGGCGATGCGCTTGATCGCGTCGTCGGCCGACATCTCGCCGGCAATCGCCTGGCCCATGCGTTGCGCGGTGGGCAGGAACACCGCGCGGTTCAGCCGGTAACCCTGCAGGTCGAAGTTGGGCTTGGCGATCTTGCCGACGTCGGCCACGAAACTGTTCAGCGCCGCCTTGGCGTTGGGCGACACGTTGTAGGTCACGCCCGCCTTGGCAACACCCAGGTGGGCCGGGATGTTCTCGGTCTTGGCCATCAGCTCGCGGTAGTTGTCGTCACGCGCCAGGAAGTCGAGAAACTTCGCCGCTTCGGCCGGCACCTTGGTGTGCTTGAGTGCGACGAAGGCGGCGCCGCCCGGCATCGCGGTGCAGGCCGCCGGCCCGCACGGCGCCGGCGCCACGGCCCAGTCGAAGGCCTTGGTGACCTGCGTGTCCATGCGCTTGACCTGCCACGAGCCCGAGTAGTACATCACCACGCGGCCGTTGGCGAACTCCTCGAACGCGTCGCGGTACTGCGTGCCGCCGGTGCCGCCCCACACCTCCTTGGGCATCAGGCCGGTCTTGTTCCAGTCGATGAACTTGCGCACCGCGAGCTGGTAGCCCTCGTCGATCACCGGGTTGCCGGCGGCGTCAAAGATCTTCGCGCCGTAGGCCACCGCCAGCGGCGCAAAGCGGTGGCCGCTGCGGTCCATCGCCATCGCGAACGGCGTCTTGGTGGCGGTGGCGACCTTGGCGGCCGCGGCCATCCAGTCGTCCCAGGTCGCGGTCGGGCCGGGCATGGCCACCTTGGCCTGCTCGAACAGCGTCTTGTTGACGAACGAGCCGGTCACGGTGAGCTGCGACATCAACCCGTAGACGCCTTTGTCAGCGGCGCCGGCGCGGAACCACGGCAGGGTCGAAGCGAAATTGTCCTGCCAGGCCTTCAGGCGCGGCGGCGCCAGGTGCGGCGTCAGGTCGAGGTAGAACTTGTTCAGGCCACCCAGGTCGGTCACGCGGGCGATGTCGGGCCCCTGCCCTGCGGCCAGTTGCACCGGCAGTTGTTCCACGACCGCCTTGTACGGCACCTTGTCGATGACGATCTTGGTGCCCGCGTTTTCGGCCTCGAAGCGCCTGGCGATCTCGCCGGTGACCTCGCACTCGTTGCCGTCGGAATAACACTGCACGCGCACGTCGGCGGCCTGAACTGCAAACGCCGAGCCGGCCAGCGCGAGCACGGTGAGTGACCGAATGGGGATGGATTTCATGGGCCTGACTCCTGCGGTGTGAGCGGCGCAGGATATCGCACCGGCCGGTGTCCCGTCACCGCGCCGGCCTCCGTACAAACACCCTCCCGAAGCCTGCCTGAAGACCTCAGCCGTGGCGCGCCAACCACTCGATCAGCGCGTCCAGCGCCGGTGTGGCGCGCGCCGCGCGCGGGTGGTTCACCATCGCGGCCACCGCGTAGACCTTGCCGCTGCGGCCTTGCACGTAGCCGGCCAGCGCGCGCGCGTCGAGCAGGCTGCCGGTCTTGAGCCAGGCGTGGCCTGCCGCCAGGCCGTGGCGCATGCGGTGCGCCAAGGTGCCGTCGATGCCGGCAATCGGCAGCGAATCGACAAAACTCTGCGCGTTGCGCCCGCCCCAGGCGTTCAACAGCAATTGCACCATCGCGCGCGGTTTGCCGCGCTCGGTGCGCGACAGACCCGAACCGTTGTCGATGCGGATGTCGTCTTCTTCCAGCCCCTGGCCCTGCAGCCAGCGGTGCACCCGCAACTGCGCGCCGGCCAAGGTGGCGGCCTGGAGCGGGAAGCCTTGCGACAGGCTCAGCAGCAGGTTGCGCGCGCCCAGGTTGTTGCTGGTCTTGTTGATGTCGTGCACCACCTGCGGCAGGCTGTCGGACTGGTGGATGGCCCAGGGCAGCACCAGGTCTCCGACAGCGTCTCGCTGCAAGGTGGCAGCGCCGCCCGACGCAAGCTTGTCGACCACCGTGCCGCGCAGCACGCCACCGGCCCGCGCCCACAAACCGGCCACCGCACGGCTGGTGAACTCGCCGTGCGACAGCGGCACGATTTCGATCTGGCGCTCGCCGCAACGGGGTGACCAAGAACCGCTCACGACCAGTTGCAGCGCGCCGGCGTTGCCGCTCGCAGGCACGCCCGCCACTTCACTGACCAGCCGCGCATGCGCCGAACAGCGGCGGCCCATGCGCACCTTGTTCAGCAAACTCACGCCGGCCAGCGGCGGCGTCACGTTCAACGCAGCCCATTCGTCGCGGCCCGGCGCCACCGCAATGCGCAGCACACCTTCGTCGAGCGAGAACGCATCGGGCCAGATGTGGTGCGGCCGGTCCTGCCCTGGCAGCGGGGTGTTGGCATGGTCGGCGTCGTTGAGCTGGAACGCAAAGCGGTCCAGCACGATGTTGCCGTCGATCTCGCGCAGCCCGCGCGCACGCATGGTCGCGAACCACGCACGAAGTTCGACGGAGGTGAGGCGGGCATCGCCGCCACCCACGATCAGCAGGTCGCCGGCCAGCCGCCCGTTGACCAACTCGCCCTTGGCATACGCATAGGTGCGCCAGCGAAAGTTCTGGCCCAGCAGGTCGAGTGCCGCGAGCGACGTGATCACCTTGGTGGTGGACGCCAGCACGAACGGCTGTTCTTCGTTGAGCGCGGTGGTGGGGCTCGCCGAATCGACTTCGCGCACATAGAAGCCCAGGCTGCTGACCGGCAAGCCGGCGTGACGCAGCGCGGCCATCACGCTGCTCGGCTGGGGGTTGGCGCTGGCCGTGGCCGCGATCGCGAACAGCAGGGCAAACGCGGCGAGGGCTCGGGCACAATTCGACATCCTCCCAGCCTATGGGGACCGGCCCCAGCCTGATCGCGCGAAAAGCGTGTGGCTTCAGGCGCTCTTCCTTCGCTTCCCCCGTGCCCACCGACTCCCCCCCCGACCCTCGCCAGCGCAGCATCCGCTCCTACGTGGTGCGCGCCGGCCGCATGGGGCCGGGCCAGGTGCGTGCGCTGGCCGACCTGGGCCCGCGCTTCGTGCTGCCGTTCAGCGCCACGCCCTGCGACTTCGGCGCCGCGTTCGGCCGCGCCGCGCCGCGCGTGCTGGAGATCGGCTTCGGCATGGGCGACGCCACGGCGCAGATCGCGCAGGCCCTGCCCGGCACCGACTTCATCGGCGTCGAAGTGCACACACCCGGCGTCGGCGCGCTGCTCAAGCGCATCGGCGAACTCGGTCTGAACAACCTGCGCCTGGTGCAGCACGACGCCGTCGAGGTGCTGCAGCACATGGTGGCGCCGGCCTCGCTGGCCGGTGTGCACGTGTTCTTCCCGGACCCGTGGCACAAGAAGAAGCACAACAAGCGCCGGCTGATCCAGCCCGAGTTCGTGCGCCTGCTCGTGAGCCGCATGGCCAGCGGCGCCTACCTGCACTGCGCGACCGACTGGCAGCCCTATGCCGAGCAGATGCTCGAGGTCTTGTCAGCCGAACCCGGCCTGCGCAACACGGCCACGGGTTATGCGCAGCGGCCCGACTACCGCCCGCTCACCAAGTTCGAGAACCGCGGCCTCAAGCTGGGCCACGGCGTGTGGGACCTGGTGTTCGCCAGAGGCTGAACTGTCAACCGGCCCAGGTGACCCAGCCGAAGTGCCAGGTCACCAGCACCACGATGCCGAACACGATGCGGTACCAGGCGAACGGCACGAAGTCGTGCGTCATGATGTAGCGCAGCAGCCAGCGCACGCACAACCACGCCGACAGGAACGAGAACAGCAGGCCCACGCCGAAGAGCGGAATGTCGGCCACCGACAGCAGCGCGCGTTCCTTCAGCAGGCTGTACGCGCCAGCGCCGATCAAGGTGGGGATGGCGAGGAAGAAGCTGAAGTCGGTGGCGGCCTTGCGGCTCATGCCCAGCAGCATGCCGCCGATGATGGTGGCGCCGGACCGGCTGGTGCCGGGGATCATTGCGAAGCACTGCACCAGGCCGACCTTGAGCGCGTCCATCGGCGTCATCTCGTCGACCGACTGGATGCGCGCCGTGGTGCTGCGCCGCTCGGCCCACAGGATGATGAAGCCGCCGACGATGAAGGTCGACGCCACCACCACCGGCGTGAACAGGTTTTCCTTGATCACCTTGCCGAACAGCAGCCCCAGCAGCACCGCAGGCACGAAGGCAATGCCCACATTGATGGCGAAGCGCTGCGCTTTCGCGTCGTTGGCGATGCCCAGCATGGTTTCGCGCAGGCGCTGCCAGTAAACGATCATCACCGCGACGATGGCGCCGGTCTGGATCGCGATGTCGAAGACCTTGCTCTTCTCGTCGTGGAAGCCGAGCAGCGACCCCGCCAGGATCAGGTGGCCGGTGCTGGAGATGGGCAGGAACTCGGTGAGTCCCTCGACGATTCCCATGATGGCGGCCTTGACCAACAGTGCGATGTCCAAAACAAATTCCTCGCCATTTCAGCAGCGGCGGATCATAGCGGCGGGTCTGCGGCGATCTGCCCGTTCTTGGGGCACCGGCACGGCAAGCCAGGGCGAGTTGCGCAGCATTCCACGCTGCTGCTGCCTGGCGGCGCCGAATCAGGGGCTGGGGTTGAGCGTGAGCATCAAGCCGCGCGGCGTGACCTTCAGCTCGCCGGGCCGGTAACCGCGCCCCTGCGCGTTCTTCACGTCTTCGGGTTTGAGCGTGTGCACCACCTCGCCGTCCAGCATCTCTTCGGCCAGCAGGCGGCCGATGCGGTTGAGCTGGTTCTGCAGCGGGCCCGGCACGTCGTTCAGCAAGAAGCTGTCGACCCGCACGTCGGCCAGCCGCACCGTGTTGTCGGCCGGCTCGAAGCGCAGCGCGTAGTTCAGGTCCATGCTGCCGTTCATCGGCCGGCGCAGCAGCCGGTCGGTGGCGCTCAGGTCGAACTGCGTGGCGATGCGGTTGGCCTCGGGCAGCAAGCTCAGGCGCGGCGTGCTGATGGTCACGTCGAACAGTTCGAGGTAGCGCTTGTTGACCGGGAAACGCCGCGCCACCAGTTCCTGCAGGCGTTGCTGCGAGACCTCGATGTTGCGCGGGCCGAGCAGCGCGGTGCAGCCACCCAGCAGCACCGTGGCGGCGGACAGCAGCAAAAGACTTCGTCGACCCGTCATGCAATACCTCGTGATTGAAACTCACTCATAACGCAGCGCCTGGATCGGCAGCAGCGCCGCCGCACGCCGCGCCGGGTAGAAGCCGAAGAACACGCCCACCGCGGCCGAGAAACCGACTGCCAGCAGCACCGCATTGGCGCTCAGCGCCACCTGCCAGCCGGCAAATTCGGCCACGCCCCAGGTCGCCAGCGCACCCAGCACCACGCCGATCGCACCGCCCATCAGGCTCAAGGTCACCGCTTCGATCAGGAACTGCGAAAGGATGTCGCGCCCGCGCGCGCCCACTGCCATGCGCAGCCCGATCTCGCGCGTGCGCTCGGTCACGCTGACCAGCATGATGTTCATGATGCCGATGCCGCCGACGATCAGGCTCACGCCGGCCACCGCGGCCAGCAGCAGGGTCATCACGCGGCTCGACTCTTCTTGCGCGGCCAGCATCTCGGTGAGGTTGCGCACGCTGAAGTCGTCGTCCTGGCCCGGCTGCAGCCGGTGGCGCTGGCGCAGCAGCTCGCGGATGTTGGCTTCGGCCGCCTTCATGCTCTGCCCTTCGGCCACCTTCACGCTGACCGATCCGACCCGCTTGAGGCGCCCGCCGCTCATGCCCTGGATGCGGTTGCGGTAGGTCGACAGCGGCACGATCACCACGTCGTCCTGGTCCTGCCCCTGCGAGTTCTGGCCCTTGCGCGCCAGGGTGCCGACCACCGTGAGCGGCACCTTGCGCACGCGGAGGGTCTGGTCGATCGGGTCGGCGTCGCCGAACAATTGCTGCGCCACCGTCTGGCCGATCAGCGCGACCTTGCCCGAGCCGGCCGCCTCTGAGGCTTCGAAGCCGCGGCCGGCTTCGAGCGGCCAGTCGCGCACCTCCAGGTAGTCGCTCGTGGTGCCCAGCACAGAAGTGGCCCAGTTGGTATTGCCCACCACCACCTGGGTGGCGGTGCGCAGCGACGGGGCGGCGAACTGCACCTCGGGCACGTCCTTCGCGATCGCCAGTGCGTCTTCCTCCGTCAAGGTCTGGCCGGTCTGCGCGCCCAGCCGCACGCCGCCGGCCGTCTGCGCGCCGGGCAGCACCAGCATGATGTTGGAGCCCAGGCCCTTGATCTGGTCCTCCACGCGCTTCTGCGCGCCGGAGCCGACCGCGATCATCGTGATGACTGCCGCGACGCCGATGATGATGCCCAGCATCGTCAGGATGCTGCGCATCAAGTTGGTGGTGAGGGCGCGCCACGCGGAGCGCAGGGCGGCCAGGGCGTTCATGCCGGCACGACCTCGTTTGCCCGGTGCGGCGCTTGCGCATGGTCTTCGACCAAGCGCCCGTCCTTGAACACGATGCGCCGCCGCGCCCACGCCGCCACGTCGTGTTCGTGGGTGACGATGATCACCGTCATGCCCTGCGCGTTCAGCTCGGAAAGCAGCCGCATGATGTCTTCCGAGGTCTGCGAATCGAGCGCGCCGGTCGGCTCGTCGGCCAGGATCAGTTGCGGCCGGTTGACCAGCGCACGCGCGATCGCCACGCGCTGCTGCTGGCCGCCTGACAGTTCGGCCGGTGTGTGCGCGGCGCGCTGCTCCAGGCCGACACGCTGCAGGCTTTCGAGCGCGCGTGCATGGCGCTCGGCCGGCTTCACGTTGGCGTAGACCATCGGCAGCTCCACGTTCTCGAGCGCGCTGGTGCGTGGCAGCAGGTTGAACTGCTGGAACACGAAGCCGATGCGGCGGTTGCGGATCGACGCGAGCGGGTCGCCGCCCATGCCTTCGACTTCCTCGTCCGCCAACCGGTAGGTGCCCGACGTCGGCTGGTCCAGGCAGCCCAGGATGTTCATCAAGGTGCTCTTGCCCGAACCCGACGCGCCCATGATCGCGACGAACTCGCCGGCTTCGATGCTGAGCGACACGCCGCGCAAGGCATGCACGGTCTGGTCGCCCATCGTGTAGGTCTTGACCAGATCGTGGGCCTGAATCAGCGGCATGGGGGCTGCATCAGAACGGCCGCGGCCCGCCAGGGGTGGCGGGCCGGCCCGGCGCGCTGGCCGTGGCGCTGTTGACCACGCCGGTGATCACGGTCGCGCCTTCGACCAGTGCGTCGGCCCCGGGCGTGCCTGGCATCACGATCAACTCGGTGGCCACGCCGTCGCTGATGCCCAGCCGCACGTTGTAGGCCGCCGCTCTGTTGTCGGCGCCGAGCAGGAAGATCCGCCCGCGCGTGCTCTGGCGGCTGCCCAGTTCGGCCAGCAGTTGCTGGTACTTCGCCTTCTGCTCGGGGCGCAGCTGTTCGGCCACACGCGCACGCAGATCGGCCAGGATGCGCTCGCGCGCCTTCGGCCGTTCCTCTTCGGGGAGGCTGCGCAGTTCGCCGAAGCGTGGGCGCGCGTCGGCCAGCATCGCGTCGACCTTGTCGACCTGCGCCGGGTCGAGCTGCAGTTCGCTCACCAGCCGGTCGCGGAACTCGCGCAGCGGGCCACCGCCTGCCGCGCCGCCGGCGGTCGCGCGCGATCCGTCGCCCGCCACGGCATTGGCGGCGGGCGCGCGTGCAGCCGACGCGGCGGGGCTGGTGGGCCGGGCGGTGGCGGTGGGGGTAGCAATGGGGGTAGCGGTGGCGGTGGCCGGGGCCGGCGCGGAGGCGGGCCCCGCAGCCGCTGCGCCCGGCGCACCGCCGGCAGGCTGGGCTTGCGCGGTGCCCAGCCACGACCACGGGCCGGTGTCGACCGACCCGGTGCGCACGCCTGATGCGGCACCCGAGCCCGCACCCGAGGCCGCCGGCTCGACCCCTGCGATGCGCACCCGCAGCGCCGCGTTGGGCACCTTCAGCACGTTGTCGCGCGTCTCGGTGACGATGCGCACGTTGGCCGTCATGCCCGGCAGCAGGCTCGCGCCGGGGTTGGCAAAGGCCACCACCACGGTGTAGGTGGTCACGTTCTGCGCCGACACCGCAGCCTTGCGCACCTGCTTGACCGAGCCTTCGAAGTTGCGGCCAGGAAACGCGTCGATCGTGAAATTGACCTTCTGCGAATTGCGCACGCGCGAGATGTCGGCCTCGTCGATCGCGGTTTCGACCTGCATGTCGTTCAGGTTCGCGGCGATCACGAACAGCTCGGGCGCCTGCAGGCTCGCTGCCACCGTCTGCCCCACCTCGACGCTGCGCTTGATGATGATGCCGGTGACCGGCGAGCGGATCTGCGTGCGCTCCAGGTCGACACGCGCCTGCGCAAGTTGCGCGTCGCGCTGCTTCACGATGGCCTGCGCGTTCTGCGCCTGCGCGCGGGCGACGGCGACCTGTGCGTCGGTGGCCTTCAGACTTTCGGTCAGGCTGCGCGCCAGGGCCGACGCCCTTTCGGCCTCGACGGCCGAGATGAAGTTCTTCGCCACCAGCTCCTGCTTGCGCTCCAGGTCGCGCTGCGCTTCCTGCACGTCCACGCGCGCCTTGCCGACCTGCGCGGTGGCTTGCATCACGTTGGCCTGCGCGGTGAGCACCGAAGCGCGCGCGGCTTCCAGGTCGGCACTGGCCTGGCGCAGGCGGTATTCGAAGGTCTCGGGGTCGAGCCGCGCGATCAACTGGCCTTGCGTGACCTCGCTGTTGAAGTCGACGAACAACTCCTTGATCTGCCCCGACACCTGCGAGCTGACCTGCACCTGCGTCACCGGCGTGACGGTGCCGGACGCCGACACCGCCGCCTGCAGCGACCCGCGTTCGATCTTGGCGCTGCGGTAGCTGACGCCACCGTCGCGGTCGCGCAGCAGCCACCAGGCGGCGCCGCCCGCCACGGCCAGGGTGGCCACCAGCGCGCCGATCCAGAGCTTGCTTTTCATTGGCACCGATTCTAGGCAGAGGGTGGCGGGCCATCGGGGCGGCCGGCGCGCCGTTCACGCTTCTTTACGCCGGCCGACGGGGCCTGTCGCATCGACGGCGCAGCTTCGTCCCGATCAACGCCTTGCCCGTGCGCGGCTGAACGATCAGCACTCGATCACGTTCACCGCCAGGCCGCCGCGGCTGGTTTCCTTGTACTTGGTCATCATGTCGCGGCCGGTGTCGCGCATGGTCTTGATGACCTTGTCGAGCGACACATAGTGCGTGCCGTCGCCGCGCAAGGCCATGCGCGCGGCGTTCAGCGCCTTCACCGAACCCATCGCATTGCGCTCGATGCACGGGATCTGCACCAGCCCGCCAACCGGGTCGCAGGTGAGGCCCAGGTTGTGCTCCATGCCGATCTCGGCGGCGTTTTCCACCTGCTCGGGCGTGCCGCCCATCACTGCGCACAGCGCGCCGGCCGCCATCGAGCAGGCCACGCCGACCTCGCCCTGGCAGCCCACCTCGGCACCGCTGATCGATGCGTTCTGCTTGTAGAGCATGCCGATCGCGCCGGCCGTGAGCAGGAAATCGCGTACGCCCTGGGCGTTGGCGCCGGGCACGAAGCGATCGTAGTAGTGCAGCACCGCGGGAATGATGCCGGCCGCGCCGTTGGTGGGCGCCGTCACCACGCGGCCCCCGGCGGCGTTCTCTTCGTTGACGGCCATCGCGTACAGGTTGACCCAGTCGATGATCGTGAGCGGGTCGCGCAAGGCCTGTTCGGGGCGCTGGGTCAGCGAGCGGAACAGCTCGGGCGCACGGCGCCGTACCTTCATGCCGCCGGGCAGGTGGCCTTCGGTGCGGCAACCGCGTTCGACACAGGCCTTCATCGCGTCCCAGATCAAGTCGATGCCGGCGTCGATATCGGCATCGCTGCGCCAGGCGCGTTCGTTGGCGCGGATCAGCGCGGCAATCGGCACGCCGGCGCTGCGCGTGGCGGCGAGCAACTGATCGCCGCTGGCAAACGGGTGCGGCAGCACGGTGGAGTCTTCGACGATGCGGGCCTGGCCGGGCGGCGCATCGGCCTCTTCCTGCGAGACGACAAACCCGCCGCCGACCGAGAAGTAGCGCCGTTCCTCCAGCACGCTGCCGTCGGCCGCAAACGCGCTGAAGCGCACGCCGTTGGGGTGGAACGGCAGCGACTCTCGGCGCAGGAAAATCAGGTCGGTGCGCTCGTTGAAGCTCACCGCCTGCACGCCGTCGAGCAGCAGCGTGCCGCGCTCGCGCAGTTCGCGCAACTTCGCGGCGATGCTGTCGGGGTCGATGCTGTCGGGCAGCGCACCCTGCAAGCCCAGCAGCACCGCCTTGTCGGTGCCGTGGCCCTTGCCGGTAGCGCCCAGCGAGCCGTACAGCCGCACTTCGACGCGCGCGGTGCGGCCCAACAGGCCGCCGTCGTTGAGCCGGCGTGCGAACATCGCGGCCGCCTTCATCGGGCCGACGGTGTGCGACGACGACGGGCCGATGCCGATCTTGAACAGGTCGAAAATGCTGATGGACATTGCGCTGGGTCAACGATGAGGGGGTCTGCCTTGACCGCTATCTTGGGGCCGACTACATTACTGACCAATCAGTCAGTATCCGTTCATGCCTTCGACGACCCCGCCCGCCACCACCAACCGGCAACGCCGCAAGGAAGCCCGCCCGCAGGAACTGCTGGACGCAGCGCTTGACCTGTTCGTCGAAAAGGGCTTTGCCGCGACCCGCTCGGAAGAAGTGGCGGTGCGCGCCGGCGTCTCCAAGGGCACCTTGTACCTGTACTACCCCAGCAAGGAAGAGCTGCTGAAGGAAGTGATCCGCCACAACATGGTGAACCAGATCGCCGAGGGCACGCAGATCGTGCGTGACTTCGAGGGCAGCACGTCCGAGCTGCTGGCGCTGGTGTTCGGCTTGTGGTGGGAGCGCATCGGCGAGACACGTGCTTCGGGCATCATGAAGCTGATGATGTCGGAGGTGCGCAACTTCCCCGAGATCGCGCAGTTCTATGTCGACGAGGTGGTGCACCCGGCCGAGAACATGGTGTCGCAGCTGATCCAGCGCGGCATCGACAGCGGCGAGTTCCGCGCTGTCGACGTGCCCGAGGTCGTGCATGCGCTGATGGCGCCGATGCTGTTCCTGGTGATGCACAAACATTCGATCGGCGCCTGCGGCGTGGGCCACTCGATCGAACCCAAGGCTTTCATCGCGACGCACATCGACCTGGTGCTGCATGGGCTGGAGGTGCCACGCAAGGCCCCCCGGCCGAACCCAAAAAAGCAATCCACGGCCGGCCTACCGGCTGCAAGGAAGACAGGGAAACCCCGTTCATGAAGCGTTGGTTGAAGTGGCTGATCCCGGTGGTGGCGGTTGCGGTGCTGGGTGGGTTCGTCGCCCGTGCGCTGCAGGCCCGCAAGGCCGAACAGGCGCCGCTGCTGGCACAAAGGGCTGTGGTCGCGCTGGACCTGGCGGCCTCCGACATGGTGAGCGCGCGCCAGCTCGAACTGACCCGCACGCTGGAAGTGTCGGGCGGGCTGAAGGCCGTTGACAGCGCCGTCATCAAGGCCAAGGTCGCCGCCGAAGTAAAGTCGCTGACGGTGCGCGAAGGCGACGCCGTCAAACGCGGCCAGGTGCTGGGGCAACTGGACACCACCGAACTCGACTGGAAGCTGCGCCAGGCCGAGCAGACCGCAGGCTCGACCCGCGCCCAGGCCGACATTGCCAAGCGCGCGCTCGAAAACAACCGCGCGCTGGTGGCGCAGGGCTTCATCTCGCCGACCGGGCTCGAGACCTCGGTCTCGAACGACGTGGCCGCGCAAGCCAACCTGCAGGCTGCCATGGCCGCGGTGGCGCTGGCGCGCAAGGCAAGGGGCGACTCCACCTTGGTGTCGCCGATCGCCGGGCTGGTGTCGCAGCGGCTGGTGCAGGTGGGCGAGCGGGTGTCGGTCGATGCGAAGTTGCTCGAGGTCGTCGACCTGTCCAAGCTGGAGCTGGAAGCCGCGATCGCGCCCGAAGACGTGGTCGCGCTGAGCATCGGCCGGCCCGCCACCTTGCAGGTCGACGGCATATCGCAGCCGGTCACCGCCAAGGTCGCGCGCATCAACCCGAGCGCGCAGGTGGGCAGCCGCTCGGTGATGGTCTATTTGGCGGTGGACCCGCAACCGGCGCTGCGCCAGGGCCTGTTCGCCAAGGGCCGAATCGCCACCACCGCGAAGACCGCGCTGGCGGTACCGCTGACCGCCGTGCGCACCGACCAGTCGCTGCCCTACGTGCTGCAGGTGCTGGACGACAAGGCGCAGCTGCGGACCGTGCAACTGGGCCAGCGCGGCGAGGTGGACGGTCAGCCCTGGGTCGAGATCACGTCGGGCCTGAGCGATGGCGCGCGCGTGCTGTCGGGCTCGGCCGGGCTGGTGCGCGACGGCACGCCGGTGCGGGTGTTGGCGCCGAGCCCGGCGCCAGGCGCGGCGCCTGCGATAGCGGCCGCGTCCTCCGCAGCCCGCTGAGCGCCACCCGCCATGTGGTTCACCCGCGTCTCGATCGCCAACCCGGTGATGGCCACGATGGTGATGCTCGCCTTCGTGGTGTTGGGCTTGTTCAGCTACCAGCGCCTGTCGGTCGACCAGTTCCCGAACATCGACTTCCCGACCGTGGTGGTGGCGATGGACTACCCCGGCGCGTCGCCCGAGATCGTCGAGAGCGAAGTCACCAAGAAGGTCGAAGCCGCCGTCAACACCGTCGCCGGCATCAGCTCGCTGTATTCGCGCTCGTACGAAGGCACCTCCGTCGTGATCGTCGAGTTCAACCTCGACGTCGATGGCCGCAAGGCCGCCGAAGACGTGCGCGAGAAGGTGGCACTGGTGCGGCCTCTCTTGCGCGACGAGGTCAAGGAGCCGCGCGTGTCGCGCTTCGACCCGGCGAGCCAGCCGATCTACAACGTTGCGATCCTGTCCACCGATGGAAAAAAATCGGCCCAGGAGCTGACGACCTGGGCCTCGCAGGTGCTGCAGAAGCGTTTCGAGAACGTGCGCGGCGTGGGCTCGGTGTCGGTCGTCGGCGGCATCGCGCGGCAGGTCAACCTGTACCTCAAGCCGGCGGCGCTCGAAGCGCTGGGCATCAGCGTCGACCAGGTCGTGGCCGCGGTGCGGAGCGAGAACCAGGAGCTGCCGATGGGCGCGATCCGCTCGCGCGAGCAGGAGCGTGTGG
>JANOQS010000506.1:0-15969 GCA_031414975.1 Methylibium sp. | reverse complement strand
ACGCCTTGAGCCAGCGGCGGATTTCGGGCAGGTCTTCGAGCAGCAGAATGTTCTTCATCGCAAACCCCAGGGTCGACGCAAGGTTGCGCCTTACCAATTAATCCTAGAAGGGCGATGCCCAGCGTGGCACATGCGTCGGCGCGGGTTCAGATAGGAAGCGTGAGCCTGATCACAGTCCCATAGCCCGGGCCGGACTCGACCAGGCACTGCCCCTGCATCTGCTTGGCGCGGTTCTTCATGCTGGCCATGCCGTGACCGCGGTCGAGCTTGCCGTCGAGCTCCATCGAGATGCCGTTGCCGTTGTCCTGCACCACCAGGCCGAATTCCTGGTCGCGGATGCCGCAGCGCACCTTGCATTGCGACGCGCCGCTGTGCTTGATGATGTTGCTGATGGCTTCGCGCAGGATGCGTGTGGTCTGCACGAACGAACGTGCGGCCAGGCGCTGGTCGGTGTCTTCCACCAGGCCGCGCCAGTCGATCTCGATGTTGGCCTGGCTCAGCCGGGCCACCGTTTCGGCGCGCCAGTCGGCCAGTGCATCGGCCAGCCGCATCGGCTTGCCGCTCAGGCCACGCACCGACAGGCGCATTTCTTCGAGCGCCTCGCGCGCGAGCGAGGAGATATGGTCGCTCTCGCTGGTGTGCACGATGGTCAGCAGCTTGGCGCCCAGGTCGTCGTGCAGGTCGGCGGCGATGCGCTTGCGCTCCTGCGCCGTCACCTGCTCGACACGCAGCTCGGCCATGTGGGCCAGATTGCGTTCCGTCTCGGCGTTGAAGTCGAGGCCTGGGGGCCCCGCGTGTTTGCGCTCGGGGGCTTTTTGCACCTCTTCGCGCAGGCGGGTCAGTTCGGCCAGAGCACTTTCATGGCGCGCGCTCAGGTCGTTCAAACGCGCCCTGAGCTTGTCCTTGTCGGCAGGATCGGCGGGTTTGCCGCGGCGCGCGTCCGCCGTGGCAGGGAACTGCACCAGCACACGCAGACCGACCAGGATCAGCGCCAGCGACAGCCCGAGCTGCGTGATGTCGATCGCCGGCATGTCCACCAGGTGGCGCTGCACCGCCAGTTCGACCAGCAGCAGCCCGACCACCGCGGCCAGCACCGGCGCCAGGGCCCAGAAGTCGGCGCGCCGCTGCGGCCAGCTCAAGGCGAGGTACAGGCCCATCGCGGCCGACACTTCGATCGACAGCACGAAGGACCAGACCGTGGACATCAGGTGCAGCCGGTTGGGCCCACCCAGCAGCATCGTCATCGGCATCAGCAGGCACTGGAACAGCAGAAAGAATTCGAGCGGGCGGAAGGTCCAGCGTGCATAACGCAGCAGAAAGACCACCGCCAGGCCGGCCAGCAATGACAAGCCTGAGCTGGCGACGAATTCGACCAGCGGGTTGTCCAGCGGTGTGTCGCGCAGCCACAGCCGCAGCGACATCACTGCCCAGCCCAGCAGCAGCCAGCCCAGCACCCATTCGTGCCCTTCGCGGCGGCCGGCCCAGCCGAGCACCAGCATCACGCAGCCCAGCACCCCGAGCACGCCGCTGGTGAGCTGCACGGCCGTGACGTTCCAGAACAGCTGGCGGTCGTGCTCGGGCGCCAAGTCGGCCAGCAACCCGACCTTCAACGCCGACAGGCCGGCCGCACGTTGCACCGCCGCGACCCGGGGCAAGCCACTGCCCTGCACGCGCAGGTCCAGCACATTGCCGTCGTCGCGCAGCAGCGCGGCCGGCAGATTCACCAATTGCGGGTAGGGGCAGTTGCGGGTGACGGGCTCTTCCATGCTGCCGCTGTTGAAGATGCGGCGGCCGTTCAGATGCACCTCGACGTTGCTGCAGGCGCGTTCGATGTAGAGCGCGAGGAGTTCGTCGCGGCCCATGCCGGCGGGCAACTCGAAACTCACGCGGTACCACGCGACGCCGCTGGTTCGCGGGCGCGAGACAGCCCAGTCGTCGGGCAGCGGCGTGCTGCCCTGCAGGGCCATGTCGGGAATCGCAGTGTCGCCGCTGACCAGCACCTTGGCCTGATAGATGGGCTCGATGGGCGCGCCCCTGGCCCAGGCGGCGGGGGTGACCGCCAGCACCAGCAGCAAGGCCGCCAGCCAGACCCGCATCCGCATCCACACCGACAGCGGCAGCGGCAGCGGCAGGCCGGGCAACGCACGGCGTGCGGCGTTGACGAAGGCGGCAGGCGTGGGCATCGGCGCAGATTGTGCAGGATGGTCCCGCGCCGTTCGTCCGGCGCCGGGCGGGATGCGGCACTTTTGCCGGACTTGCGGCGACAATCCGGCCAGCCCGTTTCCCGCCTCACTTCGTGATCCTCAGACACTCTTTCGAGCCGCCCGACAACACCCGCCTGGCCCACTTGTGCGGCAGCCTGGACGAGCATCTGCGCAGCATCGAAGCGGCCCTCAGCGTCAGCATCTCGCGGCGCAATGAATTCTTCCGGGTCGAAGGCAGCAAGGACAAGGCCGAGGTGGCGATGCAGTTGCTGCAGGCGCTGCATCAAACCGCCGAAGCGCCGCTCTCGGCCGAGCGGGTTCAGTTGGCGCTGGTCGAGGCCGTGGCGCACCGCGGCCGGCGCGAATCAACAAGGGAGGCGACGAACGCTGCCAGCGTGCCCGCTGCACCGACCAGCGAGGTAACGACCGACGACCTGGTGCTGCGCACCCGGCGCGCCGACCTGACCGGCCGCACGCCGAACCAGTTGACCTACCTGCGCAACATCCTGGCGCACGACATCACCTTCGGCATCGGCCCGGCCGGCACCGGCAAGACCTTTCTGGCGGTGGCCTGCGCGGTCGATGCGCTGGAGCGCAGCAGCGTGCAGCGCATCGTCCTCACGCGCCCGGCGGTCGAGGCCGGTGAGCGCCTGGGCTTTCTGCCCGGCGACCTGGCGCAGAAGGTCGACCCCTACTTGCGCCCGCTCTACGACGCGCTGTACGACCTGATGGGCATGGACAAGGTCGGCAGGGCGTTCGAAAAAGGCAGCATCGAGGTCGCGCCGTTGGCCTTCATGCGCGGACGCACCTTGAACAATGCGTTCGTGATCCTGGACGAAGCGCAGAACACCACGCCCGAGCAGATGAAGATGTTCCTCACCCGCATCGGCTTCGGCTCCAAGGCCGTGGTGACCGGCGACGTGAGCCAGATCGACCTGCCGCGCGGGCAGATGAGCGGGCTGATCGAGGCCGAGCGGGTGCTGCGGCGCGTGCGCGGCATCGCCACCACGCGCTTCACGTCGATCGACGTGGTGCGCCACCCGCTGGTGGCGCGCATCGTCGAGGCCTACGACGCGGCGCGGGCCGAGCCGGAATGAAGTGACCCACCCCCCGAAGCGCCTTCGGCGCTCCCCCTCAAGGGGGCGCCGCCAGCGGCCCGGCAAAGCCGGTTCCGCGGCGTCCGCTTGATGCGGCGGTCCGTGCCGGTCAGGCGCCGCTTGGCGCAGTGGAGAACATGGCATGAAAGTCGCCCGACCCGCGCTGACCCTGTCGCTGCAGTTCCCCGACCCGACCGACCGGCCCGTGCTGGCTCGCCACAAGGTGGCGCGCTGGATCCGCGCCGCGCTGGACGCGCCGGCCCAGATCACCGTGCGCGTGGTCGGGCTGGACGAAGGCCGCGCGCTAAACCACGACTACCGTGGCAAGGACCACGCCACCAACGTGCTGACCTTCGACTACAGCCGCGCGCCGGTGGTGCTGGCCGATCTGGTGCTGTGCGCGCCGGTGGTGCAGCGCGAAGCCGCGGAACAGGGCCTGGCGCTCGAAGCGCACTACGCGCATCTGCTGGTCCATGGGGCGCTGCATGCGCAGGGCTTCGACCACGAGAAGAACGCCGGGGCGGTGGCGATGGAAGCGCGTGAAAGCGCCGTGCTGGCGCGGCTAGGCTTCGACGATCCCTACGGTCGCTGAAAGCGCCGATTCAGCGCCGCTTCAGCCGCTCGCTTCGGCAGGCGGGGAGTCCCGGCTCGGCCACAACACCGAGCCGATTGCCGCCAGCATCAGCAGCACCGCGGCACCATCCTGCCAATGCAGTTTTTCGTTCAGTAGCCAGGCGCCGCTGAGCGCGCCCAGCACCGGGATCAGCATCACCGACAGGGTCGAGGCCACCGGCGGCAGTTCGCGCGCCAGCACCAGCCACAGCGGTTGCGCGATGCCGAAGATCAGCACCGCGTTGTAGACCACCGCGAACCAGACCGCGGCCGATGGCACGGCCCAGGCGCCACGCTCGAACACGAAGGACAGCAGCCCCATCACGACGGTGGTCGCAATCGTCATCCACCAGCCCAGCGCCAATGTGGGCGAGGCCAGCAGGGTGCGGCGCATCTGCTGCGTGCCCAGCGCCCACACCGCCGCAGCCAGCAGCATGCCCAGGGCGGCCCAGGGCCGGCCAGCCATTTGTGCCAGTTCGTGCCACAGCAGCAGCGCCACACCGACCGCGGCGGCTGCCACGCCCAGCCACTGGCGCCCCTTGAGCCGTTGGCCGAACAGCGCTGCGCCGATCAGCGCCGAGAAGATCGGCATCGTGTAGCCCAGGATCGCCGCGCGGCCCGACGACAGGGCCTGGATCGCCACGATGGCCACCACGTGCCAGACGATCATGTTGGTGAAGGTCAGCCCGGCCAACTCGCGCCATTCGTTGCGCGGCACCCGCAGCGGCACCTTCAGCGAGCGCGTCATCGCGTACAGCACCGGCAGGCCGAGCAGCATCGACAGGGTGCGGAAGGTCCAGGGCGGGTAGCCGGTGACGCCGGTCTTCAGCACCGGCCAATTGAAGCCCCAGACGATGGTGATGAACACCAGCAGCGCGATCTGGCGCCGGTCGAAAGAATGCGAGGCAGGGCTCAACGGTTGGTGCTGAGGTAGCGCTTGCGCCAGAAGAACGTGCCCAGGCCCAGCCCCAGAGTCACGAGCAGCCCGAACACCACCCAGAAACCCGCGGAACTGTGGATCAGCGGCAGGCCTTCGAAATTCATGCCGAAGAAGCCGGTCACCAGGTTCAACGGCAGGAAGATGGCGGTCAGCACGGTGAGCGTGCGCATGATGCTGTTGGTGCGGTGGCTCTGCGCGGCAAAGTGCATCTGCACGCCGGTTTCGGCCGACGATTCAAGCCGCCGCACATGCGCCAGCACGCGCTCGATGTGCTCGAGCACGTCACGAGAGCGTACCCGCAACAGCTCGCGTTCGCGGCGTGCGGCCGGGTCGGCTTCGTCGGGCCATTCATCGAGCGCATCGATCCATTCGACGATCGCGCTGCGCTGGTCTTCGCAGATGTCTTCGAGCAGGTGCATCGCGTTGCGCGAGTCGAGCAGCAACTGCCAGTTGGTGAAGTGGCTGCGCGGGTTGAACAACTCCTGCTGCAGGTGGCCGAACTGGCGCGTCAACAAGCGGCGCAGGTCGAGGTAGCGATCCACCATGTGGTTGACCATGCGCAGCATCAGGTCGGCCGGGCTGCTGGGCAGGCGGCCTGCGCCGCGCGCCGCTTCACCGCTTTGCACCTGCTGCTGCAGGCGGTTGGCGAAGAAGTCGCGCACCTGGCAATCGGTCGGGTGAACCGTCAGCAGCACGCGGTCGAACACCGCAAAGCCCACCGGGCTGGTGTCGATCGCGTCGAGCGCCTTGCGGGCCGACGCCATCGTGCCGTGGGTCTCGTCGGCAAACATCGCCTCGCTGCCGGCGCCGGCAGCCAGGCGCCGGAACACCAGCATGTCGTACCAGGAGGTGTCGTCGAAGTGCGAGGGCAGCTGGTTGTTGAGCAGGTCGGCCACATGCAGGTCCACGAGCTGGCCGCCGGTCCAGCGCTGCAGCGCCGCCTGCAGCAGCGCGGTTTGCACCTCGAACTCGCGCCGCGCGCTGCCGATCCACAGGTAACCGGTGGCGGGCAACGCCTCGGGCAAGGACTCCAGTTCGGTGAACTGGTCGGCGTTGAGGTGGAAGATGCGCATGCGCGGTCGGCGGCTGATCTGCGCCTACTGAGCCTTCAGCAGCCGCGCGGCCTCCAGCGCAAAGTAGCTCAACACGCCGTCGGCACCGGCGCGCTTGAAGGCGAGCAGGCTTTCCATCATCACCGCGTCGTGGTCGAGCCAGCCGTTCTGGGCCGCGGCCTTGAGCATTGCGTACTCGCCGCTGACCTGGTAGGCGAAGGTCGGCACACGGAACTCGTCTTTCACACGCCGCACGATGTCCAGGTAGGGCATGCCGGGCTTGACCATCACCATGTCGGCGCCTTCGGCGATGTCGAGTGCCACCTCGCGCAGCGCTTCATCGCTGTTGCCGGGGTCCATCTGGTAGACCTTCTTGTTGCCCTTGCCGAGGTTGGCGGCCGAACCCACAGCGTCGCGGAACGGGCCGTAGAAGGCGCTCGCGTACTTGGCGCTGTAGGCCATGATGCGGGTGTGGATGTGGCCCTTGGCTTCGAGCGCCTGGCGGATCGCGCCGATGCGGCCGTCCATCATGTCGCTCGGGGCCACGATGTCCACGCCCGCCTCGGCCTGCACCAGCGCCTGCTGGGTGAGCACGGCCACGGTCTCGTCGTTGAGGATGTAGCCAGTGGCATCGAGCAGCCCGTCCTGGCCATGGCTGGTGAACGGGTCGAGCGCCACGTCGGTCATCAGCCCGAGTTCGGGGAAGCGCTTTTTCAGTTCGCGCACCACCGTGGGCACCAGGCCTTCGGGGTTGAGCGCCTCACGGCCGTCATCGGTCTTGAGGGCGGGGTCGAGCACCGGAAACAGCGCCATCACCGGAATGCCGAGCTGCACGCACTCTTCGGCGATCGGCAGCAAGCGGTCCAGGCTGCGCCGCTGCACACCCGGCATGGAGGCGACGTCCTGGGTCACGTTTTTGCCGTTGAGCACAAATACCGGCAGGATGAGGTCGCTGTTGCGAAGATGTGATTCGCGAACCAGGCTCCGAGTGAAGTTGTCGCGGCGCAGGCGGCGCGGGCGGCTCATCGGAAAAGGGGGGGGTGTCTGCACGATGCGCTTACCGTTGCATGCGCGGGCCTGGGCGCCGCGCGGGTCTGTCTGAATCGGGCCCCAAATCGATGACCGGGTTTGCCCGGGAGAGCCCTGGAAATGTGCGATGTATCTGCTAAAGTAGTCAGCGAATGATAGCCGCAAGGTGGTCATTCCCTGCTTTTCCTCCCTGAGCAGGTGCCTTACCGTGATGACAGCGTTAAGGCTTTCAAAGCCCTGACCGAATGGTCAGGGCTTTTCTTTGTGGGGCCCTCGATCACCGCCGCTTTCGAGCCGCTGAACATGGCCCGCCATAATGCCGCGATGCTCTGGATCAAAGCCTTTCACATCGTGTTCGTGGCGAGCTGGTTTGTCGGCCTGTTTTATCTGCCGCGGCTGTTCGTGAACCTGGCCACCGTGCCGGCAGACAGCCACGCCGAACGCGAACGCCTGCTGATGATGGCGCGCAAGCTGTACCGCTTCAGCAGCCTGTTGATGGTGCCCGCGCTGGGGCTCGGGCTGGTGCTGTGGCTGTACTACGGCATCGGCCGCGGGCCGGGCAACGTCTGGCTGCACGTCAAGCTGGTGCTGGTCCTGGGCGCGCTCGGCTACCACCATGCGTGCCGCTCGCTGCTGCGTCAGTTTGAGCAGTTGGCCAACCGGCGCAGCGAGCGCTGGTTCCGGGTGTTCAACGAATGTGCGGTGCTGGTGTTTGCGGCCACCGTGGTGTTGGTGGTCGTCAAGCCGTTCTGACGCCGCTCCCATGGCTCGCCACCGCAGCTCGGCCGTCCCGCTGGCATGGCTCTACGCGGCGCTGATCGTCTACGCCAGCCTGTATCCGTTCAGCGGCTGGCAAGAGGCGCGTGAGCCGGTGCTGGCCTTTCTGGGCCTGCCGTGGCCGCGGTACTGGACGTCCTTCGACCTGGTCTCCAACCTGCTCGGCTACCTGCCGCTGGGGGCGCTGGTCTGCCTGGCGAGCGTGCGCATGGGGCGCGGGCCGGGCGCGGCGTTTGCGGGCGCGGTCGGCGTGGGCTTGCTGCTGTCGCTGTCGATGGAGGTGTTCCAGGGCTTTTTGCCACAGCGCGTGCCGTCCAACCTCGATCTGGCGCTGAACACATCGGGCGCGGCCGTTGGCGCGGGACTGGGCCTGGCGGCCCATTCGGCGGGGGCGGTGAAACGCTGGCAATCCTGGCGTGACCGCTGGTTCGTCGAGCGCAGCGCCGGTGGGTTGGCGCTGCTGATGTTGTGGCCGGTAGGCCTGCTCTTCCCGACCCCGGTGGTGCTCGGGCAAGGCCAGGTTCTCGGGCTTGTGCAGGAGCACCTGGCCGAGTGGCTGCAGGAGTGGCCGCAGGTGGATGGCGTGCAGGGGCTGCTGAGCAGCACGCCACGCATGGACGCGCTGGCCCCCGGCACGGAGTTGACGGCCGTCACGTTGGGATTGCTGGCGCCGTGCCTGGTGGGTTTTGCGGTGGCGCGGCCAGGCTGGCGCCGCCTGGTGCTGGTGGCGGGGGTGGCGCTGCTGGGCTTTGCAGCCACCACTTTGTCGACCGCGCTGAACTTCGGCCCGCAGCACGCCCTGGCCTGGTTTACCGGCCCTGCCTTGCTCGGCTTCGCCGCGGGTACGGCGCTGGCCGCGCTGCTGGTGACGCTGCCGACGCGGGTCAGCGCCGGACTCGGGCTGGTGGCCCTCACCGCCCTGGTAGTGCTGCTGACGCAGGCGCCGACCGACCCGTATTTCTCGGAGAGCCTGCAGGCCTGGGAGCAGGGCCGCTTCATCCGCTTTCATGGTGCCGCGCAATGGGTCGGCTGGCTCTGGCCGTATGGGTCGCTCGCCTACCTGCTGGCCCGTGTAGGGGCAAGCGACTTGCGTTGAAACCGGCGCCGGTAAAATTCGAGCATGAGTTATTACGAACGCCACATCTTCTTCTGCCTGAACCAGCGCGACAACGGCGAAGACGCCTGCAGCAACCACAACGCGCAAGCCGGCTTCGACCGCTGCAAGTCGCGCGTGAAGGGCGAGAAGCTGAACGGCCCGGGCGGCGTGCGCGTGAACAAGGCCGGTTGCCTGGACCGCTGTGCCGGCGGCCCGGTGGCGGTGGTCTACCCGGAGGCGGTCTGGTACACCTACGTCGACCAGCACGACATCGATGAGATCGTCGACTCGCACCTGAAGAAGGGCCAGGTCGTCGAGCGTCTGCTGCTGGCGCCGTCGGTCGGGCGCTGAAGGCAGGCGCGTGAACTCGAAGACCTTGCGCCAGAGCGTGGCCGGCCCGGCCGGCGCGATCGAATGTGCGGTCGATGTGCCTGCCGGGGCGCCGCTGGGCGTGGCGGTGATCTGCCACCCGCACCCGCTGCACGGCGGCACGCTGGACAACAAGGTCGTGCAGACCCTGGCGCGCGCCTACCTGCAACTGGGTTGGCAGACGGTGCGCTTCAACTTTCGCGGCATCGGTGCGTCCGAGGGTGCGTGGGACGATGGGGTGGGCGAGGTGGACGACGCTTTGGCCGTGATCGCAGCGCACCGTTCGGGGCAGGGTGCCGGGGAGTTCATGCTCGCGGG
Organism: Methylibium sp.; assembly: GCA_031414975.1. Classification (GTDB taxonomy): domain Bacteria; phylum Pseudomonadota; class Gammaproteobacteria; order Burkholderiales; family Burkholderiaceae_C; genus LGRD01. The sequence goes on along the minus strand of JANOQS010000506.1, from coordinate 6,475 downwards.
CTTTTCGTTCGGCGCTTATGTGGCCTCGCAGGCCGCCGCCCGTCTGGCGGCGCCCGACAAGCCGCGCCGCCTGGTGCTGGTCGGCCCGTCCACGCAGAAGCAGGTGATGGCCAGTGTACCGGCCGATACGCTGGTGATTCATGGCGAGGTCGACGAGGTCGTGCCCTTGTCGGCCACCCTGGACTGGGCCCGGCCACAGGCGCTTCCGGTCGTGGTGTTTCCCGGCGTCGGGCACTTTTTCCACGGGCAGCTCGGCTTGCTCAAGAGCGTGGTCGTGCAGCACCTGCAGCGGCCGGCCGCCTCCTAGGCAGCTTTCCCTACGTCAACGTCAACATCAGCGTGTGCGGGGCGCCAGGCTCATGCCGGCCCTGTCACCTTTCCAACCTACCCGGGTCATTCGATGAACTTCCTGCTTCCCATTCTGTTCTCCGGCCTGTTACTGACCGGCGCTGCCCAGGCGCTGGCGCCGCAGCCGCCGGAGGTCAACGCCAGGAGCTTTCTGGTGCTGGACCTGACCAGCAACCAGGTGCTGGCCGAACGCGCTGCCGATGCGCCGGCCGACCCGGCCTCACTGACCAAGCTCATGACGGCCTACGTCGTGTTCGCGGCCATTCGCGACAAGAAGCTCAGCGTGGAGCAGACGCTGCCGGTGTCGATGCGCGCGTGGGAAGAGCGCAAGGGCGGCGGCTCGCTGATGTTCATCGACACCACGATGAAGCCCAAGGTCGACGAGCTGCTGCGCGGCATGATCGTGCAGAGTGGCAACGATGCCTCGGTGGCGCTGGCCGAGGGCGTGGCCGGCAGCGTGGACCAGTTCGTCGCGATGATGAACCGCCAGGCCCAGGCCTTCGGCCTGAAGAACAGCGTGTTCAAGAACGTCACCGGCCTGACCGAGGCCGGCCACAAGAGCACCGCGCGCGACCTGGCCACGGTGGCTACGCACATCATTCGCGACTTTCCGGACTTCTACACCTACTACTCGATCAAGGACTACAGCTACAACAAGATCTCGCAGCCGAACCGCAACCTGCTGCTGCGCCGCGACCCGACGGTGGACGGCATGAAGACCGGCTTCACTGACGCGGCCGGCTATTGCCTCATCGCCAGCGCGGTGCGCGACTTCCCCAACCTGGGCGCGGCCGGCGCGCCGGCGGGCAAGCGGCGCCTGCTCAGCGTGGTACTCAACACCACCTCGATGGACGCGCGCGCCAACGAAAGCCAGAAGCTGCTGAATTGGGGCTACCAGGCCTTCGACACCGTGCGCTTGTTCGACGACGGCCAGCCGATGGTGTCGCCGCAGGTCTGGAAGGGCACCGCCGCGCAGGCCAAACTCGGCGCGGCCGGCGGCGTGTTCGTGACCGTTCCCAAGGGGGAGGGCGGCAAGCTGCAGACCAAGATCGAGCGTACCGACCCGCTGGTGGCGCCGCTGGCCAAGGGGCAACGGGTCGGCTCGATCAAGGTGGCCACGGCCAGCGGCCAGGCGGTGCTGGAGCTGCCGCTGGTGGTGCTCGAGCCGGTCGAGCAGGCCGGGCTGTTCGGGCGCGCCTGGGATTCGTTGCGCTTGTGGATCAAGTGATCGCCGATCTGCACAGTCTGGTTTCGCGTTCGGCCCGTGGCGGGTTTATTCTGCGCACCTGATTGACGCGGCCCCGCGCCGCCCTGGAGACGAGATGCAAGCGATCCCCGACAGCCTGTGCTACCTGAACGGCGAGTACGGCTCGCTGCGCGAGGCCAAGGTCTCGGTGCTGGACCGCGGCTTCATCTTCGGCGACGGCGTGTACGAAGTGGTGCCGGTGTTCGAGCGCAAGCTGTTCCGCTTCGACGAGCACATGGCGCGCCTGACGCGCAGTCTGTCCAAGCTGCGCATCGCCAACCCGCACAGCAGCGCCGAGTGGCTGGAGCGCTGCCGCAAGCTGGTGGCGGCCCTGGCGGAGCAGAGCGGTGCCGGCGACCTGCTCGTCTACATCCAGGTCACGCGCGGCGTGGCGCTGCGTGACCATGTGATGCCCACCGACATCACACCCACGGTGTTCATGATGGCCAGCGTGCTAAAGGCGCCCACGGCCGAGCAGCGCCACCACGGCGTGGCCTGCGTCACGGCTCGCGACTTCCGCTGGGAGCGCGGCGACATCAAGAGCGTGTCGCTGCTGGGGGCGGTGCTGGCGCGGCAGATGTCGGCCGACCACGGCGCCACTGAAACCATCTTGTTCCGCGATGGCCACTTGACCGAGGCGTCGGCCAGTAATGTATGGATAGCGCACGAGGGCGCGCTGCTGGGCCCGCCCAAGAGCGAGCATGTGCTCGAAGGCATTCGTTATGAACTGCTTCGGGAGTTGTGCGAAGAAGAGGGCATCGCCTTCAACCTGCGCCCGATTGCCGAGGCCGAGGTGCTGTCGGCCGACGAGGTGCTACTCAGTTCGGCGACGAAAGACGTGCTCAGCGTGACCACGCTGGACGGTCAGCCCGTCGGCCACGGCGCGCTGCGCGGCAAGCCCGGGCCGGTGTATTCGCGGCTGTTCGAGGCCTACCAGCGCGCCAAGCCGATCCAGTCGATCTGAGTCGATCCTGTTTTGGGTGCGCCGTTGAGTTCGTGCCATCGGCCCCCAACTTTGCCGGCATGAACACGAGCATGCGAGATATTCCGCCCGAACAATCTCTCATCGAGTACCCGTCGAGCTTTCCGATCAAGGTGATGGGGGCCAACGTCGATGGCTTTGCGCAGGCGGTTGCGGCCGTGGCGCAGGGCTTCGATCCTGCCTTTGACGCCGGCAGCATCGAGTCGCGCCTGAGCAGCGGCGGCAAGTACCTTGGGCTGACGCTCACCGTCACGGCCACCAGCCGCGAGCAGCTCGACGAGCTGTACCGCACCTTGTCCACGCACCCGATGGTCAAGGTGGTGTTGTGAGCGGCGGCGGCCGGCCGGCCGTTCGGGTTCTCGCCTTGGCGGAGTACGCCACCATCGCTGAGGCGATGCAAAGTTTCACCGCCACTCGCACGGAATCAACGAATGACGAGATCTGGCTCTGCCAGCATCCGGCCGTCTACACGCAAGGCCTGGCCGGCAAGGCCGAACATGTGCTCGATGCACATGGCATTCCGATCGTGCAGAGCAATCGCGGCGGCCAGGTGACGTACCACGGCCCCGGGCAAGTGGTGGCCTACCCGCTGATCGACCTGCGCCGGCTCGGCATCTTCGTCAAGGAATACGTGTACCGGCTGGAGCACTGCGTCATCAAGACGCTGGAGTCCTGCGGCGTGACGGGCCACCGGGTGGTGGGTGCGCCGGGTATCTACGTGCGCCTGGCAGACCCGTTCGGCCATGCTGCGCTGACCGGGCCGCGCTTGGATCCGTTCGCCGGGTTGGGCAAGATCGCGGCGCTCGGCATCAAGGTCAGCCGCCATTGCAGCTACCACGGTGTGGCGGTGAACGTGGCGATGGACCTGGCGCCGTTCGGGTACATCAACCCCTGCGGTTACGCCGGCCTGCAGACGGTTGACTTGGCTACACTCGGCGTGAACCGCGAATGGTCCGATGTGGCGCAACGCTTGGGCGACAGCCTGGCCTCGAACCTGAGCTTTTGACCAGCGAGAGCCTGCATGTCCAACGACCCCATCGTCCACGAACCACCGAGCGGTGCCACCTACGACGCCAGCGCCAAGCAGAAGGCGCAGGCCAAGACCTCGCGCATTCCGATCAAGATCGTCGCCGCAGAGACGCTGAAGAAGCCGGACTGGATCCGCGTGAAGGCCGGGTCTCCGACGACACGCTTCTACGAGATCAAGCAGATCCTGCGTGAGCACAAGCTGCACACGGTGTGCGAAGAAGCGTCGTGCCCGAATATCGGCGAATGCTTCGGCAAAGGCACGGCCACTTTCATGATCATGGGCGACAAGTGCACGCGGCGCTGCCCGTTCTGCGACGTGGGCCATGGCCGCCCCGACCCGCTGGACGCGGCCGAGCCGGAGAACCTGGCCAAGACGATCGCGGCGCTGAAGCTGAGCTATGTCGTGATCACCAGCGTCGATCGGGACGACTTGCGTGACGGGGGGGCAGGTCACTTCGTCGAATGCATCCGCCGGACTCGCGAACTGTCGCCCAACACGAAGATCGAGATCCTGACCCCCGATTTTCGCGGCCGCATGGACCGCGCTCTGGAGATCCTGAAGGCCGCGCCACCCGATGTGATGAACCACAACCTGGAGACCGCGCCGCGGCTATACAAGGAAGCGCGGCCGGGGTCCGACTATGCGTACTCGCTGAATCTGCTGAAGCGCTTCAAGGCGTTTGCGCCACACGTGCCGACCAAGAGCGGGCTGATGGTGGGCTTGGGCGAAACAGACGAAGAGATTCTGCAGGTGATGCGCGACATGCGCGCGCACGACATCGACATGCTGACCATCGGCCAGTACCTCGCCCCGAGTGGCCACCACCTGCCGGTGCGCCGCTACGTTCACCCGGACACGTTCCGCATGTTCGAGGCAGAGGCGCTGAAGATGGGCTTCACGCATGCGGCGGTGGGGGCAATGGTGCGGTCGAGCTACCACGCGGACGAGCAGGCTGCACGCGCGGGGGTGCAAATCGACGGGCGGTGACGGACGCGTCGTCGCGGGCGCTTGGGGCTCAGCGCGCCGGTGTGGCATGCATCGATGGCTCCGTGACCAGCCGGCGCTGGAGTTCGTCGAATGCCGCACCTTGAAACGCCAGGTGAACGTGCGCTGTGCCGGGCACGTGAACGTTCTCGGCACCCGGCAGCGTGGCGGTGTTGGCCGGGAACACGATGTTGTCGCAGTGGCTGTAGAGGCAGGTGAACCTGGCGAAGCGTTGCGGTGGCTCTTGTTGGGTCAGTTGTTTCAACCACGCGCTGCCCATGCGCATCTGGCGGCCGTTGGCTGTCTGGCCAAAACGCGCCAGCCAGGCGCCGTGGTGCGGCGTGCCGATGGTGATGACGTGATGCACCCGCGCGTCCCCGGCGCAGGCCGACAACCAGGCCCGTACCGCCAGGCCGCCCATGCTGTGTGCCACCAGCACGGGGGGCAGACCGGTGCTCTTCTCGATGCGCTGAACGGCTTTCTCGATGATGCCGATGTAGTGGTCGATCGAGCCGAACAGCGGCTCCAGGTTGACCGCCACGAAGGGGACCTGCCTGACTCGCAGTCGGGCCATCCAGGGATTCCATAGCGCCCGGTTGCAGACGAAGCCGTGAACGAGGACCACACCGCGGGCTCCGTACGCTGACGGCGGTACGAAGTCGGGTTCGGCGCGGCTGCGAAACGGCTGGCGCCAGCAGAACACTTGGGGGGCCGTCAAGACCTCGGCCCACCAGGCGGTGAACAATTGACGTGGCGTCGGGCGGCGCGTGCTGTCGCCCTGCTGAACCGTTGCGAGCAGCAGGAACTCCACGCCGAGGAACATCGCGTAGCCGAGCAGAATGAGCAGCGCGCCCGCCCACGCCCAGGTCGGCTTGCCGTGGCGCAGAAAGTAAAGGGCCCACGCCACAGCGCCGAAGATGAGGCAGAGCGTGGTGAATTGCTGAAGCCTGGCGAGCATGCGGGAATGCTAGCAGTGCCGCTGTTGAGGGCCGGGCGATGATGTGGGGCCGTTCGTCAACGCGTCAACGCAGCGCAGCCAGAGTGAGCAATGTCCACCACCGCCGATCCGATCCTCGCCAACCTTCGAGACGTCGAAGGCGAGCGCGCTCGACGTAGCGCCACAGTGGGTCTGGCGGCCAAGGTCGAGGCGGTCAAACACTACCAGCACCAGCGCTTTGCGAAAACCTACGCGGAACTGCTCATGTCAGACCGCTACGGGCCGGCAGCCCGGTTTTTCCTCGATGAACTGTATGGGCCGCGCAACTTCGTCGAGCGAGACGCGCAGTTTGCGAAGGTCGTTCCGACGGTGGTGCGCTTGTTCCCGAAGACGCTGGTCGATACAGTCGCGGCGTTGGCGGAATTGCACGCGCTTTCGGAGCGGCTGGATACTGCGATGGGCTTGGCTTTGCGCGGCCCTGACATCGATGCGGCGACCTATGTGCGGGCCTGGCAGAACAGCAGTGGCGCGACCGAGCGCGAGCTTCAGATTGCATTGACTATCGAGCTCGGTTTGTCGCTCGATCGCCTGACCCGCAAGCCCTTGTTGCGCAAGAGTTTGCGGATGATGCGCGCGCCCGCGATCGCAGCCGGGCTCGGTGCGCTTCAAACCTTGCTCGAGCGTGGTTTCGAGGCGTTTGGGGCGATGCGCGGAGCGCAGGATTTTCTGGGCATCGTCGGAACCAGGGAGCGCAGCTTGGCAAGTCAGTTGTTTGCCGGCAGTAACGCCGTCGAGCTGTTGTTACCTTGAAACGCAAAAAGCCCCCGATCCTTTCGATCGGGGGCTTGGTGCGGTATAGAAGCCTGACGATGTCCTACTTTCACACGGGAACCCGCACTATCATCGGCGCAGAGGCGTTTCACTGTCCTGTTCGGGATGGGAAGGAGT
>JANOQS010000505.1:0-2369 GCA_031414975.1 Methylibium sp. | reverse complement strand
CCATGCCGGCCGATGGCTCCTGGGGCATGGATCCGCGCTGGCTCTACGGCGTGAGCATGGGGCTGGTCGCGGCGCTGCTGGCGTGGTGCTGGCGCGACTACGGCGAGCTCGTCGCACAGCGCTGGCCCACCTGGCGCGAATTGGCGCTGGCGGTGGGCGTGGGCGCGCTTGTCTTCTGGCTGTGGACCCTGCTCGATGCGCCGTGGATGCGCCTGGGCGAAGCCACCGCCGGCTTTCGGCCGGTCGACGCGCAGGGCAACGTGATGTGGCCACTGGTGGCGGTGCGCTGGGTCGGCGCCGCCTTGCTGGTGCCGGTGATGGAGGAGCTGTTCTGGCGCTCCTTCCTGATGCGCTGGATCGAGCGCGCGCAGTTCGAGACGGTGGACCCGCAGCGCGTGGGTTTGAAGGCGGTGGTGCTGTCGACCTTCGTCTTCATGCTGGCCCACACCTTGTGGCTGGCGGCCATCGTCGCCGGGCTGGCCTATGCCTGGCTCTACATCCGCACCGGCAAGCTGTGGGTGCCGATCGTGGCGCACGCGGTGACCAACGGCGCGCTCGGCGTGTGGGTGGTCTTTACCGGAAACTGGGGTTTCTGGTAACCGGGACGGTAGCCGAGCCAGTCGCCAGGCCGGAGGGGGCGACCTTATCAGTCGTCATACAACGCGGCTTGCCAACCCATCGAAACAGGTTGACAGCAGCAGCTCGATGATCTGCTCGTCGGCATAGTTGCCGCCCAGCTTGAGCAGGCCCAGCACCGGGTCGCAGGCGCGGCTGAACAGCGTGTAGAGCACCACCTCGGGCGGCAGCGCCGGGTTCAGGCTGCCGGCCTTCTGCGCCGCGGTGATCCACACGCCGAGCTTGTCGCTCACCTCCATCAGCCGGTCGAGGTAGATCTTGTTCGTCATCAGCGCCGAGCGCAGCGCCGAGTTTTGCGCCGGCAGCGACGGCATTTCGCCGGCCAGTTGCACCGTCATGGTCCAGCGCACGACGGCGCGGAGCTGCTCGGCCGGGCTGGCCTGGCCCTTGGCTTCCAGGGTGACCAGAAACGCCAGTGCGCGGTCCAGTACGCCGATCATCGCCGCCGCCGCCAACTCTTCCTTGGACGTGAAGTGCTTGTAGAGGCTGGCTTTGGCGATGCCGACATCGGCCGCGACCTCGTCCACCGTCATCACGTCGAAGCCTTTTTCGGCCAGCAGGCGGTTCACCGACGCGAGGATCGCGTCCTCCCGCGCACGCAGCACCTGGACGCGAAACGATGTTTTTGCCATGGGCAAATTGTAGACGCGCACCGAACAACTTGGACAGATCAGTCTTGAAATAACTGATGAGTTTCCATAAAGACCGTACAGTTGACTATGTGAACTCAGTAGTTCACATTTCGCAGCTTGTCTCGTTTGACCCGGCGATTCGTGAGTTCGGTCACAAGTCCGTCGGGTGGCCCAAATCCATCCCCTTCCTTTCAACTTCGACCTGGAGAAAGACATGCCCGTCTGGCTCAAGCGGCTTGCCGCGATGATGTTCGTTTCGATCCTTGCCGCGTGCGGCGGCAGTGACGACGACGCTCCCCCACCGGGAACGCTGGCTGCCGAGGCGACCAGCCGCGGCTTCACCGCGCTGGTGGCCGCCGCCGACAAGGCCGGCCTGGTGCCGGCGCTGAGCAGCAGCACGTCGAGCCTGACGGTGTTTGCGCCGACCGATGCGGCCTTCACCTCGTTGGCCACGACCCTGGGCTTTGCCAGCGCCTCGGCGATGGTGACGGCGCTGGACGGCCCGACCCTGGCCAAGATCCTGCAGTACCACGTGCTGCCGACGCGCAAGGCAGCCGCCGATCTGGTGGCCGGGGGTGCGACGCAGCCCACGCTCTACACCTTCGAAGGCGCGGCCACGACCCTGGCATTGAACACCACGGCCGGCGTGAAGATCACCGACGAGGTGTTGACCGAAGCCACCGTGGTGACCGCCAACGTCCCGGCCAGCAACGGCGTGATCCACGTCATCGACAAGGTGCTGGTGCCGCCGGGTGTGCTCAACGTGGTGCAGATGGCGCAGTTGAACCCGACGTTCTCGGTGCTGGTGGAAGCGGTGGTGGCCGCCAACCTGGCCACCACGCTCAGCGGTGCCGGCCCGTTCACGGTGTTCGCGCCGACCAACGACGCCTTCACCGCGGCGCTCACCGAACTGGGCCTGACGAAGGCGCAACTGCTGGCCAGCCCGTCGCTCGCCGGCATCCTGACCTACCACGTGGTGGCAGGCAACGTGCGCGCCGCCGACGTGGTGGCGCTGCCCAAGCCGGCCAGCGTGACGACGGTGCAGGGCACGGCCTTCTCGGTCGGCGCGACCCTGGCCATCACCGACGCCCGCGCACGTGT